>NC_016745.1:177500-372500 GCF_000243075.1 Oceanimonas sp. GK1 | reverse complement strand
GGAAAGGCGAAAAGAACCCCTGTGAGGGGAGTGAAATAGAACCTGAAACCGTGTACGTACAAGCAGTGGAAGCCGACTTGTTCGGTGACTGCGTACCTTTTGTATAATGGGTCAGCGACTTACTTTTAGTAGCAAGGTTAACCGTATAGGGGAGCCGTAGGGAAACCGAGTCTTAACTGGGCGAATAGTTGCTAGGAGTAGACCCGAAACCCGGTGATCTAGCCATGAGCAGGTTGAAGGTTGAGTAACATCAACTGGAGGACCGAACCCACTAATGTTGCAAAATTAGGGGATGACTTGTGGCTGGGGGTGAAAGGCCAATCAAACCGGGAGATAGCTGGTTCTCCCCGAAAGCTATTTAGGTAGCGCCTCGGACGAATACTACTGGGGGTAGAGCACTGTTTGGGCTAGGGGGTCATCCCGACTTACCAACCCCATGCAAACTCCGAATACCAGTAAGTACTATCCGGGAGACACACGGCGGGTGCTAACGTCCGTCGTGAAGAGGGAAACAACCCAGACCGCCGGCTAAGGTCCCAAAGTCCTAGTTAAGTGGGAAACGAGGTGGGAAGGCTCAGACAGCCAGGATGTTGGCTTAGAAGCAGCCATCATTTAAAGAAAGCGTAATAGCTCACTGGTCGAGTCGGCCTGCGCGGAAGATGTAACGGGGCTAAAACTAGGCACCGAAGCCGCGGATTCACACTATGTGTGAGTGGTAGGGGAGCGTTCTGTAAGTCTGCGAAGGTGTGTTGTGAAGCATGCTGGAGATATCAGAAGTGCGAATGCTGACATGAGTAACGATAAAGGGGGTGAAAAACCTCCTCGCCGGAAGACCAAGGGTTCCTGTCCAACGTTAATCGGGGCAGGGTGAGTCGGCCCCTAAGGCGAGGCCGAAAGGCGTAGTCGATGGGAAACGGGTTAATATTCCCGTACTGACACACATTGCGATGGGGGGACGGAGAAGGCTAGATGGGCCAGGCGTTGGTTGTCCTGGTGAAAGGGTGTAGGTGGTGACTTTAGGCAAATCCGGAGTCATAACACTGAGACCCGAGACGAAGGTACTACGGTACCGAAGTCATTGATGCCCTGCTTCCAGGAAAAGCCTCTAAGCTTCAGATGTGTGTGAACCGTACCCCAAACCGACACAGGTGGTCGGGTAGAGAATACCAAGGCGCTTGAGAGAACTCGGGTGAAGGAACTAGGCAAAATAGTACCGTAACTTCGGGAGAAGGTACGCTGGAGCGGGTGAAGTCCTTCGCGGATGGAGCCTGAGCCAGTCGCAGTGACCAGGTGGCTGGGACTGTTTATCAAAAACACAGCACTGTGCCAACTCGCAAGAGGACGTATACGGTGTGACACCTGCCCGGTGCCGGAAGGTTAATTGATGGGGTTAGCCGCAAGGTGAAGCTCTTGATCGAAGCCCCGGTAAACGGCGGCCGTAACTATAACGGTCCTAAGGTAGCGAAATTCCTTGTCGGGTAAGTTCCGACCTGCACGAATGGTGTAACCATGGCCACGCTGTCTCCACCCGAGACTCAGTGAAATTGAAATCGCCGTGAAGATGCGGTGTACCCGCGGCTAGACGGAAAGACCCCGTGAACCTTTACTATAGCTTGGCACTGAACATTGACCCTACATGTGTAGGATAGGTGGGAGGCTGTGAAGCGGTGACGCCAGTTGCCGTGGAGCCGACCTTGAAATACCACCCTTGTATGTTTGATGTTCTAACTTGGTCCCCTTATCGGGGATGAGGACAGTGCCTGGTGGGTAGTTTGACTGGGGCGGTCTCCTCCCAAAGCGTAACGGAGGAGCACGAAGGTTGGCTAAGTACGGTCGGACATCGTACGGTTAGTGCAATGGCATAAGCCAGCTTAACTGCGAGACGGACAGGTCGAGCAGGTGCGAAAGCAGGTCATAGTGATCCGGTGGTTCTGAATGGAAGGGCCATCGCTCAACGGATAAAAGGTACTCCGGGGATAACAGGCTGATACCGCCCAAGAGTTCATATCGACGGCGGTGTTTGGCACCTCGATGTCGGCTCATCACATCCTGGGGCTGAAGTCGGTCCCAAGGGTATGGCTGTTCGCCATTTAAAGTGGTACGCGAGCTGGGTTCAGAACGTCGTGAGACAGTTCGGTCCCTATCTGCCGTGGGCGTTGGATGATTGAGAGGGGCTGCTCCTAGTACGAGAGGACCGGAGTGGACGAACCTCTGGTGTTCGGGTTGTCACGCCAGTGGCACTGCCCGGTAGCTAAGTTCGGAATCGATAACCGCTGAAAGCATCTAAGCGGGAAGCGAGCCTCGAGATGAGTCATCCCTAGGCACTTGATGCCTCTAAAGGGCCGTCCGAGACCAGGACGTTGATAGGCAGGGTGTGGAAGCGCTGTGAGGCGTGTAGCTAACCTGTACTAATGACCCGTGCGGCTTAACCATACAACACCCAAGAAGTGTGAGAGACTTGTAGTCTCGAGAACAAAACAGATTCATCACAAAGCTTTTTTCGAATTCAAGTTTAATGCCTGGCGGCCATAGCGTTGTGGAACCACCTGATTCCATGCCGAACTCAGCAGTGAAACGCAACCGCGCCGATGATAGTGTGGCAGCTGCCATGTGAAAGTAGGTCACTGCCAGGCACCCATTCCAAAAGCCCGATACTGATGTATCGGGCTTTTTTCGTCTTTGCGCCTTGATGACGCAGACAGTGCGGGCAAGCTGCCCGCACTCCAATGCTGTTTGCCTTATCATTCGGGTTCCAGCAGCAGTTTAAGCTCGACGATGCCTTCTTCCAGCTGTACTTTTGTCTTGAAGCCCAGCTTGCGGGCCAGCATGACCATGCCCCGGTTCGATGGCATGGTCATGCCGCTCAGGCTGTTCAGACCGCGCTGCCGGGCATAACGAATAATCTTTTCCATCAGCATGCGGCCCAGGCCCACCCCCTTGAGATCCGAGCGTACCAGCACGGCAAATTCCGCATCGTCGTTGTCGGGATCCGAAACTGCCCGCACCACGCCCAGAATATTGCCGTCGTTCGCCACCGCCACAAAGGCCATTTCCCGGTCGTAATCAATTTGGGTCATGTGGGCCAGCTCTTCATGGCCGATCACCACATCGGCAAAGAAGCGCTTGTAGCGGTCTTCGTCGGTGACATGGCTGACAAAATCCTGATGAGCGGGCTCGTCTTCGGGCAGTATGGGCCTCAGGGTCACGGGGGTGCCGTCCTTGAGCAGGGTGCGCTCCTCCCACTCCTTGGGATAGGGGCGGATCGCCAGCCGGGCCTGGCCGTCTCCTTCAAAGGGAGCCAGTTTCAGACTGACGTCCAGCGCCACCAGTTCGCTGCCGGTGGCCAGCAGGGGGTGAATGTCGAGGCTGGTGATCTCCGGATGGTCGATGATCAGATGCGAGACCTGGGTCAGCACTCGGCAGACCGCCAGCATATCCAGTGGTTGCTGGGAGCGGTTGGCCCGCACCTTGCCGCTTTTCAGTGCCTGAATGACCAGATAGCGGGCCAGGGTCATGTTGAGTGGCGGCAGGGCCACCGCGGCCTGCTCTTCCCCTTCCAGATCGACGCCGCCGTCGCCCAGCAGAATCACCGGGCCGAACACCGGATCCGAACGCACCGCAATGTGCAGCTCCTGGGAGCCGGCCCGGCGCGCCATGCGCTGCACCATCAGGCCATGAATACGGGCGCTGGGATAGGTTTGCCGTACCCGGTCGAGCAGGGCATCCGCCGCCTGGGCCACTTCCGCCGCCGAGCGCAGGTTCAGCACCACGCCGGAGACTTCCGACTTGTGCACAATGTCGGGCGATCGCAGCTTGATCGCCACCGGATAGCCGATTTGCTCCGCTATATGCGCGGCTTCGGTGCCGTCGGTGGCAATCCAGGTGGGCAGGGTCTGAATACCGTAGGCGGCCATCAGCCGGCTGACCTCGTGGGTGTCGAGCTGGTGCAGCCCTTCGTCAAAGGCCTGGCGGATCAGCCCGCGCACCGTCTCGTTGTCGTTGGGCATGTCCGAGATGGACTCGGGGGTTTCCATCAGTTGTTTCTGGTTACGGCGGTACTCCACCATGTGCATAAAGGCGCCGGCGGCGCTTTCCGGCGTGCGGTAGGTGGGAATGCCGGCTTCGGTAAAGCAGCGGCGGGCTTCAAAGACGCTGGTTTCCCCGGACCAGTTGGTGAGAATGTTAAAGCGTCTGGCTCGGGGATGAGTTCGGATCACCTCAATCAGCTCCCTGGCCACATGGGTGCTGTTCACGGTGGCCGAAGGCGCATGCATGATCAGAATGGCATCGCAGTCGTCGCTGTCGAGCAGCACCCGCAGGCTGGCCACATAGCGTTCTACCGGCGCATCACCGACGATGTCGATGGGGTTGGTGTGGGACCAGGACGGCGGCAACACGCGGTCGAGGGCCGCATGGGTGGCTTCGGTGAGGGTGGCCAGCTTGCCACCCCGGGCCAGCAGGGTGTCGATGGCGTTGATGGCCGGACCGGCGCCGTTGGTGAGCACCATCAGCCGCTCGCCCCGCAGGCTGTGGGAATGGTTCAGGGTTTCCACCGCCGCAAACAGATCATGGGTATCGCGCACCCGTAGCATGCCGGCCCGGCGAATGGCGGCGTCGTAGGAGGCGTCCATGCCCACGTCGCCTCCGGTGTGAATATGGCCCAGCTGGGCGCCGATGCGGGTCTTGCCGCTTTTGACCACCAGCACCGCCTTGTTGCGGGAAGCGGCCCGGGCCGCCGACATAAAGGCGCGGGCATCCTGCACCGCGTCCATGTACAGCAAAATGGAATTGGTGTGCCGGTCCCGGGCCAGATAGTCGAGCAACTGGGCGAAGTCGATGTCGCAGGCGTCGCCCAGGGAGATAAAGTGGGAAAAGCCGATGTCATTGTGCCGGGCCCAGTCCAGAATGGTGGCGCACACCGCAGAAGATTGCGACACAAAGGCAATTCGGCCCGGTTTGGCCGGGAAAGGCGCAAAACTCACATTCAGCCCCAGGTGGGGCAGTATTACTCCCATGCTGTTGGGGCCTAGCAGGCGCATGCGGTGCTCCCGGGCGCTGGCCTTCATCTGATCCAGCTGGCTGCTGCTGGTGCCGGCGGCGAGAATAATGGCGGCTTTGCAGCCCTTTTGGCCCAGCTGTTCGATAATGGCCGGATTTTTATCGGCCGGCGTGCAGATAATGGCCAGATCCGGAATGCGCGGCAGACTGGCGATATCGGGGTAGGCCATGACCCCGGCCACTGCCTCGTATTTGGGGTTGACCGGCATCACCGGACCGCTGAAGTTGCCGGCCAGCAGGTTTTTCATCACCAGTTTGCCGGCGCCGTTATCCCGGTGCGAGGCACCAATCACGGCAATACTGGCGGGCCTGAACAGGGCGTCGAGTCCTTGCTGCGGCATGGCTGTCTCCTCAAATAGGATCTGTGGCGGTATAGCGGAGTTTGTAGCATATTATCAGCCTGTGACCCTTATTGTGTTGACCGCCGACAAGCCTGAACGGAGACTGTGATGGAAATCTGGTTGTTGTTTATTCCCGCCTGCCTGGCGCTGAACCTGACGCCGGGACCAGATATCTTTTTTATTCTGTCCCAGGCGCTGGGGGGTCGGCGCCGGGCCGGCCTGCTGGCGGCACTGGGGCTGGGGGTGTCGTATCTGGGGCATACCCTGCTGGCGGTGGTGGGGCTGTCGGCGCTGGTGCTGCAGTCGGCCACCGCCTTTACCCTGATCAAGTATGCGGGGGCGGCCTACCTGCTGTACTTGGGATGGACCAGCCTGCGCAGTGCCAGCCGGCTGACCCTGCCGGCGGCGGCCGGTGCGCAGAGCGGCTGGCGTATTTTCAGGCAGGGGCTGACCGTGGGCCTGCTCAACCCCAAGGTGGCGCTGTTTTTCCTCGCGTTTCTGCCCCAGTTTGTCACCGTGGAAGGCGGCTCGGTGCCGTGGCAACTGCTGCTGCTGGGGCTGGTGTTTACCCTCACCGCCACCCTGTGCAACGGCGCCTACGGCCTGCTGGGCCAGCGGCTGCAGCGCAGTCTGGCCGGCCGTGAACGCTTTTCCGTTTACCTGGGGCGGTTGTCCGGCGTGCTGATGATGGTGCTGGGGGCCCGGCTGGCGTTAAGCCGCTGATTCAGCCAAACAGCCGTTCGCGGAACATAAAAAACACCGCGCCCAGCAGGCAGAGCCCGGCCCAGACAAAGTCCATACGAAAGGGCTCTTTCAGGTAGAGCATGGAAAAGGGCACGAATACCGACAGGGTGATCACCTCCTGCAGGATCTTGAGCTGACCCACATTGACCACCTGAGCGCCAATGCGGTTGGCGGGCACCTGCAGCAGGTATTCGAACAGGGCGATGCCCCAGCTGATCAGGGCGGCCCAGATCCAGGGGCTGTGCTGCATGTTTTTCAGGTGCCCGTACCAGGCGAAGGTCATGAAGATGTTGCTGAGGATCAGCAGGCTGATGGTAATGGACAGTGGCGGCATAAGGGCTCTCCGTGAACAGAACCGGCGAATTATTATGCCGCGCTGATCCGGGCGCAAGCCCGCCCGGGCGATTTATTCCGAGCCCTTAACTTGCCCCGGTTTTCAGAGGTACACTAGCTGCAGAAACCGCAGCCAAGGATTACCCATGTCATTTCCGACCATTGAGGATTATGTCGGCAACACGCCGCTGGTGCGCCTGCAGCGCATGGCCAATCACACCAATAGCCGAGTACTGGTCAAGCTGGAAGGCAATAACCCCGCCGGTTCGGTCAAGGATCGGCCGGCTCTGAACATGATTCAACAGGCCGAGCTGCGCGGTACCATCAAGCCTGGCGATACCCTGATTGAAGCCACCAGCGGCAACACCGGCATTGCCCTGGCCATGGCCGCCGCCATCAAGGGCTACCACATGGTGCTGATCATGCCCGACAACTCCACCGAGGAGCGCAAGGCCTCGATGCGGGCCTATGGTGCCGAGCTTATTCTGGTGAGCAAGGCAGAAGGCATGGAAGGCGCCCGGGATCTGGCGGAACAAATGGCCGCCGAGGGCAAGGGCGTGATCCTTGACCAGTTCAACAACCCGGACAACCCCGAGGCCCACCTGCTCTCCACTGGCCCCGAGATCTGGCAACAAACCGACGGCCGTATTACCCACTTTGTGTCCAGCATGGGCACCACCGGCACCATCATGGGCGTGTCCCAGTACCTTAAAAGCCAGAACCCTGAGGTGCAGATTGTGGGCCTGCAGCCCTGCGAAGGCAGCCATATTCCGGGCATTCGTCGTTGGCCCGAGGCCTATCTGCCGGGCATTTTCGACAGAAGCCGGGTAGACCAGGTGCTGGATATCAGTGAAGGAGAAGCGGTGGAGACCATGCTGCGCCTGGCGCGGGAAGAAGGCATCTTCTGCGGGGTCAGCTCCGGCGGTGCCGTGGCCGGCGCGCTCAAGCTGGCAGAGCGAGTGGATAACGCCGTGATCGTGGCCATTATCTGCGACCGGGGCGACCGCTACCTGTCATCTGGGGTATTTAATTCCAGTGAGGGGTAAGGTGTGAGGAGAGCGTCTCCTCACGTTTTTTCACCTCACTCCTCACGGCCTTTTCAGGCCGATAACGCCAGCTTGCTTTCGGTGAGTTGCCGGTCGCCGGCGTAGAGGCGGCCCTGCTGGCCCCCCAGATACAGGGTCTGTCCCCGCTCGACATTACTTAGCTGATGCTGGGGCAGCTCCGCTTCCAGCAGCGGGCCCGGCCAGCCGGCGGGCTCCAGCTCCAGATGCACCATGGCGCCGCGGGGGTTAACGTCGGTGACCCGCACCGGCAGCGGATGGCTGGTGCTTGCTTCGGCCTGCAGGCCGATCTCGTGGGGGCGCAGATACCAGCTGGCGGCTCCGCTGTGTTGCGCCGCCGCCGGCAGCGCCAGGCCATGGTCGCCCACGCGAAAACGGCCGCCGGCCAGCGCGCCATCGATTTTGGCCACCTCGCCCAGAAATTCCAGCACAAAGCGGCTGGCGGGCTGCTGCCACACGGTGTTGGGGCTGCCAATCTGCTCAATGCGGCCTTGGCTCATCACCACCACCTGATCCGACACATCCAGCGCCTCTTCCTGATCGTGAGTCACAAACACACTGGTGAAGTGCAGATCGTCGTGCAGCCGGCGCAGCCAGCGGCGCAGATCCTTGCGCACCTGAGCATCGAGCGCACCAAAGGGCTCGTCCAGCAGCAGTACTCGAGGCTCCACCGCCAGCGCCCGGGCCAGGGCCACCCGCTGGCGCTGTCCACCGGACAGCTGAGACGGAAAGCGGTCGGCCAGGTGCGACAGCTGGATCATTTCCAGCAGCTTGCCCACTCGGGTGTTGATTTCGGCGGCGGACGGGCGTTCCTTTCTCGGCTTGATGGTCAGGCCAAAGGCGATGTTGTCGAACACCGTCATATGGCGGAACAGGGCGTAATGCTGAAACACAAAGCCCACCTTGCGATCCCGGGCGTGCAGTCCGGTTACGTCGGTGCCGCTGAAGTGAATGCGACCGGCATTGGCCTGCTCCAGCCCGGCAATGATGCGCAGCAGCGTGGTCTTGCCCGAGCCCGACGGCCCCAGCAGCCCCACCAGCTGGCCGCTGGGCAGATCCAGGTCGATGTCGTGCAGCACTTGGGTCTTGCCGAAGGATTTCTGAATGCCGTCAATGCGAATGCTCATGCCGGTTACTCCTGTTCACTGGCGCTGTGCAGACGCCACTCGAGATAAGATTTGATCATCAGGGTGACCACTGCCATCAGGGTCAGCAGAGCGGCGGCGGTAAAGGCACCCACGGCGTTGTAGTCCTGGTGCAGCAGCTCCACATGCAGCGGCAGGGTGTTGGTTTCGCCGCGAATACCGCCGGACACCACCGACACGGCACCAAACTCGCCCACCGCCCGGGCGTTGGTGAGGATCACCCCGTACAGCAGCGCCCAGCGAATATTGGGCAGGGTGACCTTGCGGAACAGCTGCCAGCCGCTGGCCCCCAGCAGCACGGCGGCCTCTTCCGAGTCGGTGCCCTGGCTGCTCATCAGCGGCACCAGCTCCCGCACCACAAAGGGGCAGGTTACGAACACCGTCACCATCACAATGCCGGGCCAGGCAAACATCAGCTGCATATCGTGGCCGTCGAGCCAGCCGCCCACCGGACCGTTGACGCCGTACATCAGCAGGTAAAGCAGGCCGGCCACCACCGGCGACACCGCAAAGGGCACGTCCATCAGGGTCAGCAGCAGCTGGCGGCCGGGAAAGCGAAAGCGGGTCACCAGCCAGGCCAGCAGGGTGCCGAACACCAGGTTGATGGGCACGGTAATGGCCGCCACCAGCAGGGTCAGACCAATGGCGTGCAGCATGTCGGGCTCAGCCAGGTTGTCGATCACGCCACCCACACCGGCGGCCAAAGCGCCGGCAAAGATGGCAATCATCGGCACCACCAGTAACAGCAGGGTCAGCACCACACCGGTGCCAATCAGCAGCCAGCGGCCCCAGGGGCGGGAAGCCTTGAACGTGAGGGTCTGTTCCATCAGGCGTTACCTCGAATGCGGCGCATAAAGCGGCTTTGCAGGGTGTTGATGGCAAACAGCAGCACAAATGAAGCCATCAGCACCAGGCTGGCAATGGCGCTGGCGGCGGCGTAGTCGAACTCCTGCAACCGAATAAAGATCATCAGCGAAGTGATTTCGGTCTGCCAGGGCATGTTGCCGGCAATAAAGATCACCGCACCAAACTCCCCCAGGCTGCGGGTAAAGGACAGCGCGGTGCCGGTAAACAGTGCCGGACGCAGCTCGGGCAGTACTACGCGAGTAAAGGCCTGCCAGGGGCTGGCCCCCAGGGTGGCGGCGGCTTCTTCATATTCCGGGCCCAGATCTTCCAGCACCGGCTGCACGGTGCGCACCACAAAGGGCACGCTGGTAAACACCATGGCCACGACGATGCCCACCCAGGTGTAGGACACCTTGATACCCAACTCCGCCAGCCAGGCGCCGTACCAGCCATTGGTAGCAAACAGCGAGGCCAGGGTCAGGCCGGCCACCGCCGTGGGCAGGGCAAAGGGCAGGTCCATCAGGCCGTCGAGCAGGGCCCGGCCGGGAAAACGGTAGCGGGTGAGGATCCAAGCCATCAGCAGGCCAAAAGCCATGTTGAACAGACTGGCCACGGCGGCGGCGCTGAGGGTCACCTTATAGGTGGCCACCACCCGCGGGTCGGTCACCACCTGCCAGTATTGCTCCCAGCCCATCTGGCTGGTGTTGATCACCAGACCGGTGAGCGGCAGCAATATGATCAGGCTGACGAACAGCAGGCTGGTGCCCAGGCTCAGGGTAAAGCCCGGCAGCACCCGCTTGGAAGCACCCAGCAACGCCGCCATGGCTTAGCGGGCCTCGGCTTGCAGCTGATCCAGGCTGCCGCCATTAGAGAAGTGATCCTGCATGGCTTGCTCCCAGCCACCAAAGATCTCTTCCACGGTAAACAGCTCGGTGGCCGGGAACTGATCGGCCACTTCGGCGGCCACTGTCTCGTTATGCACCCGGTAGTTGTAGCTGGCCAGAATGCGCTGGGCCTCGGGGGTATAGAGGAACTCCAGATAGGCCCTGGCGGCATCGGCGGTGCCGTTGCGCTCCACGTTGCGGTCAATCCAGGTCACCGGGAACTCGGCCAGCACATCCACCGGCGGTACCACCCGCTCAAAGCCCTGATCCGGGTACTGGGCAATGATGTTGTTCACTTCCGATTCAAAGGTGATCAGCACATCACCAATGCCACGGTCCACAAAGGTGGTGGTGGCACCCCGGCCGCCGGTGTCGAACACCGCCACCTGCTTCACCAGCTTGCCCATGTGCTCGCGGATTTTGCTCTCGTCACCCTCAAAGGCCTTGTGGGCGGCGCCCCAGGCGGCCAGGTAGGTATAACGGCCGTTGCCGGAGGTTTTGGGGTTGGGGAATACCAGCTGGACGTCTTCCCGGGTCAGATCGTCCCAGCCCTGCACCTGCTTGGGGTTATCCTTGCGCACCAGAAACGCCATGGTGGAGTAGTAGGGGGAGCTGTCGTTGGGTAGGCGGGCCTTCCAGTCGGCGGGGATCAGCTGGCCTTTTTGGTGCAGCACATCCACGTCGGTGGTCTGGTTGTAGGTCACCACGTCGGCGCGCAGGCCCTGTAAAATGGCCTGGGCCTGGCGGGATGAACCGGCATGGGATTGCTTGATCTCCAGGGTTTCACCGGTTTGCTCTTGCCAGTGTTTCACAAACACCGGGTTGATTTCGGCAAACAGCTCGCGGGCGATGTCGTAGCTGCTGTTGAGCAGCTCCTTGGCCTGCAGGGGCAGGGTGGCACCGAGGCCGGCGGCAAACAGCACGGAAGCCAGAAGGGATGTGCGCATGATTCCACTCCAAACGAAAAATAAATTCTGCGTTCGAGTCTAATATGCGCAAAAGATATTTAAAGCATCTTTGATAGTTGCTTTTGGAATATATAAGCAAAAGTGGATATATGATGGCGGATCCGACACCGGACCCGCCCTGATCAGGAGGCTTTTTCTTCGTCGGCCGCCGGTCGCGCCCGGGGCAGGGCGATGCGTCCGTCCAGCACCAGATGGGCGGTCAGGCCGAACACCACGCCCCACAGGGCCGACGACAGCCCGAACAGCGACAGCCCCGAGGCGGTGACGATAAAGGCGATCAGCGCCGCTTCCCGCCCTTTTGGCTGTTCCAGCGCGGCGGTGAGGTTGCCGCCGATGGCGCCGAGCAGCGCCAGGCCGGCCAGCACCGCCACAAAGGCCACCGGCAGCGAGGTGAACAGGCTCACTATGGTGCCGGCGAACAGGCCGCCCACCAGATAGAAAACGCCATTGAACACCCCGGCCACATAGCGCCGCCCGGGGTCTTCATGGGCGTCCTTGCCGGCGCAGATGGCGGCGGTGATGGCCGCCACCACTATGCTGATGCCACCGAACAGCGCCATGGGCAAAGACGCCAGACTGGTCACGGCGAGCACCGGCCGGGCCGGCACCCGGTAGCCGGCGCCCTGCAAGATGGCCATGCCCGGCAGGAACTGGCCAGACAGGCTGACCAGCACCAGCGGCAGCGCCAGGCTCAGGGTGGCGGCCAGCGACCATTCCGGTTTGATCAGCTGCGGGGTGGCCAGCTCCCAGCGCAGGCCAGCCAGGGAGGCCCCTTCCAGCGCCACCGCCAGTCCAATGCCGGTCAGCAACAGCAGGATCAGGCTGTACTTGGGCCAGCACCGGCGGCCCAGCAGATAGGCGGCCAGCATGCCGAGGGCCAGGGCGGGGGAGCCGTCGATGGCGGTGAAGGCGCCCGCCCCGAACTGGAACAGGATGCCGGCCATCATGCCGGCGGCCACGCCCCTGGGAATGGCGCGCACCAGGGCGTCGAAACTGCCGGACAGGCCGATCACCAGGGTGATGGCGGCGGCGGTGAGGTAGGCGCCCACCGCCTCGTTGAGGGACAAGTCGGGAAACAGGGTCACCAGCAGGGCGGTGCCCGGGGCCGACCAGGCGGTGACCACCGGCGCCCTGAGCCAGAACGACAGCACCATGCCGGACACGGCGGCACCAATCGAAATGGCCCACACCCAGGAGGTCATCATGGCCGGGGGCACGCCGGCGCTGGCGCCGGCCTGGAAGAAGATGGCAAGCGGCCCGGCGTAGGACACCAGCACCGCCAGAAAGCCGGCGGCCACCGCCGGCAGCGACAGATCACGCACAAAAGAGGTCATATCCGGCTCCTGTGAAAACAAGAGAAATAGTATGGCCCCGGCACAAGGCCGGGGCCATGATCATCGCCGCCAGGGTTTAGCCCTGGGTCGCCGCACCGGCCTCAGCGGCGGGCTGGCTGGCGCCAACGCGCCGGCCCACCAAGGCGATGGCGACGGTGGCGATGGCGCCGGGAATCGCCAGGGCCAGGAAGTTCATCTGGTGCGGCAGCGCCAGGGCCAGCAGGGTGCCGCCCAACAGAGGCCCGACGATGGCGCCGTTACGGCCGATGCCCGACGCCCAGCCCAGAGCGGTAGAGCGGATGTCGGCCGGGTAGAACTGGGCCACATAGGCATACAGCAGGATCTGCGAGCCGATGGTGGTGGCGCCGGCCACGGCCATCAGGCTGTACAGCAGCCACATGGGGTGGGGGTAGCCGAGCAGCACCAGGGAGGCGGAAGCCAGCATAAAGAAGCTGGCCAGCACCGAGCGCAGCGAGAAGCGATCGGCCAGCCAGCCGCCGCCCACGGCACCGACGATGGCACCGATGTTGAGCACCATCAGGAACATCAGACTGGAGCCCAGCTCGTAACCGGCAGCGGACATCAGCTTGGGCAGCCAGGAGCCCAGGGCATAGACCATCAGCAGGCAGCAGAAGAAGGCGGTCCAGAACATCAGGGTGCTGAGGGTACGGCCGCCGCGCAGCAGCTCCAGCACCGGCGCCTTCTTCACTTCGACCTTGGGCACCACCAGCTCATCCCGGTCGGTGATCTGTTGCTGGGGCGCCACCTTCTGCAGCAGTACCCGGGCCTCTTCCTGGCGGTTTTGGGCCATCAGAAAGGCCACCGACTCGGGCAGGAATTTGATCATCAGCGGCAGCAGCAGCAGGGGCACAATGGCCAGGTAGAACATGACCTCCCAGCCGTAGTTGGGCACTATCCAGATACCGAGACCGGCGGACATCATGCCGCCCACCGCGTAGCCGCTGAACATCAGTGCCACCAGGGTGCTGCGGCTTCGCTTCGGCGAGTATTCGCTCATCAGCGACACCACATTGGGCATGACGCCGCCAATGCCGAGACCGGCGATAAAGCGCAGCAGGCCAAACTGCCAGGCGTTGCTGGCCAGGCCGTTGAGCACAGTGGTGAGGCTGAACAGCACCACGCACATCAGTATGGTTTTTTTGCGGCCCAGCCGGTCCGACAGCATGCCAAAGCCCATGGCCCCGAACATCATGCCGAACAGGGCGCTGCTGCCCAGCAGGCCGGCCACATAGGGGTTGAGTTGCCACTGATCCATCAGCAACGGCAGCACCACCCCGTAAATGACCAGGTCGTAGCCGTCGAAAATGATAATCAGGGTACACCAGAACAACACCCTCCAGTGGAAGGGGGTAAAGCTGGCGTTGTCTATGGTCTGGTTTACATCTACTTGTCTCATCGGGTATTACTCCGTGTTTTTCCTTAATCCAGGAGTCGGATTGGCCCCTGCGGGCAAAAAAAAGGCCACCCATCCTCGGGCAGCCCTGTTGGTTTATCAGCCGAGATCGCCACCGGCCACCGGCAGAATGGTGCCGGTGATATAGCTGGCGTCGTCGGAGGCCAGGAACAAAATGGCCGCGGCCTGTTCGTCCAGGGTGCCGTAGCGGTGCATCAGGCTGGTCGATTTGGTCTGCTCGACCAGGGTCTGGTACCACTGCTGCTCGCGCTCGCCCTGAGCCTCGTTGTTGCGCGGGGTCAGCCGGGGCGGCGCCTCGGTGCCGCCCGGCGCGGTGGCGTTGACCCGAATGCCGTGTTCGGCGTATTCAAACGCCAGGTTAACGGTCATGGCGTTGACCCCGCCCTTGGCGGCGCCGTAGGGCACCCGCATCAGGCCGCGGGTGGCCACCGACGACACATTGACGATGGCGCCGCCCTGCTGCGCCACCATGTAGGGCAGCACCGCCCGGCAGCACCACAGGGTGGGAAACAGGGAGCGCTGGATTTCCTTCTGGATCTGCTCCGGACTGTAGTGCTCGTAAGGCTGGGCCCAGATGGTGCCGCCTACGTTGTTGACCAGCACATCAATGCGGCCGAACCGTTCATGGGCTTTGGTCATCAGGGTCTCGGCCCCGTCCCAGGTTTCCAGATCGGCCTGCACCGCCAGGGCCTCGGTGCCCTGTTGTTCGAGTGCGGCCGCCAGTTCGTGCACGTAATCCGCCAGATCCGCCAGCACCAGGCGGGCGCCTTCTGCCGCCGCCCGCTCGGCCACCCGCCGGCCTATGCCCTGGGCGGCGCCGGTGATCACCATCACTCGGCCGGTGAAGCGGGCACTCATGCCACCTGCTCCGCGACGGCCGCCACGCTGGGGCTGAACTTCTCGTAGTGGAAGGACGTGGGCTGAATGCCCTGCTCCCGGAAGTAGCCCAGCACCGCGTCCACCATGGGCGGCGGACCGCACAGGTAGACGTCCACCTCGCCGTGCTGGAGGGGAGCGTCTTCCATATGGTTGGTGACATAGCCCTTGCGCGGGTGGGCGCTGTCGGGACTGGCCACCACCGTCTTGAAGCTGAAATGTTCGATCTCGGCGGCGAAGCGCTCCAGCGCCTCGATCCCGACCAGGTCGTCGTCGTTGGTCACGCCGTAGATCAGGTGCACCGGCTGGTCGCAGCCTTTCACCTTCAGTTCTTCCAGCATCGCCAGGAAGGGCGCCAGGCCGGTACCGCCGGCCAGCATCAGCACCGGACGCGCCACCGGGCGCAGGTAGAACACCCCCATGGGGCCGGTCAGGCTCAGCCGGTCGCCGGCCCGGGCCTGGCCCACCAGCCAGGAGCTCATCAGGCCGCCCGGCACGTTGCGGATCAGGAAGCTCAGCTCCCGGCTGCCCGGGCGCGAGCTGAAGGAGTAGGCGCGGCTTTCCTCGCTGCCCGGCACCTTGATGTTGACGTACTGGCCCGGCAGGAAGGGGATCTCCTGGTCCGCGTTCACCTTGAGTTCGATGGCGGTGGGGGAGATCAGGTTGACCTCGGCCAGGGTGCCGCCGAACTCCACCTGGCCGGTCTTGCACAGGGTGGAGGGGGCGGGGATCTCCACCACGCAGTCGCTGGAGGGCACCATCTGGCAGGTGAGCACCTTACCCTCGGCCACTTCCTCCTCGGTCAGGGCCTCGTCAATGTAGTCGTCGCCCAGGTCGAAGTTGCCCTGGCGGCAACTGCCCTTGCAAGTTCCACAGACGCCGTCGGAGCAGTCCATGGGCAGCTTGATCTGGTTGCGGTAGGCCGCGTCCAGCACGGTTTCCCCCGGGTTGCAGTTGATGAAGCGGGTGACGCCGTCTTCGAAGTTGAGGGCTATGTTGTAGCTCATGATCCTCTCCCCACCGGTTACAGGTGATAGATATCAATCACTTGATTGATGTAGTCGTTGTTCAGGACGATCTTCTTCTCGGTGATCACCGGCTGCTCACCGCTGGTATCCAGGGTGTAGAAGGAGGTGCCGAAGAAGCTCTGGGTCTGGTTGTAGCGGTGGCTGTTGGTCTGCCAGTTGAAGCGCAGCTTCACGGTAGTGCCTTCCTGCTCCAGGATCTCCAGGTTGGTGGTCAGGTGGGTGGTGCGCGGCTCCGGCAAGGAGCTTGCGCCGGAGCGCTCGGTCTTGATGCGGTAGACGCGATCTTCCAGGCCCTTACGGTTCGGGTAATAGATCAGCGAGATCTCGGTCTGGGGATCCTCGGTCAGTTGATCCTCGTCGTCCCAGGCGGGCATCCAGTACATCACGTCTTCGTGGTAGCACTGCAGCCACTGATCCCACTGGCGGTCGTCCAGCAAACGGGCCTCACGGTGAATGAAAGCCTGGATTTGTTCGAAGCTCATGCTCATTCGGAAGCCTCCTGTTCGGTGATGGAAATCATGCGTGCACGCTCGGTTTCTACCGCTTGCAGCATCTCTTTTACCCAATGCTGGTGGTGAGTGACATAAAGCCCTTCGTCTTCCGGCTTGGCACCGCTCAGAATGGGCTTGAGGCCGATGGCGTCGGCGCCGGCATCCGGGCCCTGGATCCAGTGGGCGGCGCCCCGGCTCATGTCGTTCCACTTCAGGCCGCTGGCCTGGTAGCCGTTCTGGCAGGCGCGGAATTCTTCCAGGTCGTCCGGCGTACCCATGCCGCTGACGTTGAAGAAGTCTTCATACTGGCGGATGCGCTTGGCGCGGTCGGCGGCCGGCTCGTTCTTCGGTGCCCAGCAATAGATGGTGATCTCGGTCTTGTTGACGGAGATGGGGCGCAGCACCCGGATCTGAGTGGAGAACTGGTCCATCAGGTACACATTCGGGTACAGGCACAGGTTCTTGGTGGTATTGACGATGGCATCGGCCCGGGCCGCGCCCAGCTGTTGCTCCAGCCGCTGCAGGTGGTTGTACACCGGCCGCACCTGGGGATTGGTGAGCCGGGTCCACAGCATCATGTGGCCGTTGTCGAAGGAATAGAAACCGCCCTCGTTGGACCAGCTCTTGGCGTCCACCGCCTCGGTGCCGCCCTTCTCGTAGTTGCGCTGGCTCATGGTGGACAGGTAGTTCCAGTGTACCGTGCCCACGTGGTAGCCGTCGGCGCCGTTTTCGGCGGTCAGCTTCCAGTTGCCTTCATAGGTGTAGGTGGAGCTGCCGCGCAGCACTTCCAGGCCGTCTTCCGCCTGATCGACGATGTTGTCGATGATCTTGGTGGTTTCGCCCAGGTATTCCCGCAAGGGCTGCACGTCGGCGCTGAGGCTGCCGAACAGGAAGCCGCGGTAGGATTCGAACTTCGGCAACTGCTTGAGATCGTGGGAACCATCGGTGCTGAAGCTGTCCGGGTAGCCGCCCTTCTTCTGATCCCGTGCCTTCAGCAACTGACCGTCGTTCTTGAAGGTCCAGCCGTGGAAGGGGCAGGTAAAGGAAGTCTTGTTGCCACGCTTTTTGCGGCACAGGGTGGCACCCCGGTGGGAGCAGGTGTTGAGCAGGGCGCGCAGCTCGCCGTCCTTGGTGCGGGTGATCACCACCGGCTGGCGGCCGACGGTGGTGGTGAAGTAATCACCCGGATTTTCCACCTGGCTCTCGTGGGCCAGGTAGATCCAGTTGCCTTCGAAGATGTGCTTCATCTCCAGGTCAAACAGCTCCTGGTCGGTGAAAATGCTGCGATCGCAGCGGTAGTGGCCGCTCTGGGCGTCGGCTTCCACCGCGTGGCGGATCTTGTTTTCAAGTCGGTCGAGTTGGCGAGTCATCTGTCGTCACTCCATGTGATGCCGTTGTCGGGCGTGAGTCTTCCCGGGCCGCTCACACCGTGGGCGGCCGGCAATCTCTTGGTTTGATGGGAATTAAACGGTTCAGGCTTCCAGGGCGCGTTTGCGCTCGTGGCGCTGCTGGTGCTCGGGTTTGTCGGAGACGACCAGCTGAATGTTGAATTCCACCTTGGTGAACGGTTTGTTCAGGCCGTATTGCTCGGCGGCGGCGGCGTCTTCAATGCGCACCGCGTCACACACCAGCTCTTCGCGGGTGGCGAAGGCGAAATCGTCGTAGGTGTACTCGTCACCGGCCAGGTTGATCTGGGTGGTCAGGTGCTTGTGGCCCGGCTTGGACACGAAGAAGTGGATGTGGGCCGGACGGCGGCCGTGACGGCCGAGCTGGTTGAGCAGAGCCTGGGTGGAGCCTTCGGGCGGGCAGCCGTAACCGGACGGAATAATGCTCTGAGCGGTGTAGCGGCCCTCGGCATCGGTCAGGATGCTGCGACGCAGGTTGTACTCGCTTTGAGACTTGTCGAAGTAGGAGTAGCCGCCCTTGAGGTCGGCGTGCCAGATTTCAACCAGGGTGTTGGGCAGCGGCTTGCCGTTTTCGTCGGTGACCACACCGGTGAGGATCATGGTTTCGCCATCCTGAGTGCCGTCGTCCATGCGGGCGAAGCCCTCGGATACCGGGGCGCCGGCCACGTAAAGGGGGCCTTCGATGGTACGCGGAGTACCGCCGGCCAGGCCGGCCTGCTCGTCCTCGGCATCCATGCGGATGTCCAGGTACTTGTCCATGCCCAGGCCGGGAGCCAGCAGGGCGGCTTCGCCGTTCTTGCCCAGGTCGTTGATGTAGTAGACGGCGTTCCAGAATTCTTCGGGCGTGATGTCGAGATCTTCAATGATCTGGAAGACATCGTGCATCACACGGTGAACGATGGTTTTTACCCGCTCGTTGCCGCCGGTCTGGTTCAGGCCGGCTACTTTTTCCAGCAGTTCTTTAACTTCCTGGGTGTGCATGGTCTTGACGGACATTGCCTTGCTCCTTGCGTTGTTATTTGGTCGTAGGGGTACAGAGTGTTGAATCAGCGGTCATCCTGATGGATGGAGGACGGATGCCGGCACAGGGGCGCGACACTAATGTCCATGTAGGGAAACAGCGGCAGGGCGCTTATCAGGTCCTGCAGCTCGGCATTGTCGGCCACGTCGAAAATGCTGACGTTGGCGTAGCTGCCGGCCACCCGCCACAGGTGGCGCCATTTGCCCTGAGCCTGCAGCTCCTGGGCGTAGGCCTTCTCCCGGGCCTTGATCTCGGCGGCCACTTCGGCGGGCATGTCGTGAGGAATATTTACCTTCATTTCAACTTTGAACAGCATGTTTTTCTCCTGTAGCGGGTGAGCTGGCAACGGGTTACGGGCGGCGGTATTCGGCCAACTTGTCTTCGTTGATAGTGACGCCCAGGCCCGGCCCTTCGGGCAGGGAGACGCCGTTGCGATGGAAATTTAGCGGCGTGGTCACGATGTCGTCCTTCAGCAGCAGCGGGCCGAACATCTCGGTGCCCCAGTGCAGGGTGTCCAGGGTGGACCAGGCGTGCAGGGCGGCCACGGTGCCGATGGTGCCTTCCAGCAGGGTGCCGCCGTAGAGGCCGATGCCGGCGGCGCTGGCCACATGGGCCACTTCCAGCGCCCGCAGCGGGCCGCCGGCCTTGGCGATCTTGAGCGCCACCGAGCCGGAGAAACCGGCCGAGGCCAGGGCGAACATGTCGCGGGCGTCGGCCACCGCTTCGTCCGCCAGGATCGGCAGGTGGAATTTTTGCGACAGCCGCACCAGGGCGCCGAAGTCCTTCATCGGGGTGGGTTGTTCCACCAGATCGATGCCGGCGGCCTGCAGTTCGGCCATGCCCCGGGCGGCGGTGCTTTCATCCCAGGCCTGGTTGACGTCGACCCGCACGCTGGCGCTGTCGCCTACGGCCGCCTTGATGGCCGCCACATGGCGCACGTCGTCCATCAGCGGGCGGGAGCCGATTTTGAGCTTGAAGTCGCAGTGGCGCTGGGCGGCGATCAGGCTTTTGGCCTCGTCAATGTCCCGGGCGGTGTCGCCGCTGGCCAGGGTCCAGAGCACCGGAATGTGCTGGTGCACGGCGCCGCCGAGCAGCTGGTGCAGGGGCTGGTTCAGGCGCTTGCCCAGCAGGTCGAGCAGGGCGGTTTCAATGGCGGACTTGGCCAGGTTGTTGCCGCGAGTGGCCCGGTTGAGCCTTACCCTTAAGGTATTGATGGCGTCCGCCGGCTGGTTCAGCAGCAGGGGAGCGAAGTAGGTGTCGATGGTCAGCTTGACGCTTTCGGGGCTTTCCGGGCCGTAGGCCAGGCCGCCGATGGTGGTGGCTTCGCCGAGACCTTCCAGACCGTCGGAGTCCCGAACACGCACGATCACCATGGTCTGCACGCCCATGGTGGTCATGGACAGCTTGTGCGGGCGTATGGTCGGGATGTCGACCAGAATGGCGTCGATGGACTGAATGGTTGCTGACATGTGGCCTCTTTCGCGTTCGTGATAACTCGGTGTTGCAAGGAGGTTACATTTGCGTTGTCATGGCCACCAATATTGATTAAGTCGCAACCAATACCCTGGAGGTATGGATGGAGCTGAGACACCTGCGTTATTTCATCGCGGTGGCGGAGGAGCTGAACCTGACCCGGGCGGCGGAGCGGTTGTTTATCGCCCAGCCGCCCCTGACCCGGCAGATCAAGCAACTGGAAGAGGAGCTGGAGGTACAGCTGTTCATTCGCAAGGCACGGGGGCTGGAGCTGACCCAGGGGGGGCTGTACTTCCTGCAGCAGGCCCGCACCATCATGGACAAGCTGGACGCCAGCATAGAGGGCACCCGGCAAATCGCCCAGCTGCGCAAAACCGTGTTCGCCATCGGTTTTGTGCCCTCGGTGTTTTACGGCCAGCTGCCCTTTATGGTGCGCCGGCTGCGGCGCAACAAGAACCTGGAAATCGTGCTGCACGAGCTCAAGACTCAGGAGCAGGTGGAGGCGCTCAAAAGCGGCAAGATCGACATCGGTTTTGGCCGGGTGCACATCGAGGACGCCGACGTGGAGCAGGAGGTGCTGTTCAACGAGCCGCTGATCGCGGCCCTGCCCGCGTCCCATCCCCTGACCCGCCAGTCACCCACCATGGCAGAGCTGGCGCAGGTGCCCATGGTGGCCTTTCCTGCCGTTTCCGGCCCCAGCTTTGCCGACATTGCCCAGGGGCTGTTTCACCGCCGGGGCCTGAAAGTGAATGTGATCCAGCAGGTTAACGATCTGCAGACGGCGCTGTCGCTGGTGGCCTCGGACATGGGCTTTGCCCTGGTGCCCGAGCAGGTGCACAAGCTGAAGCGGGAAGGGGTGGAGTTTGTGCCGGTGGGGGACGAAAAGCTCACCATACCGGTGATCGCCTCCCGCCGCCGGGGTGAGAACCCCAATGCGGCGATGCGGCTGGTTAACACCATACTGGCGGAGCTGGTGGAAAACCGGCTGACCGGGCGTTACCCCTGAGCCGGTCGCGCCCTCAGCCCTGCAGGCTTTCCTGAATCTGCCTGGCCTTGTCCTGCAGCAACGGCAGGAAGCGGGCGGTGAGGGTGTCCATGTCCACCCGGGCGGCGTTGGTGCTGATGTTGATGGCGCCGAGCAATTGCCCCCGCTGATCGAAGGCCGGCACCGCCACCGAGCGCAGGCCCGAATCCAGCTCCTGATCGACGATGGCGTAGCCCTGGCGGCGCACCTGCTCGATGGCCCGGCGCAGTTCTGCCCGGTCGGTAATGCTGTGTTCTGTGTGGGCCTGCAGTGGCACCCGCGCCAGGCAGGCGGCCAGCTCGGCCTCGGGCAATTGAGCCAGCAGCACCCGGCCCATGGAGGTGTAGGCGGCAGGCAGCCGGGTGCCCACCGACAGGCGAATGGCCATCAGCCGGTGCTCGGCGGCGGAGCGGGCGATATAGACCACGTCGTCGCCGTCGAGCACGCCCAGGGAGGTGGACTCGCCGATCTCCCGAGTGATCTCCTCCAGGTAGTGCTGGATCACCACCCGGTAGGGGTTGGCGGCCAGAAAGGCGTTGCCCAGCTGCAGCACTCGCGGGGTCAGGGCGAAATGGCGCTGTTGCTTGTCCAGGTAGCCGAGGGCGTGCAGGGTGAGCAGAAAGCGCCGCGCCTTGGCCCTGTCCATGCCGGTTTTGGCCGCCACCTCGCTCAGGGTCATGCGCGGGTGCTGTTGGTCGAAGGCCTGCAATACTTCCAGGCCGCTGGCCAGGGCGGCCACGAAGTCCCGGCTGTCGGGGCTGAGCCTGTCGTCTGTGATCATCATTTTCTCGCTGTTGTCGTCCTGGATTGGCTGCCGTCCATGGTAGCAAAAGTTCGCATAACGAACACTTGTTGTTTCCCCTTCCGTTTCATCATTCTGATGGATAAAAAATAACCTTATTATTTTCAGGCAGTTAATTGTTATTTCAAAAAAATGACAGGGTCGGGGGTTTGCCAGCCTCGGTAAATGGGTGTAAATATGTTCGCAATGCAAACCCAAGTTCGTAATGCGAACTCTAAATTCACCAGGGAGGCGATACCCATGGCCCAATTCATGAGCCTGCACGACGCGGTCGCTCGTTACCTCCAGGACGGCAACACCGTCGCCATGGAGGGTTTTACCCACCTGATCCCCTTTGCGGCGGGTCATGAAATCATCCGTCAGGAAAGGCGCCGGCTGACGCTGATCCGCATGACCCCGGACATTATCTACGACCAGCTGATCGGCGCCGGTTGTGCCGAGCGGCTGATCTTCTCCTGGGGCGGCAACCCCGGCGTGGGTTCCCTGCACCGGCTGCGCGACGCGGTGGAGAAGGGCTACCCCCAGCCCCTCGAGATTTTCGAACACAGCCACGCCGCCATGGCCTGCGCCTATGAAGCGGGTGCCGCCGGCCTGCCGCTGGCGGTGCTGCGCGGCTACATCGGCAGCGACCTGCCCAAGGTGAACCCGCAGATCCGCTTTATCGAATGCCCTTTCACCGGTGAACGGCTGGCGGCGGTGCCGGCGGTGCGGCCCGATGTGAGCATCATCCATGCCCAGCGCGCCGACCGGCAGGGCAACGTGCTGGTCTCCGGCATCGTCGGGGTGCAGAAGGAAGCGGTACTGGCGGCCAAGCACAGCATCGTCACCGTGGAAGAAATCGTCGACGACCTGCAGGCCGACCCCAATGCCTGCGTGATCCCGGGCTGGGCCATCGATGCCATCGCCGAGGTGAAAGGGGGCGCGGCGCCGTCCTACGCCCACGGCTACTATCCGAGAAATAACAGCTTCTACAAGGAATGGGACGCGATCTCCCGGGATCGTGACACCTTCAACCAGTGGCTGGATAAAAACGTATACAACGCAGGAGGGCAGGCATAATGACGCTCGAATACACCGCTTCCGAAATGATGACGGTCACCGCCGCCCGAGCCCTGAGCAACGGCATGACCTGTTTTGTGGGCATCGGCCTGCCCAGCGAGGCGGCCAACCTGGCACGCCTGACCCACGCCCCCGAGGTGGTGCTGATCTATGAATCCGGCACCCTGCAAACCAAGCCCGACATCCTGCCCCTGTCCATCGGCGACGGCGAGCTGTGCGAGCAGGCGCTGACCACGGTGGCGGTGCCGGAGATGTTCCGCTACTGGCTGCAGGGCGGCCATATCGATGTGGGCTTTCTGGGTACCGCCCAGATTGACCGCTACGCCAACCTCAACACCACCCTGATCGGCGACTATCAATCACCCAAGGTGCGCCTGCCCGGTGGTGGCGGCGCCCCCGAAATCGCCTCCAACGCCCGGGAAGTGTTTATCACCCTAAAGCACTCGCCGCGGGCCTTTGTTGAGGCCGTCGACTTCATCACCACCCTGGGCTACGGCCGGGACGGCAAGGGACGCGACGGCGTGCCCAACATCGGCCGGGGCCCGACCAAGGTGATCACCGACCTGTGCGTGATGGCCCCCGATGCCGAGACCAAAGAGCTGGTGGTGGTGTCCTTGCATCCGGGCGTAACGAAAGAGCAGGTAAGCGAGGCCACCGGCTGGCCGGTACGCTTTGCCGATGAGCTGGCCCTGACCCCCGAGCCCTCTGCCGAGGAGCTGGAGATACTGCGCTCGCTCAAGGCCAGAACCGCCGAACACCATGCCAAGCCGGTATCCCAGGAGGCCGCCCAATGAAGCCCGTTTATCTGTGCCATCCCCGCCGCACCGCCATCGGTCGCTTCGGCGGCACCCTGGCGGCGGTCCGCCCCGACGATCTGGCCGCTCATGTGTTCAAGGCGGTGCTGGCCGAGGCACCGGCGCTGGATCCGGCGGCCATCGACGAAGTCATCATGGGCTGCGCCAACCAGGCCGGGGAAGACAACCGCAACGTGGCGCGCATGTCGTCCCTGCTGGCGGGCCTGCCGGTGAGCGTGCCCGGCACCACCATCAACCGCCTGTGCGGCTCGGGCATGGATGCCGTGGGCACCGCCGTGCGTGCCGTTAAGGCCGGTGAGCTGGATCTGGTGCTGGCCGGCGGCGTGGAGTCCATGTCCCGCGCCCCCTTCGTGATGGGCAAGGCCGACACCGCCTTCAGCCGTACCCAGACCATTGAAGACACCACCATTGGCTGGCGCTTTATCAACCCGCTGATGAAGGCCCAGTACGGCGTGGACTCCATGCCGGAAACCGCGGAAAACGTCGCCGAACAGTTCAATATCTCCCGGGAAGATCAGGACGCCTTTGCCGCTCGTTCCCAGCAGAAAGCCGCTGAATCCCAGAAAAATGGCCGTTTTGCCGAGGAAATCGTGCCGGTGGAGATTCCCCGCCGCAAGCAGGAGCCGCTGATCTTTGCCGACGACGAGCACCTGCGCCCGGACACCACGGCAGAGAAGCTGGCCAGGCTGCCGACGCCCTTCCGGGCCGGTGGCAGCATCACCGCCGGTAACGCCTCCGGGGTGAACGACGGTGCCGCCGCCATGCTGATCGCCAGCGAAGCAGCGGTGCAGCGCCACGGTCTCAAACCCATGGCCCGCGTGCTGGGCATGGCCACCGGTGGCGTTGAGCCGCGCATCATGGGCATTGGCCCGGTGCCGGCGGTACGCAAGCTGCTGGAGCGGCACAACCTGACCATGGACGACATCGACCTGTTCGAGTTCAACGAAGCCTTTGCCGCCCAGGCCCTGGCCTGCATGCGGGAGCTGGGGCTGAAGGACGACGACCCCAGAGTCAACCCTAACGGCGGCGCCATTGCCCTGGGCCACCCGCTCGGCATGTCCGGCGCCCGCCTGCTGCAAACCGCCGCCCACGAGCTGCACCGGCAGAACAAGCGCCTGGCCCTGTGCACCATGTGTGTGGGTGTCGGCCAGGGTATTGCTACCCTGATTGAGCGGGTTTAAGGTCGGATTCAGGGAGGTGCCGGTCCAGGCCGGCGTTCCCTTAATTATTTGGAGGCTGAATGTCTTTTCTGAACATCAATGGCCGCGCCGTCGGCTACCGCCTGCTGGGCGATGCTGCACTGCCGCTGGTGGTGCTGGCCCATCCCCTGGGCATGAGCCAGGCGGTGTGGGACGACCTGCTGCCCGCCCTCTTGCCCCGTTACAGGGTGCTGAGCTGGGATCTGCCCGGCCACGGCAGCAGTGCCGCCTGGCACGATGACGCCATTACCCCCGCCGATCTGGCGGCGGAAGTGCTGGCGCTGGTCGGCCAGGCTGGTGCGGAGCGGTTTCACTTCGTTGGTACCTCCATTGGCGGGGTGATCGGTCAGCAACTGCTGAGTGCCAACGCCGAACGCCTGCTGTCCGCCACCCTCACCAATACCGGGGCGGTGATCGGCACCGCCGAGGCCTGGCAAGCCCGCGCCAGGGCGGTGCGGGAACTGGGCCTGGCCACCATGGCGGTGGACATAGTGCCGCGCTGGTTTGGTCCCGCCGCCTGCCAGGCCCAGCCTGCCCTGCTGGCCGGCTGGAACACCATCATGGGCCGGAATGACGCCAACAGTTACGCCCTGCTGTGCGAGATGCTGGGCCGCGCCGACTTCCGTGAGCAACTGCAGGGCCATGGCGTGCCCCTGCTGCTGGTGGGCGGCAGCGACGACGTGGCCACCCCGCCCGACACCCTGCGCACCCTGGCCGAATGCAGCGGCGCCGGCGAGCCGGTGATCCTGGAGCAGGTGGGCCATGTGCCCTCGGTGGAAGTGCCGGCCCGGTTTGCCGAATGGCTGCTGAAACAGTTGGAGTAACCTGCAACGACGGCGCACCCGGTAACAGGGTGCGTCTGCCCCCCCATCCACACTCCCGCTCCCGCCTTAACAGATATCAAGCACTGAACCTGCAAGGGATGACTCGCCATGGACGCTTATCAAGCCGGTGTTGTTTGCACAACATCCCCCGAATCTCGTATCAAAATCGTATTGAGCATGTGTTTCAGTCTCCTGGCCATGATGCTGGTTACGCTTTCCGTTCGACAGGGAGCTCAGGATGGGGCGGCCCTGGCACTGTCTTTATCGGGCATCTTATTGCTCTTGGTGACGGCTTGCCTGGCCCTGCGGTTGCCGGTGAAGATGGTCGAACAGGCAGTAGCTGAGCCGGTTGTGATGGAAACACCACCTTCGCCGCCACCGGTAGCCGTACCCGCGCCCGCAAACACGGCTCAGCCTGCATCCGCTTTGGTCAACCCTCAACGCCTGCTGGCGGACCTGGACAAACTGAGTACCAATGCCGGGCGGATCCTGGAAGAAATGGCACAGGCCGGCGTGCTGGCCCGGCAATCCGGCAACAAGGTGGCCGAGACCGCCCACCGCATTCGCGCCTCGGAGGCCGCGATCCGCTCACTCGCCGGTGATATGGAGAATATCGATCGGATATTCAGTCAGTTGCAGGAGCAATCCGCCGAAATCGGCGCCATTGTGGGCAACATTCAGGACATCGCCAAACAGACCAACCTGCTGGCCCTCAATGCCTCCATCGAAGCGGCGCGAGCGGGGGAGCATGGCCGGGGTTTTGCGGTGGTGGCGGACGAGGTGCGCAATTTGTCCCGCCGGGTGAACCAGTCCAGCGAACAAATTCGGGACATTGCCGAAAACCTGGGGCATTCCGCCGCCAGGGCACGCACCGGGCTGGAGAATATCGATCAGTCCCGCGGCACCTGTTTGCAGGAGGCCAGCCAGGCCCTGGCGGCGATTGACGATATTCAGGCGGGCGCACAGACCCGGATGGAGATTGTGCAGCAGGTCACCCAACGGGTGGGCCATCAGCAGTCGCTGGTGGCGGAGGTGCTGGCAGACATGGCCAGTGCCAAGTAGATGTTGTTTAGCGGTTGACACCCGTTGGCAAAGCATTGTTACTGAGGCTAAACCAACCGAATGCTAGCCACGGAACGAACCAGACGATGCCAAACCAACAGATCCAAATTTTCACCAGTGCCGACGGGCAAGCACAACTGGAAGTGGCGCTGGAGCAGGAAACGGTGTGGCTGAATCAGGCCCAGATGTGTGAGCTGTTTCGCCGCGATCAGTCAGTGATTTCCCGCCACATTCGCAATGTGTTCAAGGAGGGCGAGCTGCCCGAGGAAAGCAATATGCAAAAAATGCATATTGCTGGCTCAGACAAGCCGGTCTCTCGTTACTCACTGGATGTCATCATATCTGTGGGCTATCGGGTAAAGTCCCAGCGCGGCGTCCAGTTTCGCCAGTGGGCGACCCAGGTGCTGAAAGAGCACCTGGTTCAGGGCTACACCCTTAACCGGCGCCGCCTGGCGGAGCGGGGCATCGAGTTCGAGCAGGCGATGAATTTGCTCAGCCGCACCCTGAGCAATCAGGGGCTGGTGTCAGCGGAAGGGGCCGCGGTGGCGGGGGTGATCAGCGACTATGCCCGCTCCTGGAGCCTGCTGCAGGGCTACGATGAGCAGCAACTGGCGGAAATCGGTATCAAACAGCCGGATATGCGCCCGCTGGAGCTGGACGAGGCCTTGGCCGCCATCGGCGAGCTCAAGCAGACCCTGATCGCCAAGGGCGAGGCGACCGAGCTGTTTGGCAGGGTGCGGGGTGATGGCCTGGCCTCGGCGCTGGCCACCATAGAGCAGGGCTTTGGCGATGAGCTGTTCTACCCCAATGTGGCCAGCCGGGGCGCCCATTTACTGTATTTTGTGATCAAAAATCATCCCCTGGCCGACGGCAACAAGCGCTGCGGCTCCTTCCTGTTTTTGTGGTACCTGCGCCGTAATGCGGCACTGCTGGCCCGGCCGGTTGAACAACTAATCAACGACAACACCCTGGTGGCCCTGGCGCTGCTGGTGGCGGAAAGCCTGCCGGATCAGAAAACCCTGATGATCCGGTTAATCGAGCATTTTATCCTGCTCAAGGAGTCGGCTGGGAAGAAGTCTTCATCCACTGACTGAAAAGCAACTGGAACCACAGTGCTTGGTCTGGTTTGCCGAATTGCTGCTGAATTGGCGGTTAAAAAGATAATAAAAAGAAAGGCCTGCAGTTGCAGGCCTTTTCAGTATTAGGTTGTCACTCTCAGGAAGCGGGCTTTTCCTGCTTCTCCGGTACCAGCGGAATGGCCGGCTTGGCGATGAGCGAGCGGGTGTCTTCAATGGCTTCGGTCAGGATCACCTGAATGTGCTGACCCAGCTCGTACACCGGCTGTTTGTCGAGGTAGACCCGGCCGTCGTCCCAGCTGCATTCCAGCCGGTCCCGGTTGGCCAGGATCAGGGAAGACGGCATAAACACCACGGCGCCGTTTTCCTGCAGGCGCAGTTTCACGCCGCCCCGGCCGATGTCGATGATCTCGGCGTCAAAGGGGTGGCCGCTGGCCACCGCCGGTTGCAGGTAGCGCACATACAGCCAGTCGGCGATGTCGCGCTCGGCACGGCGGTGCATGCGGCGCTGCTCGGACAGGTGTACCGCCAGCTCGGCATTGGGGGCGTGGGCGTCGTGGGCCTTCTCGGCCAGAATGGCCTTGATCAGGCGGTGGTTGATGATGTCGCCGTATTTACGAATGGGCGAGGTCCAGGTGGCGTAGGCGTCCAGGCCCAGGCCGTAGTGCTCGCCCGGAGTCACGCTCATGGCGGCGAAGGACTGGAAGCGGCGCACTCGGTTGTCCAGGTAGCTGGTGTCGCGGGCGTCCAGCCAGCGGCGCAGCTCGCAGAAGCCTTCCAGGGTGGTCAGCCGCTCCGGGTCTACCGGGGCGCCGTGCTCCTGCAGCAGTTCCTGCAGCTGGGCCAGCTTCTCTTCGTCAAAGCCGGCATGCACGTTGAACACGCCGGTGCCGCAGTGTTTGGTCAGCCAGTTGCCGCAGGCCAGGTTGGCGGCGATCATCGACTCTTCCACCATCTGGTTGGCGATGCGGCGGTGATCGGCATGAATGGCCACCACGTTGCTGGCGTCGTCCAGTTCAAAGCGGAAGTCGGGACGGTCCGGAAACACGATGGCGTGGGTGCTGCGCCAGGTGTTGCGGGCGCGGGTGAAGGCGGTCAGCTCGCGCAGCTGCTCGGCGATTACCTCGCTTGCGGGCTGCCAGTCGCCGGTGCCTTCTACCCAGTCGGAGACCTTGTCGTAGGCCAGGCGGGCGTGGGAGCGAATGCGGGCGGCAAAAAACTCGGCGTCGTCGGCGACCTTGCCATCGGCATCGATATGAATGCGGGCGCACAGGGCGTGGCGGTCTTCGCCTTCCTTCAGGGAGCACAGCTCGTCGGCCAGGGTGCGCGGCAGCATGGGAATGTTGCGGCCCGGCAGGTAGACGGTAAAGGCGCGCTTGGCGGCGATGCTGTCCAGCTCGCTGTCGTGGGCCACATAGGCGGTAGGATCGGCAATGGCCACCAGCAGCTCCCAGCCGCCGTTATCCCGTTTTTTCACGCTTAGGGCGTCGTCCATGTCCTGGGTGGACTCGCTGTCGATGGTGAAAAAGGGCACTTCGGTCAGGTTCTGGCGGGGCAGGGTCTCTTCCAGCAGCTCCCACTGTTCCCGATCCTGGGGCGCCTGGTTGGCCAGGCTGTTGCGGGCCAGCACCACCCACCAGGGGGCGATGGGATCGTCCACCGCGGCAATCAGCTCCACCACTTCGGCGAAAAAGCCGTTGTCTTTCAGGGCGTGGCGCTTGAGATCCGCCAGTACCCAGTCGCCTTCCTTCAGGTTCTTCTCGTCCAGCCCCTTGCCGGTGCGGGCCTTGATGGCGTCTTTCATCAGCGGGTGATCCGGCACAATATTGAGCCGGTCACGGAACCACTTTACCCTGGCCACAAAGCGGGTCAGACCGGGCTCAAGCAGGGTTTCGGGCTCCACCAACTCCTTGTCGTTTTCGGTGCGCAGCACGGCGGTGATGCGATCGCCGTGCATCACCTTTTTCATGTGGGGCGGCGGAATGAAGTAGCTTTCCTTGTCGCTGACTTCGAGAAAGCCGAAGCCCTTGGAGGTGCCTTTGACCATGCCTTCCTTGGTGGGAAGGGTGTCGCGGATTTGTTGCTTGAGCTGGGCCAGCAGGGGGTTGTCTTGAAACATGTGTCGGGAACCTGTCGAAATATCGGCCTGACTATACGGATTTACCCTTGGATTGCCAAGAAAACCTTGTGTTTTGCACCAATTTGGTGCGTTTTGAGTGGCTGTTTTATCAACAGCCCGGTCCGTAAATCAGGGTGAGGTGACGGGCTTGCGGTTGCCCCGCCAGGTTCACGCCGCTGTGCAGCAAATAACGCAGGCCATCGAGCAGGGCCGGCTGGCCCGGGGTCAGCTCGCCCGCCAGTTGGGCAATGTGGTGGTGACCCAGGCCGCTTTCCAGATTGCCCGCCAGCATCACGTCCACTCCTTGTGCCTGAGCCGCAGTGGCCAGTTGCCGGCACAGTGCCGGCTCGCCCAGCAGGGACGGGCGCAGCACCAGAGCCTTCAGCTCGTCAAAGACGACCGGCACCCGGCCGCCGCAGCGCTCGGCACTGAGTGCCACCGGCCAGCCGTGCTGCCGGGCAAGGGCCTGAGTGCTTGCCTCATCCACACCGGGGTCCAGCAGCCAGTGAATGGCGCGGCGGTCGATGTGCCGCCAGAGATCCATCAGCTGTGCTTCGCTGAGGCGGCCGCCGGCATCCAGCACCAGTCTTAGTCCGGGCACCAGAATAGACAGCTCCCGCACCAGGCCGGCGTCAAACTGCACATCGCCGGTCAGGGTCAGCCAGGCCTGAGTGGGATGCACTCGGCGGCAGCGCCAGGCGCGAATAATGGCTTCCCGTTCCCCTTCCAGCAGCGGCAGGCTGGGGGCGGGGGGCGCGGTGAGTGGCATGAGCGCACAGCCCAGCCCAAAACGTATCCAGGGGAGTGTGGTATTGGGTTCAAGGCCTTGTTCAAGCTGTTTGCAGGCGGCCAGCAGTTCGGTTTCGGTGGCGGCCGGATCGGCGGTTACCGGCGGGGCCACCTCGGCCCAGTGGCCGTTAATATGGACATAAAAGCCGTGGCGGCGGCGCACGGTCACGCCGTCGATCAGCTTCTCTTTGGTCAGGGGCAGGGCATAGCGGTAAACCGAAATGGACATGGCAAGGCGCTCAGCTATTTACTTTCACATAAAGGTAACATGGTGGCACGGTGAGCGACAGAGGTGTTTATTGCCGGGGCCGAGTGAGTATCATAAGGCCACTTCTACAAGAGGGAATTTGTTTTCATGCCCCTGACGACCTGGCTGCTGGCCATTCGCCCCAAAACCCTGCCGCTGGCGGTGGCCTCGATTGTGCTGGGAGCGGCGTCTGCCTGCACCATCCATGCCGGCGTGCTGGCATTGGCGCTGCTCACGGCGCTGCTGTTGCAGATATTGTCGAACCTGGCCAACGACTACGGCGACGGTCTGCGCGGCACCGACGGCCATGAGCGCATCGGGCCGGCCCGAGTGCTGGCCTCGGGGCGGGTCACGGCGGCGCAGCTGCGCCGGGCCATGGTATGGGTGGTGGGGCTGGCAATGGCGAGCGGACTGGCGCTGCTGACCTTGGCGCTGGGCAGCAACCTGGCCGCCTGGCTCGGGTTTTTGCTGCTGGGAGCGCTGTCGGTGCTGGCGGCGCTGGGTTATACCCTGGGCCGGCGGCCCTACGGCTACTCGGGGCTGGGAGATGCGGCGGTGTTTGTGTTCTTCGGCCCGGTGGCGGTGCTCGGCACCGGCTGGCTGATGCGGCCCGAACTCACCGCCACCGGTGGCTGGGCGGCATTGGTGGCGGGGTTGCTGTCGATGGCGGTGCTCAACATCAACAACATTCGCGATCTGGACGGTGACCGCCTGGCCGGCAAGCACACCCTGGCGCTGCGGCTGGGGCTGCCCCTGGCCCGGGCCTGGCAGGGCGCGGTGCTGGCGCTGGCCCTGCTGGCGGGCGAGCGGCTGATGACCGGCTGGGGATATCTGGCATTGGCGGGGCTGTGGCCACTGGCCCAAGGGCTGAAGCTGGTGCTAACCCGTGAAGGCGCCGAGCTGAACCGGGCACTGGCGCTCACCGCCAAGGGTACCCTGGTATTGACCGCCGGGCTGGCATTGGGGTTGGTAACGGCCTGAACCTGCGGGGGTGTGCACTGTCGTCGGCCAAAGGGCACTGCTTCTCCGGCACGCCGTAAACCCTTCCATGGGGGCTCCGTTGCGCCATCCATGGCGCAAAGGGCACGGCGAAGCAGACACCCTTTGCCCTCCTTGGAATGTATGGAGCTGACTGACAGCAAGCAGACAACACCGATGTTGCTCGAAGCAGCAGCAGGGATTGCCGTAACCGACCATCAAATGCCATGGATGGCATTTGCTGAGCGCTACATGGAGGTACTCGCAGCGTGTCGGTGGAGGCAACCCTGTTGTTGCTTCTGGTAGAGGAACATCAGGCCGTGTGCCATCAGCCACCTTATGCAAAAAAGTAAGCGCCCGGTACGTTTTCGGCTGTGGACGGGCCGGAGAACGCCTTTGCTTTTGTGAACTTGGTCTGGTTATACTGCGACCATCTTGTCGGAGTGCCCTTTTGGGCTGAGACCGCGAAAGCGGGATCCGTTGAACCTGATCAGGCTAATACCTGCGAAGGGAAGCAAGTAAAGAACCCGCCACCGGATGTACGCAGTTCTTTATCAACACTCCCGACAAGCATTTTCACCCTATGGATAAAAGTGAGATTGCTATGTCAACCAAAGTAAACCGTCGTGAAGTTCGCAGCCAGGCCCAGGAATACATTCACAACCTGAAGGGCGAACCCTTTCCGAATTCCTCCCGCATTTATCTTGAAGGCTCACGCCCGGATATAAAAGTCGCCATGCGCGAAATCGCCCTGGCCGACAGCTTCAAGGGCGGTAGCGAAGACAACCCCATCTTTGAACCCAATGCACCGGTACCCGTGTACGACACTTCCGGTGCCTACGGCGATCCCGAGTCCGAAATCGATGTGCGCAAGGGCCTGCCCCCGCTGCGTCAGCAGTGGATCCTGGAACGTAACGACACGGTCGAGCTGGCCAGCGCCACTTCCCACTTTACCCAGCAGCGCATGGCCGACGACGGCCTGGATCACCTGCGTTTCGAGCACCTGCCCAAGCCGCGCAAGGCCAAGATCGGTCAGTGCGTGACCCAGATGCATTATGCCCGTCGCGGCATTATCACCCCCGAGATGGAATACATCGCCATCCGTGAAAACATGGGCCGTGAGCGGGTGCGCGACGAACTGCTGCTCAAGCAACATCCGGGCGAAAACTTCGGCGCCAACCTGCCGGAAAACATCACTCCCGAATTCGTGCGCAAGGAAGTGGCCGAAGGCCGCGCCATCATTCCCGCCAACATCAACCACCCGGAAGCCGAGCCCATGATCATCGGCCGCAACTTCCTGGTGAAGATCAACGCCAACATCGGCAACTCGGCGGTGACTTCCTCCATTGAGGAAGAAGTGGAGAAACTGGTGTGGTCCACCCGCTGGGGTGCCGACACCGTTATGGACCTGTCTACCGGCCGCTACATTCACGAAACCCGTGAGTGGATCCTGCGCAACAGCCCGGTGCCCATCGGTACCGTGCCCATCTACCAGGCGCTGGAAAAGGTGAACGGCGTGGCCGAAGACCTGACCTGGGAAGTGTTCCGCGACACCCTGATCGAGCAGGCCGAGCAGGGCGTGGACTATTTCACCATTCACGCCGGCGTGCTGCTGCGTTATGTGCCCATGACCGCCAAACGGGTGACCGGCATTGTGTCCCGCGGCGGCTCCATCATGGCCAAGTGGTGTCTGACCCACCACAAGGAAAGCTTCCTGTACGAGAACTTCCGCGAAATTTGCGAAATCTGTGCCGCCTACGACGTTTCCCTGTCCCTGGGTGACGGCATGCGTCCCGGCTCCATCGCCGACGCCAACGACGAGGCCCAGTTCGCCGAACTGCACACTCTTGGGGAACTGACCAAAATCGCCTGGGAATACGACGTGCAGGTGATCATCGAAGGTCCCGGCCACATTCCGATGCACATGATCAAGCGCAACATGGAAGAGCAGCTCGAGCACTGCCATGAAGCCCCCTTCTACACTTTGGGCCCGCTGACCACCGACATCGCCCCGGGCTACGACCACTTTACCTCCGGCATCGGCGCCGCGCTGATCGGCTGGTACGGCTGTGCCATGCTCTGTTATGTGACGCCCAAAGAGCACCTGGGCCTGCCCAACAAGGAAGACGTCAAACAGGGCCTGATCACCTACAAGATCGCCGCCCATGCCGCCGACCTGGCCAAGGGCCACCCGGGCGCCCAGATCCGCGACAACGCCATGTCCAAGGCGCGCTTTGAGTTCCGCTGGAACGACCAGTTCAACCTGGCCCTGGATCCGGAAACCGCGCGGGAATACCACGACGAGACCCTGCCTCAGGAATCGGGTAAGGTGGCGCATTTCTGCTCCATGTGCGGACCCAAGTTCTGCTCCATGAAGATCACCCAGGACGTGCGTGACTACGCCGCCAGCCTGGAGAACAACATTCAGGTGCAGCTGGTGGGCATGGACGGCCAGCCCGAGCTGGTGCAGGCCGGCATGGCGAAAATGTCGGAAGAATTCAAGAAACGCGGCGGTGAGTTGTATCACCAGGCCGACAAACTGGAGCGAGAATCTCTATGACCAAACCCATCGTCTGGACCATTGCCGGTTCCGACTCGGGCGGCGGGGCCGGCATTCAGGCCGACCTGCACACCATTCAGGCACTGGGCGGCCACGGCTGCTCGGTGATTTCCGCCATCACGGCGCAAAATTCGGTCTCGGTGTCCATGGTGGAGCCGGTGCTGATGCAGGCCTTTACCAGCCAGCTGGTGTCCCTGGCCACCGACATGCAGGCCGCCGCCATCAAGATTGGCCTTCTGCCCGGCGGCCTGCGGGCCGAGGTGCTGGCGCGCTACCTGAAAGAATACCGCCGCCAGTGGCAGCCCTGGGTGGTGCTGGATCCGGTGGCCATCGCCAGCACCGGCCAGTCCATGGCCGAGGCCAACCTGCTGCCGGCCATCAAGACCCACCTGCTGCCAGAAGTGGATCTGATCACCCCCAACGCCGTGGAGCTGGAAGCACTGTCGGGCATCGCGCCCGACTCGCCCCAGGCCCTTCGGGCCGGCGCCGCCGCCCTGCGGGAAATGGGTGTCGGTGCCGTCCTGGTCAAGGGCGGCCACCTCGACTGGACCGGCGATCAGGCCATCGACTTCTACAGCGACGGCGAGCGGGAAATCTGGCTGGCCAGTCCGCGTCTGGACACGCAACACGGTCATGGCACCGGCTGCACCCTGTCCTCGGCCATTGCCACCGCCGTGGCCCTGGACTACCCGATTGAGGACGCCCTGGTACTGGCCAAGGCCTACGTCAACCAGGGCCTCAAGGGCGCCGAAGGCATCGGCGCCGGCGCCGGCCCGGTGGCGCACCTGGGCTGGCCGACCAACCTGGCCGACTTCCCCGCCGTGGTCATGCCGGGCAGCAAGTTGGCCGAGCAGTTGGGTATAAGTGGTCCGCATCCCCAGGGCGCTTTTGCCGCCATGGACACCAACCAGCTGGGCCTGTACCCGGTGGTGACCACGGTCGCCTGGCTGGAGCGGCTGCTGAAGCAGGGCGTTCGCACCCTACAGCTGCGCATTAAAGACAAGACCGACGCCGAGGTGGAAGCCGACGTACGCGCCGCGGTTGAGCTGGGCAAGCGCTACAACGCCCGCCTGTTCATCAACGACTACTGGCGTCTGGCCATCAAGCACGGCGCCTACGGTGTGCACCTGGGCCAGGAAGACATCGAGGTGGCGGATCTGGAGGCCATTCGCGCCGCCGGTCTCAAGCTGGGTCTGTCCACCCACGGCTATTATGAAATGCTGCGGGCCCGGGAGCTGAAGCCCTCCTACCTGGCGCTGGGGCATATCTTTCCCACCCGCACCAAGGACATGCCGTCCCGGCCCCAGGGCCTGGAGCGGCTGCACCGCTACGTGGCGCTGATGCAGGACGAGTTCCCGCTGGTGGCCATCGGCGGCATCAGCAAGGACCGGGTGCCGCTGGTGGCACAAACCGGTGTGGGCAGCATCGCCCTGGTCACCGCCATTACCGAGGCGGCGGATCCGGACGCGGCGACCCGGGAACTGCTGCAAATGGTGGAGGGGTAATCATGCTCAGTGACAGCGAATTCATCCGTTACAGCCGGCATCTGCTGCTGGAAGAAGTGGGCGAGGAAGGCCAGCTCAAGCTGAAAAACGCCTCCGTGCTGATCGTCGGCCTGGGCGGCCTGGGCTCGCCCGCCTCCCAGTATCTGGCGGCGGCCGGGGTCGGCACCCTGTGGCTGGCCGACTTCGACCAGGTCGACGTCAGCAACCTGCAACGCCAGACCCTGTACGACGTCGACAGCGTCAAGCGGCCCAAGGCCGAGGTGGCCCGGGAGAAGCTGCAGGCGCTGAACCCGGAAGTCGAGCTGATCGCGGTCAACCAGAAGATGGACGGCCAGAGTCTGACCGACTTCGTGGCCGAGGCGGATCTGGTGCTGGACTGTACCGACAACATCGGGGTTCGGCAGGCGCTGAACGCCGCCTGTTACGCTCAGGGCAAACCCCTGCTGGTGGGTGCGGCCATTCGTTTTGAAGGCCAGCTGCTGGCGCTGGATCCGGCCCGGGAACACGGATGTTATCGCTGTCTCTACGGCCCCGACATCGAGGAGCGGCTGACCTGCAGCAACTCGGGTGTCATCGGCCCCGTGGTGGGCACCATAGGCCTGCTGCAGGCGCTCGAGGCCATCAAGTATTTAACCGGCACCGGTACCGTGCCCTGGGGTGAGCTCAAGCTGTTTGACGCCAAGGTGCACCGCTGGCACGGCCTCAAGGTGCCGAAAGACCCGGCCTGTCCGGTATGTGGAATCAAGGGGAGTGAGGACTGATGCACATAATTCTGAATGACGAACAACATTCCCTGACCGAGGGGACCACTCTGGCTCAGCTGCTGGCCGAGCTGGAGCAGGACAAGCCCGGTGTGGCGGTGGCGCTGAACCGCGAGGTGGTGGCGCGCAGCCTGTGGGCCGAGCGTCAGCTCGCGCACAACGACAACATCACCCTGTTCCACGCCATTGCCGGAGGCTGAAATGAGTCTGACTATTGCCGATAAAACCTTTGAATCCCGCCTGTTTACCGGCACCGGCAAGTTTGCCAACGGCCGCCTGATGCAGGACGCCCTGGCCGCGTCCGGTTCGCAACTGGTGACCATGGCGCTGAAGCGGGTGGACCTGAACAACCACAGCGACGACATTCTGCCGCCGCTGCTGGAACTGGGTGTGAACCTGCTGCCCAACACCTCGGGCGCCAAGGATGCCGACGAGGCGCTGTTCGCGGCCCGTCTGGCCCGGGAAGCCCTGGGTACTAACTGGCTGAAGCTGGAAATCCACCCGGACCCCAAGTACCTGCTGCCCGATCCCATCGAGACCCTGAAGGCCGCCGAGCGGCTGGTGAAGGAAGGTTTTGTGGTGCTTCCCTATTGCGGCGCCGATCCCGTGCTGTGCAAGCGACTGGAAGAAGTCGGCTGTGCCGCCGTCATGCCCCTGGGCGCACCCATCGGCTCCAACAAGGGCCTGGTGACCCATGACTTCCTCGAAATCATCATCGAGCAGTCCAATGTACCCGTGGTGGTGGACGCCGGCATCGGCGCGCCCAGCCACGCCGCCTACGCCATGGAGCTGGGCGCCGACGCCGTGCTGGTGAACACCGCCATCGCCGTGGCCGGTGATCCCGTGGCCATGGGCGACGCCTTCCGCCGGGCGGTGATCGCCGGTCGCATGGGCTACGAAGCCGGCCTGGCCGGCCAGAGCCGGGTGGCGCAGGCGTCCAGCCCGCTGACCGCCTTCCTGGAGACCTTATGAGTTTCTTCGATGTCTGGTCATCCATGGACTGGGATGACGTCAAGATGAGCATTTACGGCAAGCAGCCCAGGGACGTGGAGCGGGCGCTGGCCAAACCCAAGCGGGATCTGAACGACTTCATGGCGCTGATCTCGCCGGCGGCCGAGCCCTATCTGGAGCGCATGGCCCAGGAGTCGTACCGGCTGACCCGCCAGCGTTTCGGCAATACCGTGGGATTTTACATTCCGCTGTATCTGTCCAACCTGTGCGCCAACGACTGCACCTATTGCGGTTTCTCCATGAGCAACCGGCTCAAGCGCAAGACCCTGAGCGCCGAGGAAATCGAACAGGAATGCCTGGCCATCAAGGCCATGGGCTTCGACACCGTGCTGCTGGTGACCGGCGAGCACGAGGGCAAGGTGGGGCTGGACTACTTCAAGCAAATGCTGCCCATCATCAAGCGCCACTTCAGCTATGTGATGATGGAAGTGCAGCCGCTGTCTCAGGAAGAGTACGCCGAGCTGCGCCAGTACGGCCTCGACAGCGTCATGGTGTATCAGGAAACCTACCAGCACCTGACCTATGACGAGCACCATATTCGCGGCAAGAAGAAGGATTTTCGCTGGCGCCTGGAAACCCCGGATCGCCTGGGCAAGGCCGGCATCGACAAGATTGGCCTGGGCGCCCTGTTCGGGCTGGAAGACTGGCGGGCCGACAGCTTCTATGTGGCCTCGCACCTGCGCTACCTGCAGAAGCACTACTGGAAGACCCGTTATTCGGTGTCCTTCCCGCGCCTGCGGCCCTGCACCGGCGGCCTGCAGCCCAAGTCGATCATGACCGATCGCCAGCTGGTGCAGCTGATCTGCGCCTACCGCCTGCTCGACGGCGAGCTGGAACTGAGCCTGTCGACCCGGGAAGCCCAGGAGTTCCGCGACAAGGTGATTCCCCTCGGCGTTACCAGCATCAGTGCCGGCTCCAAGACCCAGCCCGGCGGCTATGTGGAAAACGTCAAAGAAGAGCTGGAACAGTTCGAGATCGACGACGATCGCAGCCCGGCAGAGGTGGCCAAGGCCATCGTCGCCAGCGGTTTGCAGCCGGTGTGGAAGGACTGGGACAACAGTTACTCTGCCAGCCGGTAACTGATAGCTTTAAGCCGTAAGCTGACAGCTATAAGCCGCCCGCAGTTGGCTATAGACAACGCAGGCCTTGCTCGAAGCAGCAGTGGGGATTGCCGGAGCCGACCATAAAATGCCATGGATGATGAGATGGACACCTCTTGGGTAACCGGCGTCGTAATGCGCCATATTTGGGTTGAAGCTCAAATATCCACAAAAGGTGTCCACTATGAACATTACGCTCATTGGTCTCGATTTGGCAAAGAATGTGATTCAGATTTGTGGTGTTAATCAAGCTGGCAAGGCGGTGTTCAACCGCAAGGTGACCCGGCATAAGGTATTGGAGCTGCTTAGTCAGTACCCTCAGGTACCCATTGCGATGGAAGCCTGCAGTGGCTCCAATTACTGGGGCCGAGCCCTGCAGCAGCGGGGACATCAGGTGATGTTGCTGCCGCCCCAGCACGTGAAACCCTTCGTCAAGGGGAACAAGAACGACCGTAATGATGCCTTTGCTATCTGTGAGGCGGCACGCCGCCCCAACATGACGTTTGTACCGCCGCGTACGCTGGAGCAGACCGACATCAGCCTGGTACACCGGCTGCGAGAGCGCCGCATCGGCGAGCGAACCCGGTTGATTAACCAGTTACGGGGACTGCTGAATGAGTACGGCATCGTTCTGGCTGGGGGTAAAGAGGCGTTAAGGCAGGCCATGCCCTTGCTGCTGGAAGATGCCAGTAACGAGCTGACGCCACGGGCTCGGGCCTATTGTCGTGACATCCTGGAAGAATGGCAGCAACTGGATGAGGCTATTCGGTGCCTGGATAAAGACATCGAACAGCAATGTCGCGATAACGAGGCCTGCGCCCGACTCACTGACATTCGAGGTGTAGGCGCGGTGACCGCGACCGCCATGGTCGCCTTTGTCGGCAACGGCAGTCAGTACCGCAATGCCCGGCACTTTTCTGCCAACCTGGGGCTGGTACCGAAAGAGCATTCCAGTGGCGGCAAGCAAAAGCTGGGCAGTATCACCAAGCGTGGTAATGGGTACTTGCGCAAGCTGTTGATACAAGGTGCCTGGTCGATTATCCGGCACCTGAACAAGGCCTCAGACCGGTTATCGCAGTGGGTCAAACAGCTGGTCGAACGCAGAGGCAAGCAGCGAGCTGCGGTGGCCACTGCCAACAAGCTGGCACGGATTATCTGGGTCATGCTGTTCCGGCAGGAGCACTATCGGGCAGCCTGAGCTGACATGAAGAAACCGAATTAACCCCCGTTTGGCAGGAAGGAAAACAAGAGGTTATCACCCCGTCGAAACGCGATGTGGAAAACGTGAATGAGGCAACAGGTTAAACCGGCCCTTGCAAACGCCGAGAAAATGTCAGGAGTCTGAACTCCGTAGGGACGATAGGCAGCAAGGGCGCGGTTCTCATTAGGGCCAGAGTGAGCCAATGACTCACTCATCAACACAGGCCGAATATACGGATGCAGTTAATCCTGGCTGCCAAAACACGGAAACCCCACTGGCGAAAAGCGAGGTGTCCATATATGGCATTTTCGAGCGTTACATGGATGTACTTGTAGCGTGTCGGCGGAGTGCAACCGCACTGATGCTTCGTTTGGTAAGCTCCCCAAGGGGCACGACGAACCGGGTCGCCGCTTCGCCGGCAGGCATGGCAGTTGCCCGCGGCAACGTCTAGAATGGTCGTTTTTATCACCCCGCTCCGAGGCAGCATGAACAACACGCACAGCAAGGTGATCGGCTACATACTGTGGATCTTCGGGTTCATGGGCGCCCACCGTTTTTACTATGGCCGCCCCGTCAGCGGCACCATCTACTTCTTTACTCTTGGACTGTTCTTTATCGGCTGGATTGTGGATCTGTTTCTTATTCCGTCCATGGACAGGGATGCCGACCAACGCTACGCCACCGGCCCCAAGGATTACAGCATCACCTGGATACTGATGACCTTTCTCGGTTTCTTCGGCCTGCACCGGCTCTATCTGGGCAAGTGGGTCACCGCCATTATCTGGTTCCTCACCGGCGGCCTGTTCCTGCTCGGCTACCTCTACGACTACTGCACCCTTAACACCCAGATCGACGAGGTCAACCGCCGTTCCCGGCGCTTTGGCTGAGGTTTCTTTTCCGGTGTATCAAAGGCCCGCCACGGCGGGCTTTTTGCTGTCTGGCATCTTAGACATTTGGCTTAAAAGCCTGCTTGTTCACCGCCAAATGCCATAAAATCCCTTCATGTATTCCATGTTGGCGAAAAACCGATGAACAACAAACAAATCATCACCGCCCTTGCGGCGGTGCGGGCGCAAAAGCCGCTGGTGCTGAATATCACCAACTACGTGGTGATGAACAACAGCGCCAACGGCCTGCTGGCGCTGGGGGCCTCGCCGATCATGGCCCATTCCCGGGATGAGCTGGCCGAGCTGGTGCCGCTGGTGGGGGCGGTGGTGGTCAATATCGGCACCCTCGACCGCAGCTGGATTGCGCGCATGGAAATGGCGGTGGAGCTGGCCAACCGGCATGGCAAGCCGGTGGTGCTGGATCCGGTGGGCTGTGGGGCCAGCAGTTTGCGTACCCAGACTTCGCGGCGGCTGGCAGAGATGGCCGAGCAGCTGATTATTCGCGCCAATGCCTCGGAAATCATTGCCCTGGCCGGTGCGGCTGCCAATAGCAAGGGGGTAGATGCCATGGATGGCAGCGAAGCCGCATTGGCGGCAGGGCAGCAACTGGTGCGAGATTATCATGCCAGTGTGGTTATTTCCGGTGAAACCGACATCATTCTCGGTGAAAACCGCGAAATCAGGCTGAACAACGGCCATGCCATGATGCCCTTTGTCACCGGCATGGGCTGCACCCTGTCGGCTCTGACCGGCGCCTTTGCCGCCGTGGGCGAGACGTCTGGCGTGGCTGCCGCAGCGGTGGTGGGCGTGGCCGGCGAGGTGGCCGCTGAACTTTCACCGGGGCCGGGCAGCCTGCAGCTGAACCTGCTCGATGCGCTGTACCGGCTGGATACCGAGGCCCTGAATCATCGTCTGAAAGTAAAGGTCACCGCGCCATGAACCCTTATCGTTTGTATCTGGTGACCGACGACCGTCAGCCCATCGACACCCTGCAAACCGTGGTCCGGGAGGCGGTGGCCGGTGGCGTGACCCTGGTGCAGGTGCGGGAAAAGCACGGGGACGTGCGCGCCTTTATCGAGCGGGCCGAGGCGGTGAAGGCGGTGCTGCAGGGCACCGGCGTGCCGCTGATCATCAACGACCGGGTCGACGTGGCGCTGGCGGTGGATGCCGACGGCGTGCACCTGGGCCAGTCCGACATGCCCGCCACTCATGCCCGGCGCTTGCTGGGCCCGGATCGGCTGCTGGGGCTGTCGGTGGAAACGGAACAGCAACTATTCGAGTCCGAATCATTGCCGGTGGACTACCTGGGCCTGAGTGCCATCTTTGCCACGCCCACCAAAACCGATTTAAAAAGGCACTGGGGCATCGACGGCCTGCAGCGGGCCCTGTCGCACAGTTCACGCCCTATTGTCGCCATTGGCGGCATTCATGCAGATAACCTGCAGCAAGTGGTACAAACCGGTGTGCACGGCGTGGCCCTGGTATCGGCCATTTGCGCCGCGTCCTGTCCGCGAACGGCGGCCAAAAAGCTGCGCCAAATGATGGCATGACAATAGAACAGGCAAATGGCTGCCTTTGCATTTCACATAAGCGTTTAGTGCCATATTGTTTCGTGGTTTTTGGTATTTTTGGAGTATTTTTGCGCAGGTGCCTGTAAATGCTTGGCTAATTCCTTTAGTATGGCAAGGTTTTTGCAGTAGAAGGAGTTAGATTGTGAGCAAGCAAAAAATCGCGATTTTGGGCGCCGGTCCCAGTGGTCTGGCACAGTTGAGAGCGTTTGAGGCAGCTCGCAAGGCAGGGGTTCAGGATCTGCCGGACATCGTTTGTTTTGAAAAGCAAAGCGACATTGGTGGCATGTGGAACTACACATGGCGCACGGGTTTAGATAAAAATGGCGAGCCAGTTCATGGCAGCATGTATCGGTATTTGTGGTCCAACGGCCCGAAGGAGTGTCTGGAATTTGCCGACTACTCCTTCGACGAGCACTTTGGCCGGGCCATTCCTTCCTATCCGCCGCGTGCCGTGCTGAAAGACTACATCATGGGTCGAATCGACAAGCAGGCCATTTCTAAATACATCCGTTTCGAATGCCCGGTTCGCTGGGTCAGCCATGACGATGTCACCGGCAAGTTCACCGTGACGGTGATGAACCACCAGACCGGTCAGCAGGAAAGTGACGAATTCGACTACGTGGTGGTGGCTACCGGTCACTTCTCCACCCCGAACATGCCTTACTTTGAAGGGGTGGAGCAGTTCCCCGGCCGGGTACTGCATGCCCATGACTTCCGCGATGCCTTGGAATTCAAGGACAAGCACGTGCTGCTGGTGGGTGCCAGTTACTCGGCGGAAGACATCGGCTCCCAGTGCTACAAGTACGGTGCCAAATCCGTCACCATCAGCTATCGCAGCAACCCGCTGGGCTTTGACTGGCCCGAGGGCATGGAAGAGCGTCCGCTGCTGGCCCACTTTGATGGCAACACCGGCTATTTTGCCGACGGCTCCAGCAAGGAGTTCGATGCCATCATTATGTGCACCGGCTACCTGTTCCACTTTCCGTTCCTGCCGGACGCGCTGCGGCTCAAGACCCACAACTGCCTGTATCCGGACAACCTGTACAAGGGCATTTTCTTCCAGAACAACCCCAAGATGATCTATCTGGGCATGCAGGATCAGTATTTCACTTTCAACATGTTCGACGCCCAGGCCTGGTATGCCCGGGACGTGATCCTGGGCCGCATTGCGCTGCCACCAGCCGAGGAGCGGCGCAACGACATGCAGCACTGGCTGGAACGCCATGAGCAACTGGGTGGCTGTTGCGACTCCATCGACTTTCAGGCCAGCTACATTCGTGATTTGCTCGGCCCCACCGACTATCCCGAGTTCAAGGTGGAGCAGCAGGCGGCGTTGCTGAAGGAATGGCAGCAGCACAAGCAGGAAGGCATCATGAACTTTCGCGAGAAGTGCTACCGTTCTACCGTTACCGGCACCATGGCCACCCGCCTGCCGGCCAGCTGGCTGGAGATCAAGGACGACTCCCTGGAAAGCTTTATGTCCCTCGACTTTGCCGAGAACAAGAGCTTTGACAAGGTTGACTGATCCTTGTCTCTGAAATGATACAAAGCCCGCTTTCGAGCGGGCTTTTTTGTGGTTGTTGTCCCGTATCTGGTCATGCCCCCGCCTTCGCGGGAATACGTTTTTACGCGTCGGGGATAACGCGGTTTCACTGGGCTAAAACTGCGCCCGAAAATCCCGGTATTGTCGCTGGGCCTCGGTGGCGGTGCTGGTGGTCAGCCTCAGCGACTGGCCCGGCCGGCACTGGGCCAGGCGGGCGCAGGCCAGGGGCGTGAGGGTACCCAGACGAGGGTAACCGCCAATTGTTTGACGGTCGTTCAGCAGGACGATGGGCTGGCCGTTTGGTGGCACCTGTACCGCGCCCAGGGTCAGCCCTTCCGAAACCAGCGATCCCATGTTGCACTGCAATAAAGATCCTTGCAGTCGGATCCCCATGCGATCCGAGCGAGGATCCACGGTCCAGGGCCGGTTAAAGGCGTCGATCAGGCTGTGATCTTCAAAATGGCGAAACTGGGCACCGGGGATCAGCGCCAACACCGGCTCGTCCTGGTAATCAGGCTTTTCTTGAGCGGGAAGGCCACGAGTTAACGTATTTTCCTGCGCGTTGGCATCAAACATCAGTTCGTCACCGGCGGCCAGCGGGCTGCCGTCACCGCGGTGGCCGCCCAGGCCGTCGCGCACTACGCAGGCGGTGCTGCCCAGCACGGGGTCTGCCGTAAAGCCACCGGCCACCGCCAGATAGCTGCGCACACCATGCCGGGCCATGCCAAGGGCAAGGGTGTCGCCGGCGTTCAGGGTAAAGGCGTGCCAGTTGGCCAGAGGCTCACCGTTTACTCGAGCCTGCATATCGGCGCCGGTCAGCGCCAGCCGGCAGCATTGCCGGGCGGTGAGGGTCAGCCCTCCCAAGGTGATTTCCAGTGCCGTGCTGCCCCAGCCGTTACCCGCCAGCCAGTTGGCCCAGGCCCAGGCATGTACATCTGCCGGTCCCCCTTGAGCCACGCCCAGATGCCGCACACCAACGCGGCCGGCGTCCTGCAGGGTGCTGAGTGGGCCGGGCTTTTCAATGTGCAGGCTCACGGTGCCTCCATGGGAGTAGTATCGCCCCCCAGCCGTTCAAACTCGGCGCGGCTCACCGGCTCAAAGCGGACCCGGTCGCCTACCTGCAGCAGGCTCAGGCTGCGGCTGGCGGGGTCAAACAGCCGGGCCGGGGTGCGCCCCAGCAGGTTCCAGCCGCCCGGCGTGGCGCGGGGGTAGGCGGCGGTCTGGCGGCCGGCAATGGCCACGCTGCCGGCGGGCACCCTTGAACGCGGGCTGGCGTGACGGGGTATGTCCAGCTCGGCAGGCAGGGTGCCCATAAAGGCAAAGCCGGGAGCAAAGCCTAAGGCAAACACCCGGTAGGTGTGGCCGCTGTGCAGTTCAATCACCCGCCTGGTACTCAGGCCGGTGTGCCGCTCCACTCGGGCCAGATCCGGTCCCACACTGGGGTGATACCATACCGGCAGAGCTTTGACCGTGGCCTGAGGGTCGTCTTCCAGTGGGGTGAGGGTGGCCAGCAGGGTTTGCAGCAGGCGGCGGGCTTCGCCGTGATCAAGCCGCAGCGGATCGAACTGCACCAGCAGGGTGGTGTAGGACGGCACCAGATCCACCAGATGCTTGCCAAAGGTGCGCTCACATTCTTTAACCAACGCCGCTATCCAGTTCATATTGGCTTCGTCGATGTCGTCGAACAGCCGCACCAGCCAGGCATCCAGTCCGGCGTTTTCCAGCCGGGGATTCATGGCAGGTCGTCCAGCAGGCGGCGAATGGCGGCCACCGCCGCGATCGACTCGGGATTGTCGCCGTGCACACAGAGGGTGTGGGCGGCAAGCCTGAGCGGGGTGCCGTCGATGGCGGTGAGCGGCTCGCCGGTGGCGATACGGCGGGCCTGCTCGACGATCACCGCCGGCTCGTGGTGCACGGCGCCGGCCTGGCTGCGGGGCACCAGAAAACCGGCCTCGTCATAGGCGCGGTCGGCAAAGGCCTCGAACCACAGGGTAATGCCGTGCTGCCCGGCCAGTGTTGTCGCCGGGCGTGAGTTGGCGGTGGCCATCAGCATCAGCGGCAGCCCGGGGTCAAAGGCGGCCACGGCGCGCATCACCGCCGCCAGAATGGCCTCGTTTTTCATCATGTCGTTATAGAGCGCACCGTGGGGTTTGACGTAGTGCACGCGGGTACCCTCGGCCCGGCAGATGGCATCGAGCGCCCCCAGCTGGTAGAGCACCAGGTTTTCCACTTCCGCCGGCGAGCAGGCCAGGGAACGACGGCCAAAGCCCACCAGATCCGGGTAGGCGGGGTGAGCCCCCACTTTCACGCCATGGGCCTTGGCCAGATGCACGGTGCGGCGCATGGTGTCGGGATCGGCGGCGTGAAAGCCGCAGGCCACGTTGGCCAGATCCACATAGGGCATCACCGCCTCGTCCTGGCCCATGGACCAGGGTCCGAAGCTTTCTCCCATGTCGGCGTTGAGCAGCAGTGTGGCCATGTTGTGCTTTCCCTGAATAATAACGTGTTCCCATTCTACTGCGCGAGCAGGGGGTTGTCCGCCCGGGCGATGTAAAGGCTATTGCCAGCGCCCGGATTCCGATTATGATATGCGCTCATTTTAACCAAGAGGTCCGGCCAACCGCCGGTGTACGATATGGACTGCTCGCGAAGTTGCTTGCAACACGCTGTTAATCATTCATTTTCCCGCCTTTTCCCGCTGTTTCTGGCGTCCGCCGCTTTGTTCCGACTCCCTCGCTGCCCCGGCTATACTCACGTTTCCGGTCTGGCGCGCGTTGTTCGCTGATCCGCTCAACCACATTCTCTCAACGAGGTAAAACATGGAATTCCTGATGGATCCGTCTGTGTGGGCGGGTTTGCTGACACTGGTTATTCTTGAAATCGTACTGGGCATCGACAACCTGGTGTTCATTGCCATTCTGGTGAAAAAGCTGCCACCTCATCAGCGCGACCGGGCGCGGGTGATAGGTCTGACCCTGGCGCTGGTAATGCGACTGGGCCTGCTCAGCGTGGTGTCCTGGCTGGTCACGCTCACTACGCCGCTGGTCACCCTGGGGGAGTTCAGCTTCTCCGGACGGGATCTTATTCTGATGGCCGGTGGTCTGTTCCTGCTGTTCAAGGCCACTTCCGAGCTGCACGAGCGGCTGGAAGGCAATATGCATGAGGAGGAGACCAGCAACGTTTATGCCGGCTTTGGGGTGGTGATTGCCCAGATCCTGGTGCTGGATGCGGTGTTCTCGCTCGACTCCATTATTACCGCCGTGGGCATGGTCGATCACCTGTCGGTGATGATGATTGCCGTGGTGGTGGCCATGGTGGTAATGCTGGCGGCGTCCAAATCCCTCACCGACTTTGTGAATGCCCACCCCACTGTGGTGGTGCTGTGCCTGAGCTTCCTGCTGATGATCGGCTTCAGCCTGGTGGCCGAGGGCTTTGGCTTCCATATTCCCAAGGGCTACCTCTATGCCGCCATTGGCTTCTCGATTCTGATTGAGTTCTTTAACCAGCTGGCCCAGCGCAACAAAGTGCTGCAGGAAGCCCACCGTCCGTTGCGGGAGCGTACCACCGACGCCATTTTCCGGCTGATGGGCGGCAAGGACAAAACCGAAGAGGCATCCCGGGAAACGCCCCGGCAAAGCGAACAGCAGGGCTTTGTGGAAGAAGAGCGCAACATGATAAGCGGCGTACTGTCGCTGGCCGAGCGTTCCATTCGCACCGTGATGACCCCCCGCGCCGACATTGTGTGGCTGGACGTGAACGACAGCCGGGAAGAGCAGGTGGCGGAGCTGATGGCGTCGTCCCACAGCCAGTTTCCGGTGTGCGACGGCGAGCTCGACAACCTGCTGGGGGTGGTGCGCGCCAAGGATCTGATGGCCGGTCTCAAGGCGGGCAAAACCCTGGCCGAGCTGGCGGAAGGCGGCGCGCCCATCATCGTGCCCGACAGCATCAGCGTGATCCGCCTGCTCAACGTGCTGCGCGACGCCCGGGGCCATATGGTGCTGGTGAACGACGAATTCGGCACCGTACAGGGCCTGGTCACGCCCCACGACCTGCTGGAGGCCATTGTCGGTGAGTTTCTCGACGAGGACGAAGATCCGGAAGTGCTGGTGGAAGAAAACGGCTGGCTGGTGAAGGGCAGCACCGATCTGCACTACCTGGAGCAGGTGCTGGCGCGCAAGGGGCTGGTGGATCCGGATGACGAATACGCCACCCTGGCGGGCATGCTGCTGGCGCTGGCCGGCCAGTTGCCGGAAGCCGGCGCCGTGTTTGAACACGAGGATCTGCGCTTTGAGGTAACGGAAGTGGCCGACTTCCGCATCGCTCAGGTGCGCATCACGCCGCTGGCCGCATAAGCCTAAACCCAAATCCAAAGGGAGCACACTGTGCTCCCTTTTTTATTACAGCACCTGCTCAATCGCGGCCTTCAGCCGGCCGCTCTCGGGCCCGGTAATGCTGGAAAACACCTCGGTGACCCGGCCGTTTCTGTCAATCACGAACTTGTAAAAATTCCAGCGGGGCTGCTTGCCGCTCTGGCGGGTGATTTCCTTGAAAATGGGGTGAGCCTGATCCCCTTTCACGCTGATGGGGGCCGCCATGTCAAAGGTGACGCCAAAGTTCTGAAAGCACACCTGGGCCGCCTCTTCCTCGCTTTTGGCTTCCTGATTGAAGTCGTTGGACGGAAAACCCACCACTCTCAGGCCCTGATCCTTGTATTGCTGATGCAGCGCCTCCAGCCCCTCGAACTGACCGGTAAAGCCGCAGTGGCTGGCGGTGTTCACCACCAGCAGCGGCTGGCCGGCGAGCTGGCGCATGTCGAGGGTGGTATCGGAATGCAGCCGGGGCAGCTGGTGCTCAAAAAGGGCGGCAGTGTTTGGCTCCGTCGCGCTGGCGGTCTGCCACAGCAGCAGGCCGCACAGGCCGCTAAACAGCTTTTTCATTTCGTTCTCTCCCTGATGGTCCACGGGCATGGCTTAAGGTTACAGCCACAAAGACCCTGGCGAATAAAAAATCCTTGCAGCGAGGGTGACGATGGGGATGAATTGTGATGTTATATTATAACCAAATGATTTGTTCTCATTCGTATCCATTGTTCAGGTAGCCCCCATGATGCCAGTGCGATCTTCCTTCCTCGGTGCCGGCCTGCTGGCCGTTGCCGCTTCCACCCATGCCACCGACGGGGTGCTCGACATCGTCGCGCCCTGGGAAATCGGCAGTACCGATCCCGCCAAGGCCGGCTATGTCTATACCCGGCTGCAGATCGGCGAAACCCTGGTGGAGGTGGACAACCAGGGCCACCCCAAGCCCGGCCTGGCCGAAAGCTGGACGGTGTCCGACGACCAGCTGAGCTGGCGCTTTACCGTGCGGCCGGGTGTGCGCTTCCACGACGGCAGCCCGCTTACCGCCGAGGTGGCGGCCAAGGCGCTGCAACTGGCCCTGGCCAAGCCCGGCATGCTGACCGAGGCGCCGATAGCGGCCATTACCGCCGAGGGCGATGAGCTGCAGATCCGCCTGGCCAGCCCCTTCGCGCCGCTGCCGGCGCTGCTGGCCCACAGCTCCGCCCAGATCCTGGCGCCGGCTTCCTATAACGAGGCCGGCGAGGCCACCCGGGTGATCGGCACCGGCCCCTACCGTATCGAGCAGTTGCAGATACCGCAAAAGCTGACCGCCGCCGCCTTCAACGATTACTGGGGCGAGGCGCCCGCCATCGAACAGATCAGTTACCTGGCCGCCGGCCGGGGCGAGACCCGGGCGCTGCTGGCCGAGAGCGGCGACGCCGACATCGTCTTCACCCTGGATCCGGCCAGCCAGGCCCGGCTGCAGCGCAGCAACCGGCTGAGTGTGCATTCCGAGCCCATCCCCCGCACCGTGACCCTGAAGGTGAACGCCGGCCATCCCTTGCTGGCCGAGCCCGAGGCCCGGCGGGCCCTGAGCCTGGCGCTGGATCGCACCGGTATGGCCGTGGCTCTGCTGCGCAACCCCGAGGCGGCGGCCGGCCAGCTGTTTCCGCCGTCTTTGACCGACTGGCACCTGAGCGAGGTGGCCGGCGCCGAACGGGATCTGGAGCAGGCCAGAACCCTGCTGGCCGGCCTGGGCTGGCAGGCGGACGACAAGGGCATGCTCAGCCGCAACGGCGAACCCTTCAAGCTGACCCTGACCACCTTCGCCGACCGGCCCGAGCTGCCGCTGCTGGCCACCGCCATGCAGGATCAACTGCGGGAACTGGGGGTGGAGCTGACGGTCAACGTCACCAACTCCAGCGAGATCCCCGCCGGCCATAGAGACGGCAGCCTGCAGCTGGGTCTGATGGCTCGCAACTTCGCCCTGGTGCCGGATCCCCTCGGCACCCTGCTGCAGGACTATGGCCCCGAAGGCGGCGACTGGGGCGCCATGAACTGGCATTCCCCGCGCCTGGGCGAGATTTTGCAGCAACTGCTGGCACAAACCGACGGTGGGACCGCAGCAGGGCTGCGCCATGAGGCCGCCACCCTGCTGCATGAACAGCTGCCGGTGATCCCGGTGGCCTGGTACCAGCAAACCGCCGCCGTGTCCAACAAGGTGGAGGGCTTCAGCATTGATCCCTTCGAGCGTAACTATCGGGTGAGCGGAATGAGGTGGGCCCAGTGATACCGGTATTGAGCTACCGGCTGATGCAGGCCGCCCTGGTGGCGCTGATGGTGGGGGTGCTGACCTATATCCTCACCCATGCCCTGCCCGGGGACATGGCCTTTCGCATCGCCGCCGGCCGCTACGGCTACGACTATGTGAACGCGGCGGCCGCCGCCGCGGTGCGCGCCGAGCTGGGCCTGGACCTGCCCGCCTGGCAGGCCCTGGGCCACTGGCTGTGGGACCTGCTGCGGCTGGATCTGGGCCATTCGCTGGTGAGCGGCGAGGCGGTGATGGACGAGCTGCGCCACCAGCTGGGCCATTCCTTCAAGCTGGCCGCCGCCGCCGTGGGGCTGTCGCTGCTGCTGGGCCCGCCGCTCGGCATCCTGGCCGGGCTCAGGCCCGGCGGCCGGCTCGACCGGCTGACCCTGCTGCTGGCGACCGTGTTGCGGGCCCTGCCCCAGTTCGTGATCGGCATCCTGCTGGTGATGCTGCTGGCGGTGCAGCTGGGCTGGCTGCCCGCCGCCGGCCACGGCAGCGCGGCCCACACCCTGCTGCCGGCGCTGACCCTGGCCCTGGGACTGGCCGCCGTGGCCTGCCGGGTGAGCCGCAACGCCATGCAGGGGGTCGCCGGATCCGCCTATTACGCCTTCGGCCGCACCAAGGGCCTGGGCGAGGGCCGGGTGTTCCTGCGCCACGGCCTTCGCAACGTGGCGGTGCCGGTGCTGGCCCACCAGGCCATGCAGCTGGTGTATCTGATTGAAGGCGTGGTGGTGGTGGAAACCCTGTTTGCCTGGCCCGGCATCGGCCATGCCCTGGTGCACGCCATAGTGGCGCGGGACGTACCCATGATCCAGGGCACCGCCCTGGTGCTGGGGCTGATGTTCGTGCTGCTCAACGCCCTGGTGGACCTGCTGTGCCACCGTATCGACCCGAGAAGGAGGGAGGCATGACCCAAACCGCAACCCTGGCCGCCCCGGCTGCCCCCGCCGCCGGCCGCCGCTGGTTGAGCCCCCGCCAGCGCCTGGGCGCCGCCCTGCTGCTGGCGCTGGCCCTGTTCGGCCTCGGCCTGCCGCTGGTGACCGAGCTGGATCCGGCCCGGCAGAACTACAGCCAGATTCTGGCCGCGCCCAGCCTGGCCGAGCCCCTGGGTACCGATCACCTGGGCCGCAGCATGCTGGCCCGCATGAGCTCGGCGGTGCAGCTTTCCCTCGGCCTTTCCCTGCTCGGGGTGCTGACCGCCGCCGTGCCCGGCGTGCTGCTGGGCGTGCTCGCCGGCTGGCGCGGCGGCTGGGTGGACCGGGCCCTGGGCGTGCTGGCCGACACCCTGCTGGCCCTGCCCGGCCTGCTGCTGGTGTTGCTGCTGGTGGCCATAGCGCCGGGCAACTTCTGGACCCTGTATGTGGGCATCGCCCTGGTGCTGTGGATCGAATACTTCCGGGTGGTGCGCCTGACCACCCGCACCCTGATGGCCTCGCCGCAAATCGAGGCCTCGCGCCTGCTCGGCTTCGGCCCCGGCTACATACTGCGCCGCCACCTGTGGCCGGCCCTGGCGCCGGTGGTGCTGACTCTGGGCGCCTTCGGCGCCGCCACCGCCATTCTGGCCATTGCCGCCCTGGGCTTTGTTAGCGTGGGGCTGCGCCCGCCCACCGCCGAACTGGGCCTGATGATGACCGAGCTGCTGCCCTATTACCACGAGGCGCCCTGGGTGCTGCTGCAACCCATAGCGGCGGTGTTCCTGCTGGTGCTGGCCCTCAACCTGCTGGCGGGAGGCCGCAAGCCATGACCGAACTGCTGAAAGCGGAACAACTGGCGGTGTCCGGCATTGTGCGGCCGCTGTCGTTTACCCTCAGGGCCGGCCGGCCGTTGACCCTGCTGGGGGAAACCGGCTCCGGCAAAAGCCTGATTGCCCAGGCCATTATGGGCAACCTGCCCGCGGGGCTGCAGGCCCGGGGCCGGATCTGGCTGCGGGGCCAAGAGCTCAGCGGCCTGGCCCCCGCCGCCCGGCGCCGGCTGTGGGGACGCCAACTCGCCATGCTGCCCCAGGAGCCCTGGCTGGCGCTGGATCCGACCATGCAGGCGGTGGAGCAGGTGGCCGAAGGCTACCGCTACCTGGCCGGCGCCGACTGGGCTCAGGCCCGCCGCCAGGCCACGCAAGACCTGACCCGGCTCGGCCTGGGGCACGCCCTGCACCGGCTGCCGGGCCAGCTCTCGGGCGGCATGATGCAGCGGCTGGCCTTTGCTGCCGCCGGCACCGGCGGCGCCGACATCGTGATTGCCGACGAGCCCACCAAGGGCCTGGACGCCGGCAGCCGCGACCAGGTGACCGGCCTGCTCCGGCAGGTGGCGGAGGCGGGCGGCGGCCTGCTGACCATCACCCACGACATCGCCGTGGCCCACCAGCTGGGCGGCGAGGTGATGATAGTGCGGGGCGGCGAGGTGCTGGAATCCGGCCCGGCAGAAGCCGTGCTGAAGGCGCCCGCCAGCGACTACGGCCGGGCCCTGCTGGCCGCCGAGCCCGCCGCCTGGCCGGCACTGGCGCCCCTGAACGCCGGCGCCACCGTGCTGAAGGTGGACGGGCTGGCCAAGGAGCGGGGCGGCCGGCCCCTGTTCCAGGACATCTCCTTCGAGCTGAACGCCGGCGAAATCATGGGGGTGGTGGGCCCCAGCGGCTGCGGCAAGAGCACCCTGGGCAGCATCTGCTTAGGATTGCTGGAGCCGGACGCCGGCTCGGTGTGGCGCGACCCCGCGCTGGCCCGCACCCGCTACCAGAAGCTCTACCAGGATCCGCCCGCTGCTTTTGCGCCCTGGTGCAGCCTGGGCCGAAGCCTGAAGGATGTGGTAAAGCTGCACCAGAAGGACTGGGCCGAGGTGGAGCGGCTGTTGCCCCGGCTGGGGCTTTCGCCCGACCTGCTGGCGCGCTCGCCCCGGGAGGTATCCGGCGGCGAGCTGCAGCGGCTGGCGATTTTGCGCATCCTGCTGCTGGAGCCGGTGCTGCTGTTTGCCGACGAGCCCACCTCGCGGCTGGATCTGGTGACCCAGCAGCAGACCATCCGGCTGCTCACCAGCCTGGCCCGGGAGCGGGGCTGCGCCCTGCTGCTGGTGAGCCACGAGGCGGCGCTAGTGAACAAGTTGGCGGATCGGGTGCTGACCCTGGGCTGACTTCGAGCCGACGAGGCTACCACCAGCGGTTGCGCCGTAGCCATACCGCCAGGCCGCCACCCAGGGCCAGCAGGCTCAGGCAGAAAATCCAGAAGGCGGCGGGGTGGTTAGCCCCCGGCATGCCGCCCAGGTTGATGCCGAACAGGCCGGTGAGAAAGCTGGCGGGCAGAAACATCAGCGCCATGATCGACATCTGGTAGGCGCGCTGGTTGGTGGCTTCGGTCATCAGGTTATTAACCTCGTCCGCCAGCACGGCGGTGCGGGCCAGGCCGGCGTCCAGATCGTCCAGCCAGCGGCGCAGCCGGTCGGCAATATCGAGCAGGCGACGGCGATCGTCGTCGTTGAGCCAGCCGATTTTTTCGCTGGCCAGCCGGGCGATCAGATCCCGCTGGGGAGAAAGATAACGGCGCACCAAAATCATCTGTTTGCGAATGCGGCCCAGTCGGCCGTTGGTGGGCAGCTCCCGCATCAGTATCTGCTCTTCCAGCTCCAGAATGTGATCGTGCAGGTCTTCCACAAACTCGCCGGCCCGGTCGGTGAGGGCATCGCACATCTCCACCAGCCAGTCGCCCAGGGTGACCTGTTCATCGCTGTTGCCCAGCAGCTCGTACACGTCCTGCTCCGACAGCAGCGGCCGGTGCCGGCTGCTGATAATAAGCGAGGGCGTGATGTAGATGCGCAGGGCGACCATTTCTTCCGGGCTGTCGCCCTGGTTGTGGTTGATGCCGCGCAGGGTGAGCAGCAGGTTGTCGCCCTGGCGCACCAGCTTGGGCCGGCTGCTCTGGCCCAGCAGCGCCTCGCGGGCCGCCTCGCTGACCAGCTCGGAATTACGCAGCCAGTCGGCGGCCTGGGGCTGCTCGTAGTCCAGATGCAGCCACACCGGCGCCGCCGTGGTGGCCGGCAGCTCAGACCCCGCCGGCAAGGGTTCCAGCCCGCCCTTGCTGCTGAGCTGCAGGCGGTAAATGCACTGTTTCGGCAACTGTTCCATCGGCCTTTCTCCTCCCCATCCGAAAGCACCAGCTTACACCAAGGCTGGGGAGGTATCATTCGGGGCTTTTTGGCAGATTCGCTAAAAAGGCAGTTAGTCATTGCCTTTTGCCGATGAAGCGGCAGAATTAGGAAAAATCAATCGTTCAGCAGGTGGAGAGGTAATAGTTCTGCCTTATGGTATTATTTTGCTGGGTGGCAGAGTTCACATTAAGAAATTATGTTGTCAGTAAGTTTTTATCTCAATTGAATAGGTCGGCATGTGTGAGGGGGGATAAATGAATAAAACCTTGCAACCACTAGCAATTATCTTAAGCATGTTAAGTCTTATAAGCTTGATTCAGCATTCTTTTGATGTTGGCCTAAAGGGGGTGTTTCTAGACTTTATTCAGTATTACAGGTTGATATTTTCTAAATTCATTGAACTCTTTCATGTTGAATTGCCACAGTATTTTTTAGACTTGTGGGTTCTGTCTTTCGTTGCTGCAGGTGCTCACATTCGAACCGATGGGCTTGAAAATGCTCGACTTTTCAGGGAATTTAAAAGTATCACCACTTTTAGGTATTGGAAGCCAGTTTATTTCTTTTTGATTGGTTTTACATTTATTGGGTGCTTGTTTTTTACTAGCATACTTTCACCGCAAACATATATAGATGAAATGAATCTAGAGTCGCAAATAATACTTCGAAAAACGATAAGAAATCTCTTTGTTGTGATTGGTGGGATGCTGTTGTTTTTTGCAACCAACGCATACACACCATCGTTGATGTAATATAAATTATAATTTCTAACTTACTTTTAAGTTCCGGTGGTTGAAACGTTAAAAACTACCCCCCCCCAATGGGCCCTTCAGGCCCGTTTAGCTTGCCCAATCTGCAATACTCAAGATCAGCCCCATCACTCGAAAGGTCACTATGCACCCTTGGTTCATTCTGCTACTCAGTCTGCTCTGCACCGGTTGCGGTGCGGTGGGTGAGTGGCGGCCGGTGGAGGAGCGGGGGCAAGCCCTCTATCTGGTGGATCACGGCCTGCATGTGGGGCTGGTGGTGCCGGCGGATGAGTTGCAGCGGTATTTGCCGGCGCTGAAAGAGGATTTTCCCGACGCCCGTTTGATGGAGGTGGGCTGGGGCGATCGGGCCTTTTATCAGCATGAGCACGCTGGGGCCGGGCTGGCGCTGCGGGCCCTGCTCTGGCCCACGGACGCCGTGCTGCACCTGGTGCCGCTGTCGCAGCCGCCGAATATGGTGTTCCCCGGGCTGCCGGTGCTTGAGTTGAGTGTGCCGCCCGCCGGCATGGAGCGGTTGCTGAGGGAGGTGGCGACCTCCTTTACGCGGAATGAGGCGGGCAATGTGAAGGAAGTGGGGGCGGGGCGTTACGGCGGCGGCCGCTTTTACGCCTCGGTAGAGTCCTATCACCTGCTGCACACCTGCAACACCTGGGTGGCCCGGCGGCTGGTGGCGGCGGGGCTGCCCCTGCGCCCGGCACTGGCGTTCACCGCCGGCGGCCTGATGCGCCAGGCTGCCTGCTGCGCCAAAGGGGAGTATGATGACGCTCATTCCTTCCGCAACAGACCGAGTTATGCGCCGAAGCTCCTGGCATCCGGAGATGGATGACGCCACCATCAATGTCCGTACCCTGAAAACCCTGATCCCCTACCTGCTGGACTACAAGGGCCGCATCGCCCTGGCCCTGTGCTGCCTGGTGGCGGCCAAGCTGGCCAGCGTGGGGTTGCCCTTTATTCTCAAGCACATTGTCGATGGCATGGACACCGCCGTCAGCACGGTGGTGGCGCTGCCCCTGGGGCTGCTGCTGGCCTACGGCACGGTGCGCTTTGCCAACGTGCTGTTTGGGGAAATTCGCGACGCCCTGTTTGGTCGGGTGACCGAGCGGGCCATGCGCCGCATTGGCCTGAGTGTGTTCAACCACCTGCACCGGCTGGAGCTCGACTTTCACCTTAATCGCAGCACCGGCGGCCTGTCCCGGGACATAGAGCGGGGGGTGACCGGAGTGGGCTTTTTGCTGCGTTTTATGGTGTTCAACATTGTGCCCACCCTGCTGGAAATCGGCCTGGTCACGGCGCTGCTGCTGATCAACTACTCGGTGTGGTTTGCGCTGATTACCCTGGGGGCGGTGGTGGTGTACGTGGCCTGGTCGGTGGTGGCCACCGACTGGCGCACCGGCTTTGTGCGCGCCGCCAACCAGGCCGACTCGCAAACCCACAGCCGGGCGGTGGACAGCCTGCTCAACTTTGAAACGGTGAAATACTTCAACAACGAGCAGTACGAGGCGGGCCGGTACGACGACGATCTGGCCGAGTGGGAGCGGGCCCGGCGCAACAACCGGCTCAGCCTGTTTGCCCTGAACGGCGGCCAGGCGCTGATCATCGCCCTGGCCATGACCGCCATGATGGTGCTGGCCGGCCAGCAGGTGGTGGCGGGCACCATGACCTTGGGCGACTTTGTGCTGATCAACGCCTTTATGATGCAGTTGTTTCTGCCGCTCAATTTTCTCGGCTTTGTGTACCGGGAGATGAAGGGGTCGCTGGCCAACATCGAGCGCCTGTTTGCCCTGCTGCGCCGCCGGCCTCAAATCAACGATGCGGACAACGCGCCTGAGCTCAAGGTCAGCCGGGGCGAAATCGAGTTTCGCAACGTGAGTTTTGGTTACCGCCCCGATCGGCCCATTCTGCACGATCTCAGCTTTACCCTTCAGCCCCGGCAAAAACTGGCGGTGGTGGGGGCCAGCGGCTCGGGCAAGTCCACCCTGGTGAAGCTGCTGTTTCGGTTTTACGAGGTGAACGCGGGCGCCATTCTGATCGACGGCCAGGACATTCGCGAAGTAAGCCAGGCTTCCCTGCGCCGGGCCATTGGCATAGTGCCGCAAGATACGGTGCTGTTTAACGCCTCCATTTACGACAACATTCGTTACGGCCGCATCGACGCCAGCGAAGAGGAAGTGAACGAGGCCATTCGCCTCGCCCACCTCAGCGATTTTATTGTCAGCCTGCCGGAAGGCAGCGCCACCCTGGTGGGGGAGCGGGGGCTGAAACTCAGCGGCGGCGAAAAACAGCGGGTGGCCATTGCCCGCACCATATTGAAACGCCCGCCGATACTGGTGTTCGACGAGGCCACCTCATCCCTGGACAGCCGCTCCGAGCGCAGCATATTGCAGGCCATTCGCGAGGTATCCCGGGGCCAGAGCAGCCTGGTGATCGCCCACCGGCTGTCCACCATCGTGGACGCCGACCATATTCTGGTGATGCAGGAGGGTCGCATCGCCGAGCAGGGCAACCACGAGCAGTTGCTGGCCGCAGACGGCCTTTACGCCCAACTGTGGCGGCTGCAACAGCAGCAGCGACAGCGGCAGCAGGACGGGCCTGAACACCACGGGCCGACTCCCGCTGGGCGGTAGGTGTTCCGGCGGCGTCCTTGCGGGGGGCCATGCCGGCGGCCCCCGGCGACGGGTTGACAGACCGGCAGGGGTGGTTAGCATCCGAGTCCCATTTGCTCGATACAAGGAAGAGAATGCACGCAGCGACGCTTTTCACACTGGCTACCGCCGTGTTGACCCCCTCGGTCGTGATGGCTGACGTGTTCAAGGGACCGGTTTCGGACGAGGTGATTGCGCAGCAACGTCAGCAGTTGTCGCAAAACACCCGCGATCAGGGTATTGGCCCCCAATCGCCCCGGGACATCGACCGGCTGGAAGGCCGCAACCCGGTCATCTTCAGCCCGGCACCGCCGGCCAGCCAGATGAATTTGTGCAACATTCACTTTCACAAGAACGCCGAGCACAAGGGCGGTGAATTCACGTTGTTTGCAGGTAACGGCGATGGCCGGGGTTATCACGGTGGTTATCGTTACTCGGGTTTGCTGAGCGAGCAAGAGCTGGCGCCGGTGCAGGGCGAGATCTGCCCGAGCCGCCACGGCGGGCTTTACCCCGGCGATACCATTGAAGTGCACTATGTGCATTCCAGCGCCCGGGTTTCACCCGGACCGACGCTGGGTGCCTGTCTGAGCGAGGCCGGGCAGAACCCGCAACTGCGGGTGGAAGCCCAAGTCTATGTGCTGGTGAATGATGCCGGCGCCGCCGACTTTGCCGAGCTGGCCGCCCACGGGGTTCGCAACGGGCGTCATCAGGGCCTGAATATTCCCGCCAACACCGGGGTGCCGGTGCAGTATGCCGGCTCCACCACAGGTCCGGCCTACAACGAAAAGGGCTCGCCCTTTCAGGTGACCTGGCGGGTGCGCCCTGAGGTGCTCAAGGTCAACATCGCCTCCGTGGGCGAGTGGTGCCGGCAGAACGACTTTAACGAAGATCACGCCCACGGCGTGCGGAATCTGGTGACCAACCCCGAGCTGCTGTCCGACGGCCGTTTCTGAGGTGGTGCACTGCCGGGAACCTGAGGAGTGACCGTCATGATCCGAGTCTATGCCGGGCTGGCGCTGTGGTATGGGGTGCTCAGCCTGCTCACCTTTGGCGTGTACTGGTGGGACAAGCGCGCCGCCCGGCTCGGCCAGTGGCGGGTGAGTGAACGCACCCTGCACGGGCTGGCGCTGCTGGGCGGCTGGCCCGGGGCCTGGCTGGGCCAGCGCTGGCTCAGGCACAAATCGCGCAAGCCGTCGTTTCAGGCGGTGTTTTGGCTCACGGTGCTGCTCAACCTGCTGCTGCCGGTGGCCCTGTGGTGGGGGCGTTGGGGCTAAACTTGCAGAACACTGGTTGAGCGGACCTTGCCATGCGATGTCGTGTGTTTGTCATGTTGTTGCTGCTGCTGGCGGTGCCGGCCCGAGCACTGACCTTTACCCCGGCCGACATGCTGGGCTGGCAGCAGGAGCGTTTTGAGGGGCGCACCGACTACCGGCTGGTGCTCGTGCCCGAACTGCAGCGGCGAGTGCTCAGGGCCGAGAGCCGGGGGGCGGCCTCGGGATTGGTTTACGAAGGGCGTATCGATCTGCAGGCCACGCCCTGGCTGCGCTGGCAATGGCGGGTAGAGCGGTTTCCGGCGGTGGGTAATGAACGAGAAAAGGCCGGTGACGATTTTGCGCTTCGGGTCTATGTGGTGGTGCGCGACGGCTGGACCCGGTTCAGCAGCAAGGCCATCAGTTATGTGTGGACTAAACAAATGCCGGCGGGGCGGGTCTGGCCCAATCCCTTCGCCGGCGACAAGGCCATGATGCTGGCATTGCAACAGGGTTCAAAGCCGGGCTGGGCGCAGGAAAAACGCAACCTCAAGGACGACTTGCGACGGCTGTTCGGCAAGGACTTTCGATACCTTGAGGCGGTGGCCATCATGACCGATGCCGACAACGGCGGCGGTACCGCCATCGGTTATTACGACAGCCTGATGTTCAGTGCGCACTAGCGCACCACCAGCACCGACACCTCGGCATGCTTCGCAATGTAACCGGCGTTGGAGGCAAAGAGGTGTTCGGCCAGGCCGGGCACGTGTGAGGCCATTACCACCAGATCGGCACCGCTTTCCTTCACCGCTGCCAGCAGGGTTTTGTCCAGATCGACGGCCGGATCGTGACTGATGCAGGCCTTGCTGCTTACCTCACGTAACCGGTGTTTGGCCGCCTGCTCGCTGGCGAAGTGCTTCAGCTTCTGTTCAAACTCCTGAGGGTTGTGGGCCACCTCACCGGGGGCGTTGGAAGACACGCCGACGTAACACACGGGAATGTCGTACAGCCGGGCCAGGTCGGCGCCGGTGTTCAGGGCTTTTTCCAGCCGTTCTTTGTGGGCCAGATCCACTGGAATCATGATGTGCTGGTACATGCTGGGCTCCTTGTTGCCGTGAAAACAGGGGCGGGCTTGCCCTGTCTCACAGTATTGCAGAGCTCAGGGAAGAGGTCGGTCCCGGGCAGACTTTGTTGCTGCACACGCGTTTTCCGGGGATGGCGCTAGATCCCGGCGAATGAGTGATATATCGTGGAACGCTAATTAAAAATGGTGCCTTTTGAGCACCTTCTTACTTCCAAGGAGCATTGTCATGTTGAAGAAAGCACTGATCGTGAGCACCGCCCTGTTTGCCGCCTCGGTTTCCGCCCAGGCCGAGCTGTTCAAACCCGAAGACGCGGTCAAGTATCGTCAGTCCCTGTATCAGGTGATGGCTGCGCAGGCGGGCGTGATCGGTGGCATGGCCAAGGGCGAGATCGACTTTGACGCCGCCGCCCTGCACCAGCGTGCCATTAACCTGAGCAACGCCGCCGGCCTGCTGGGAGAAACCTATTTCCCCGAAACCCGTGAAGTGAAGGCGAGCAACATGCTGGCCAAGGGCTGGGAAGACCGGGAAGGCATGCAGGCCAGGGGCAAGGACTTTGGTGAGGCGCTGCAGAACCTGGTGCAGGTATCCGGCGAAGCGGGCTTTGATCAGGCCCAGGCCCGCAAGGCCGCCGGCGAGCTGTTCAAAACCTGCAAGGGCTGCCACGACGACTACCGCAAGGATTGATCTGTCGTTGAAGCTCACAACGGCACCCTTGCGGTGCCGTTTTTGTTTGTTCAGTTGGCCAGCTCGATTTTGCGGTAGTCGATGCGGTTGGCTTGGGGTGAGCCCGCGATGGCCAGCACGGTGTCGCGTTTGCTGGCAACAATATAGGTGCCGCAGGCGAAGAACAGGCCAATGACCAGGGCGCCGACCCACTGAATTTGCAGGAAGTCGAGACGGAACAGCAGCGTCAGGGCCGCCAGGGCGGTCAGGTTGCCGAGAAAGTAACGGGTCTTGCCCAGCCGGGCCACGGTCAGGCCCAGGTTGTCGGTGTAGAGGCGGATCAGTGAATCCAGTGAATTCACCACCATGCTGATGCCCACTATCACCATGGCCCAGTTGTAGAAGCCGGCCGTGCTCAGGCCGTTATCCTGGAAGTAGTAGAGCACGGTGAACCAGGTGGCAATGGCGATGGAAGGAAAGGCCAGCATGGCCGCCAGCAATTGCCAGGTGCGCAGGCCGCCAACGAAGCGGGCGGTGAACTGGCCGATCATGATGCTCCAGGAGAACCACCAGAACAGATAGAACTCGTGGTAGTCGTTGATGGGCAGCACAAAATGATGGATGTTGCCAAAGTAGCCCCCCACCAGTGCCAGGGTCTCGACGAAGGCTCCCATGCCCCCCTGGCCGATAAAGGCGCCGCCCCACATCAGGACGATCAGACCGATGAACAGCCAGCTGGTGCCCAGGCTCAGAATTTTCACGTAGCGCAGGCTGGTGCTGGAATGCACGGAGGCGGCGATCACCAGCAACACGATGAGATAAAAGCTGGCCACCACGGTTTCGCCGTCACCCAGGCCGGGCACGTACCAGGGCAGGTTGTTCAGCAGCAAAAACGCGGTAAAGGCGCAGGTGCCGATGATCACCACGTTGTTGATCAGCTTGACCAGGGGCAGTTCGAAAAAGCCGACCCGGGGCTCGATCACGCAGAAATAAAAACAGGTGAGAAAATAAAAGCCCCAGATCAAAAAGCCCCAGAAACCGAACTCGATGGCCAGGGGATTGGCGAAGCCGTATTCGGGATTGGCGGCCAGATCCGCGTAACCGGCGAACTCGGTGAGCGGAAACATGATCAGGCCCACGTCCAGCCCCGAGGTGAACAGAATGGCGATAAAGGTAAAGGTGCGTACCGGCGTCACACCGATGCAGCGAATATTGCCCCATTTGTACAGGATCAGGGCGATGGCGGCGAAGGTGAACAGGATCCCTGCAGACAACAGAGTGGTCATGACGGGGACCCTCCGTTGATTTCCCTATTGATAACAAACACGGGTATTTCTCCTTTGTTGAGCAACACAAGGAGCGATCCGCCTGCGCACGGTAAAGCCTGATGATGGCGCAAGTCAGGCCTTAAGTATCGCGGGGCCGGCATGCGATGACCGGTTGCGATAGTTAAAGTCTGAAAGGACGCTCGGAACGAGTTTTTATTAATTGAACGTTCAATATGCGAAGATAATAAAGCTTAGGGCTGAAATGATCAACACGCTGATCAGATTTGCCATGGGCACGATGGCTCTATCGTTTTTCTCGGTTTTTAAGGGATTTTTGTCACTTTTGGCCGGCTTTTGCACACGCTCTTGGAGTGTTCAGCGGTGTCTTTTGCCATCAAATCGTGACGGGTTAAAACCAGTTTTGGCCGGCTGTCATCACCGGCGACGGCCGTCACGGCCACAAGATCCCACCGGGACGGGGCGAATTTCCGGTCACCATGGCATTGTTCGCGTGCGGCGTCTGAAGAAGACAGAGCGGGAGTGGAGGGTTGCCATTGCATGAATGGCAAGGGGGCAGGTGGGGCGGGCACCGCCCCACCGGGGAAAAGCCGGGTGGGTTATTTACAGCCGGAACAGGGCTTCCACCGCGCCCCAGGCCATGGCGGCGGTCAGCACAAAGCGCAGCCAGGGAAAGGCGTGCTCTTGTTGCAGGTGGTCGGCGACCCTGTCGGCCGGTGCCTGCTTGCGGCCGGTGATCATGGGGCCCACCAGGTTTTCTCCCCGCAACCGGTACAGCAGCACCGCCAGCAGGTGCAGGCCCACCAGCACCAGCAGACCCCAGTAAAACCAGCGTTTGTGCCAGCGGGTCATGGCGTCGGCGGTGTCGCCGCTCACATAATCGTAGAGCGGGCCGGTGTAGAAAATGTCGTCGGTGGCAAACAGCCCGGTGCCGCCCTGCAACAGCAAACCGCCCAGCAGCACCAGCACCATCAGGCCGCCCAGGGGGTTGTGGCTGAGGTACACCGGCTTTTGCGGGCTCAGGCTGGCGCGCACATAGGCCAGCACATGGCGCGGGTGGTACAGAAAGTGACGAAAGCGGGCGTAGGGGGTGCCCACAAAGCCCCAGATCAGCCGGTACAGCAGCAGGCTCATCAGTATTTGGGCAAACAGCATGTGCCGGTCCATGTCTTCGCCGGCGTAGTACCACAGCAGCCCCAGCAGTACCGGCAGGCTCCAGTGAAACAGGCGAACCGACCAGTCCCATACGCGAACCGGGGAAGAAGAGGATGTATTCATCAGCAATGATTCTCCGCGTCATCAGCCGCCCGTCAGCGGGCAGATTGGTAAGACCATTAGGTGCATGAGGGTGCCAAAATAAAACATCCCGGTAAAGACCGGGATGAGTATAACGGCGGAGGAGGGCTTACTGGGCCGGCTGGGACTGACGGTTGCGAATTTCGGTCAGGGCCTGCTCCAGCCCCTGGCGGAACTGGTTGCGGGTAAGGGCGTCGATTTCCTGCCATTTTTCCCGGGGGGCGAAGTCTACCTGGGTTTCGGTCACCACATCCCGACCCTGCAGGGCAATCCAGCGGGGATCGTAGTTGCGGCTTTGCTCGCTGTCCCACTTCAGCACCTGGTTCACAATGGACTGGAGCCGCTCCGGGTTGCCCAGGGAGTGAGGGCCGATACGCACGCCAAACTGCTGATTCAGCTGGCTGACGGCGGCGTGGGTGGTGTCATCCCCCGACTTGTTGGCGTCACTGCGGGCGCGCAGCTGGGCGGCGTAATACCAGAAGGTCCCCTGATCCTGGTAGTCGTTATCGAACATGATGGCCGACATCAGATACAGCACCGGCGGGGCGTAGTCGTTGGGGCTTTGCAAAATGGTGTTGATGGTGTCGGCCTTGCCGCCGCTAATGTCGTCCATCGCCTGCTGGGAGCGGCTGACGTCAATCTGAGCGAACTCGCCCCTGGGCGTGACCGGGCCCTGTTCCTGCGCGTCGGTCTGGGCGCTTTGGGTCTGGTCGTCGGCCTGGGTCTCGGCCCCGGAATCGGGCTTGCCGGCACAGGCGGCAAGCAGGGCGCACAGCAGAAGCGGGCTGAGTTTTTTCATGGTGCAGTCTCTTGGAAAAGTAATATAACCAGCAAAGCGGGAAACGCCGATCAAGTCAAGAGGCGGACTCGTTTAACGCCTACTGGCGCGTCTGCTTTTGCCAGAACAGGCGAATATCCTGGCGGTAGGAGGCGGGAATGCTGCGTGAGCACATCAATACCACCTCGTTGCCCCGGCGAATGCCGCGAATGGTGCCCCTCAAGGTTCGGGCTTCCTGCACCATTTGCCGGCAGTGGCTGAGCAGATCCTGGGGAGGATGGCCACGCTTGATATCGAGGCGTTCATCGTGAATGGTGATGCAGAAACTTTCCTGGCGCCGGCGCAGCAGATAGAGCAGCGCAAACAGCAAGGCCGAGGTTGCAGCCAGTGTGCCGAACATGGTTTTCTTCCCTGAAAACATTGAAGACAAAATGATGACATTTTGAACGCCAAAGGCAATCACTTCCGTGCAAAAAATACGAATCGCCAGCTTTAATGTGGCGCTGGATCGCAGCGCCCCCGGCGCCCTGGCCGCCGAGATAGCAAACGGCAGCCCGCAGCTGCGCCATATCGCCGCCATGGTGCAGCAGGTGCGGCCGGATATTCTGTTGCTGAACGAGTTCGATCACGACGGCGACGCCAGCGACAGCGGCCACCTGACGGCCTTTGCCGAGGCTTACCTGGCGGCAGGCGAAGGCGGCATTGATTATCCCTGCCGCTATCTGGCGCCGGTTAACACCGGCCTGCCGGGCCCGCTGGCCCTGAATGGCGGCCTGGTGCCGGTATTGCCTCAGGACGGCCTGGGCTTTGGCACCTTTCACGGCCAGTATGGCTTTGCCATTTTGTCCCGTTTGCCACTGGAACTGGACCGGTTGCGCAGTTTTCGCCGCTTTTTATGGCAGCACATGCCCGGGGCCCGGCTGCCCCGGATGGATGGCCGGCCTTACTATCCGCCCGAGGTGCTGGCGTTTCTGCCGCTGTCTTCCAAGAACCACCTGGATCTGCCGGTGCGCCTGCCCGGCGGCCGGGTGCTGCACCTGCTGGCCTGTCATCCGGCACCGCCCATCGACGAGGGCCCGGAGCGGCGCAATAGCTGCCGTAATCACGACGAGCTCAGGCTCTGGCACGACTATATTCGTCCGGGCCGGGGAGATTACCTGGAGGACGACAATGGCCGACGGGGCGGCCTGGACGCCGGTGCCGACTTTGTGATCCTGGGGGATCTGAACGCGGATCCGGTGGACGGCAACGGCTTTCGAACCGGGATCCGCGCCTTGCTGGCGGATCCCCGGCTGAATCAGGCGGTCAGCCGGGGGCGGCTGCGGCCGGCTTCGGCAGGAGCGGTGCGCTTGCGGCCCCCTGAGCCGCGCCGGGGCCCGGCCCGTCTGTGGACCCACATTAACGGGCTGCGGCTGGATTATGTGCTGCCCGCCGCCACGCTCACGGCCCTCGCCAGCGGGGTGCTCTGGCCGGTGCCGGAGCAGGATGAGGCCGGCTGGTTCTGGCGCCGTAACGGCCGTCCGGCGCGGCGCTCGCTGGGCTCGGATCACCGGCTGGTGTGGGTGGATATCGCCCTGTGATGTGAGAGTCTTCACGCTTTTACGGGCTTGCCAGGCCAGAACGGGAGCGACATCAAACATTGGGGATGAAAGGCTGGGAAGCGGTTATTTTTAACGATTAAATGCTTCCTGAGACCCTAGATTGCTTTCGAAGCTTCAGTTGTCCGGGATGGTGACCCGGAGAATTCGCTGAATTCCTTCATCTCGGGGCAGGCCGACCGGCCTGCCCTTTTTTTCGTCCGTTTTTTCGGTGCCTTGCTGTCCTTTCCTGCCTGCTGTGATCCTTTTCTGCCTACTGCTGTCCTGTCCGCCGTGGCTGGGGTCAGAGTATCTCTCTTTTCATATTAGTGGAATAAGTCAATTTAAATTGCCATTATTTCTCATATTTCGAGAATTAAGTTTTACACCGTTCGCTTTCTGAGCGAAGGTCGCGGCCCCAGGAGGACGTCATGGCTGAAAAAACACCATCCCAGGACAAGGTATTTGCGCTGCTGTCGGCCCTGGCCGTGGCGGCCGAGCCGCTGACGGCCCGGACCCTGGCCGAGCGCACCGGCCAGCCGCTGTCGAGCACCTACCGCTATCTGGCGGTGCTGACGCGCTGGTCATTGGTGCAGGAACGCCACAGTGGCCATTACGCCCCCGGCCCCATGGCGGTACAGCTGGCGGCGGGCTTTGAGCAGCACAACAGCGTGCTGACCTGGGCCCGGCCTCTGCTCAGCGAGCTGGCGGTGCGCACCGGGGAAAGTGCCGCCCTGATGATGCTGTCGGGCCGCCGTGCCCTGTGCGTGGAAATGATCGACAGCTCCCAGGCCTTGCGCTGCTGCTACCAGAAGGGCCATTCCCAGCCGCTGCTGCGCGGTGCCAGTGCCAAGGCGCTGCTGGCCTTTGCCGAGCCTTCGCTGCGCGAGGCGGTACTGGCGGGCCTGCGGCCTGCCGAACAGGCGGCGCTTGAGACCGAGCTGGCAGCCGTGCGCGAGCAGGGGTACGCGGTGTCGGAAGGGGAGATAGACCCCAACATCTGGGGCGTGAGCGTGCCGGTGCTGAGCAGCCGGGAGCACCTGCTGGGCGGCATCAGCCTGATGGCGCCGGCAGAGCGGGTGGGGCCCGCCGCCGGCCAGTGGATTCGCTGGACCTGTGACGCCGCCCAACGCCTGGGCGCCATGAGTTACTGAACCAATATGCAGGAGTCAATCATGAAGCAAACCACCTACAAACTGGCCGACATGAACCTGTGGCAGGGCCGGGTCGATACCGACGAGGGCCCCCTGGCCTTGCGCTGGCACCAGCAGGTGCAGTCGCTGGCCGGTGCGTCTCCGGCCGGGGTGGCGCTGCTTGGCTTTTGCAGCGATGCCGGGGTGCGCCGCAACCAGGGCAACCCCGGTGCCGCCATGGGCCCCAAGGCGTTGCGTGCCGCCGCCGCCAATCTGTCGTGGCATGGTAAGCATGCGCTCTACGACGCCGGTGACGTGGTCTGCCATGAAGACGAACTGGAGCAGGCCCAGTCGCTCTATGCCGAGCAGGTGGCCCGGTTGCTGGGCGCCGGTCACCGGGTGGTGGGTCTGGGCGGCGGCCATGAAATTGCCTATGGCAGCTTTACCGGCCTGATGCGGCACCTGCAGGACAGGCGGGCCTTGCCCCGGGTGGGCATCATCAACTTCGATGCCCACCTGGATCTGCGCCGCTCCGCCCGGGCCAGCTCCGGCACCCCCTTTAACCAGTGCGCGCTGTTGTGCGAGCAACTGGGCATTCCCTTTCATTACACCTGCATTGGCGTCAGCCGCTACCACAATACGGCGGCGCTGTTTGAACGGGCCGAGCAGCTGAACACCCGCATTGTGCTGGATGAGCAGTTGGCCGGCTGGAATCCGGTGCCGTTGTTTGACGCACTGGATCAGGCGCTGGCCGAGGTGGACGTGATCTACCTGACCATCTGCCTGGATGTGTTGCCTGCCAGCCTGGCACCCGGCGTGAGCGCGCCGGCGGTGCGGGGCATGGACATGGGTCTGCTGGAAGCGGCAATCGACCGCATTCTTGCCAGCAACAAGGTGATGATGGCCGATATTGCCGAGCTCAATCCGGCCCGTGATCACCAGTCACTCACGGCCCGCGTGGCCGCCCGCCTGTTGGCAAGATTAACCGGCTGACAGGCCCCTCAAGCTGTATCTATAGGGAAGTTTTATGAACGTGATTTCATTCGATGTGATGACCACCACCACCCTGGCGGCCCTGTTGCTGATGCTGGGCATGTACCTGCAGCGACGCATCCCCGTGCTGCACCAGCTGTGCGTGCCGGCCCCGGTGATCGGCGGCTTTGGCTTTGCCGTGTTCGCCTGGCTGGCCCGGGATTGGGCCCAGGTGGAAATCACCTTCGATCTGGCGCTGCAAAGCCCGCTGATGATCGCCTTTTTCGCCACCGTGGGCCTGGGCGGCAGCCTGGCCCTGCTGAAAAAGGGCGGCAAGGTGCTGGGCGTTTACCTGGTCGCCTGCTGGTTGCTGGCACTGCTGCAGAACGGCATCGGCATTGGCATGGCCTCGGCGCTGGGCGAGCATCCCCTGCTGGGGCTGATGGCTGGTGCGGTGTCGCTGGAAGGCGGCTTTGGCGCTGCCGCCGCCTTTGGCCCCGAGGCCGAGGCCCTGGGGGTGACCGGTGCTACCACGGCGGCGCTGGCGGCGGCGACCTTTGGTATGGTGGCCGGCGGCCTGCTGGGCGCGCCGGTGGCCCGGCTGCTGATCAAGCGCCATAAGGTGACCATTGAGGCGGAGCAGGTGCATGAGCTGGAAGCGCTGAAAGAAGCGGAAAAGCCCAGCCGTGAGCCGGTGACCGGCACCCTGCTGCTGAAGAGCGTGGCCGTGGTGTTGTGTACCATGGTGGCGGGGCTGTGGCTGAGCGGCAACCTGCGCGAACACTTCGACATAATTCTGCCGTCTTACGTGGGGGCCATGTTTGTGGCCATCGTGCTGCGCAACCTGAATGAGGTGGTGCGTCTGCTGCCGCTGTCCGACAGCGCCAACAATGTGGTGGGGGATTTTTGCCTGGGCATTTTCCTGACCATGGCGATGATGTCGCTGAAACTGTGGCAGCTGGCGGATCTGGGCGGCACGCTGATTATCATTCTGGCGGTTCAGACCCTGGCTATCATTTTGCTGGCCTATTTCCTGATGTTCCGGCTGATGGGCGGCAACTACGATGCCGCCGTGCTCTGCGCCGGTTTCGTGGGCCATGGCCTGGGGGCCACGCCCAATGCGGTGGCCAACATGGGCGCGGTGTGCGACCGCTACCGAGTGTTCTCCCACAAGGCCTTTATCATAGCGCCGCTGTGTGGCGCCGTGCTGATCGACATTGTGGCCATTCCCGCCATTACCTGGTGCCTGAACGTGTTCGGCTGAGCCTGAACATCAGCACGAAAAAGGCCGACGCTTGCGTCGGCCTTTTTGTTGTTTGAGCGCGGGCGCCTACTGCTGGCGCTGGCGCAGAAAGGCGGGAATATCGAGCCCTTCCTGCAGCGGCGCTTCGGCCTGCGGCTGGGGCTGCACCGGCGCTATGGTTTCTTTCGGCGGCTGAATGCCGGTGGCGATCATGGTGACCTGAATGCTGTCGGTCAGCTCCGGATCCAGGGTGATACCCGACACCACGGTCGCGTCCTCGCCCACGCACTCGGCCACCCGGTCGCCGATTTTCTGAAAGTCGTCGAGGCCGATGTCCATGGAGGCCACCACGTTGAGCAGTACCCCTCGAGCGCCTTCCAGCTCCACCTTTTCCAGCAGCGGGTTGTTCAGCGCCTGCAGGGTGGCTTCTTCCACCTTGTTGTCGCCCCGGGCCAGGCCAATGCCCATCACCGCCTTGCCCTGCTGGCTCATGATGGTGCGCACGTCGGCAAAGTCGATGTTAATCAGGCCGGTCTGGCCAATGATGTCCGCCAGGCCGCGCACCGCGTTCTGAATGACCTTGCTGCTTTCGGAAAACGCCTTGAGCAACGGCGTGCGCGCACCCAACACCCGCAGCAGGTAGTCGTTGGGCAGCACCAGCAGGGCGTCGGTGTGCTCGGCCAGGGTCTCCAGGCCCTGTTCGGCCATGCGGGCGCGCTTTTTGCCCTCAAAGCCAAAGGGGCGGGTGACGATGGCCACCGTCATGATGTTCATTTCCCGGGCCAGACGCGCCACCACGGGCGCGGCGCCGGTGCCGGTGCCACCGCCCATGCCAGCGGTAATAAAGCACAGATCCGCCCCCTGCAGGCGGGCACGAATATCGGCTTCGCTTTCTTCCGCGGCCTGGCGGCCCACTTCCGCCTCGGCGCCGGCGCCGAGGCCCCGGGTCAGTTCCCGGCCCAGTTGCAGGGTTTCCACCCGGCATTGCTGCAGGGCCTTGGCGTCGGTGTTCATGGCCATGGTGCTGACGTGGGCCGGCAGGCTGTGCTCGGCCAGCAGATTGACGGTGTTGCCGCCGCAGCCGCCCACGCCCACCACGCTGATGCGGATGGTGTCGCAGTCGGGTTCGGCGGGTTCAAAAAGGAACTGATCCATCCTGGTCTCCGTGGAAAAACAAAAGGGCTGAACCAGTCAGCCCTTGCCATCGGTGTCGATGCTGTTACTTGGGGGTTTTCAGTGATTCGGGCGCCAGGATTTCTACCTTGCCGGCCATGTCGGTCAGCCAGCGACGAAATTCGGGCGAATCTTTCACGTCGGTTTCCACCATCATGCTTTGCTTGTCATAACGGGTCAATCGGGGATTGTGGCCCGGAATGGTTTCTTCCAGCAGGGAGCGGCTCGGGTTGGCGATGCGGCCCACGAAATGAATTGTTTCCGTTTCTTCCTGATAGCCCTTTTCACGGATCAGTTTGTGCACGCTGAATTCCCGCGGCTGGGTCACCGGCCGGCTGGTCAGCTCCACGTCCTTGATGTGCTCAAAGGGAATGCCGTAGATCTTGGGATCCATGTCCGACACGGTGCACAGCAGCATGGGGCCGTCTTTGCGGGTGACGATGCCGAGCGGGTTCACCTGTTCATAGCGCAGCCAGACGGTACGGCCCTTGATCAGCCGCTTGATTTCGGCGCTGAACTTGCGGCCTCGCCACAGGGCGTCACGAATGGTGGTGGCGCGGCGCATTTCCGGGCTGCCGGGGAAAGGCTTGGGCAGTTGCACCACGTTTTCCATCCAGCGGCTGGCCAGCTCGCTCTGGCTGTCGTTGATGACCTGGGTCGCCTTGTCGATGATGGGGTTGAGTTCGGTCAGCACGCTGGCCGGCAGCAGATCGGCGGCCTGGTCGTTCCAGGTCTTGAGCGCCATGGCCAGACCCAGCGGCATGAAGTTGGCGAAGTCGTTCAAACCATTGCGTTCGAAACACCAGCCATGGGGTTTGCTGCGATCATCCGAGGTCAGATCGAACAGGCCCATGCCGGACATTTCTTCCAGATCCCGCTGCACGGTCCGCAGGCTGACCTGAATTCCTTCCTCTTCCAGTTTTTCTTGCAGCTGGCGCGCGGTCAGCTTGTAGGGACGATAGGGAACACAGCGCGCCAGGGTCAGTTGTCTCAGCAGTTTCTTACTCATGGTTATGCCCTCTTGCTTGGGATGATTGTATCCTAGGCAGAGGGTGTGACAAGTTCTGACGCATGCTTTTCGTGGGCGAGTGTCGCTATTTTTCTACAGATGCCCGGATTGGGACCATTTCTGACGTGCTGCACCGTTTGCGCTGCAGCCCGAACAGCAGCTATAACTAACTGAAATAGCTGACTCTTTTCGGGTTTATTATGAGGTTGATGGCGTTACTGGTGTGGGTGTGCAGCGGTCTCGGCTGGGCTGCTGTGGTGCCGCTCCCCCCCCTGGAAAACGAACACTTTTTGGTGTTGCCCGACAGTCGCGACATTGGCCATTACCTTGCCGAGCTCGATCAGGGCGTCGAACAGGCTCGGCTGGTGCCGCTGGGCAACTCCGCCGGCGGCCGGCCGGTGCAGGCCATGCTGGTGTCGTCGTCTCCGGCCTTTTTGCACCGTTACCGGCCCGAGCCGGACAAGGCCACGGTGCTGGTGCTGGCGGCCCAGCACGGCAACGAGCCGGCGGGGGCGGAGGCGGTGCAGCGGCTGATCCGGGAGCTGGCCAATGGTGAGCACAGCGCCCTGCTGGAGCGACTCAACCTGGTGCTGGTGGCCATGGCCAACCCCGACGGGCGGGATCTGTCCCGTCGCCACAACGCCAACGACGACAATACCAATATTGACTATGTGGCGCTCAGCGCCGGCGAAACCCGCCTGCTGGTGGATGCCCTGCAGACCTTTGATCCGGATCTGGTGTACGACGCCCACGAGTCCGGCATCTGGAAGCGGGTGCTCACCAAACAGCAGGGCTGGTTGACCGACGTGGAAGTGCAGTTCGAGGTGGGCAACAACCCCAATATTGATGCCGGCCTGCGGGAGTATACCCAGCGGTATTTGCTGCCGGCGCTGGTGCAGCGGGTGACGGAGGCCGGCGTGCGGGCCGAGCCCTACCGGGGTGAAATTACGCACTTGGGGCAGATCGTGGCCCGGGGCGGGCTGGGCATCACCAACCTGCGCAACTACGCGGCCCTGCAGGGGCGGGTATCGGTGCTGGTGGAAAGCCGGCTCGACAACAAGGCGGGCCGTTACCCCACGCCGCGCAACATTGCCGAGCGAGTGCGCAAGCAGCACCTGGCGCTGCTGAGCCTGTTGCAGCTGGCCGCCGAAGACAGTGCCCGGCTGGTGGCGGTGTCGCGGCAAGCCCGCAGCGGCTGGCGGGGAGCCGGGGAAGACGGTCGCACCCTGTGGATGGATGTGCATTTCGGCCCCAACGCAGCGCAACCCGAGGTATGGCTGCCGCTGGTACGGCTGGTCGATGGCCATCGCCAATACCATGCCTTTGCCAATCACAATGCCATTATCACCGGCGAGCCGGTGGTACTGCCGCCGGCCTATGGGGTGACCCGGGAGCGGGAGCGCATGGCCCGCTGGCTGCAACGGCATCATATTCGCTTTGAGACGGTGCGGGCGCCGCGCGTGCTGGCGGCGGAGCGGCTGCAGATTGATGCCCTGCTGCCTCAGCCCCGGGCCCGGCCCGGGGTGCGGGAAAAGTGGCGGGTCAAGGCCAGGGCCGAATCCGCGCGGGTGACCCTGGGGCCTGGCGACTTGCTGGTGCCCACGGCGCAACCCCTGGGACCGCTGGCGGCGCTGATGCTGGATCCGCGTTCGGCCAATGCCCTGTATCAGGAGCCGGCGTGGCGCTGGCTGGCGCCGGGCCCCTTTCCGGTCTTTCCGGTGTGGCTGAACGGGCCCGGCGACGAGCAATAGGCAGGCCGCCGGGCGGCGGGATTACAGTGCCAGCCAGGACAGCGGCGACTTGCTGACGGCGGCGCCGTAGATGTAGGCAAAGATGGCGATGGCGGCCAGCGCCGCCACCAGCCGCTGCCCTTGAGTTTTGCCGCGCTTGATGGCGATGGTGCCGACAATGATGTACAGCACCAGGCCCACGACCTTGGCGGTGAGCCAGGGGCTGTTGCCAAAGGGGATCTGGTTAAGGCTGACCGCCAGCCAGATGCCGCACAGCAGCAGCAGGGTGTCGTTGACGTGGGGCAGTATTTTCAGCAGCTTGTTGCTGATCCGGGCGGGAGAAGGCACGGCCAGCCAGGCTCTCAGCATAAACAGCACTATGCTGATCATGGCGAACATCATGTGCGCATGCTTGACGGCAAAGTATGACATTGGGACTCCGGAAACGCGGTAGAATGAACAATAAGTGGCGCTAGCATAACCGTTTGACGCCGGTCTGAATACCGCTGGCAGGGGATCTTGCCCGCCGGGTTTGCTAGTCTGGAGCCGTTGCTTGACGAGAGGAAATTACCGATGAAAAAAGTCGTTTTGAGTCTGGCCGCACTGTTGGCGGCGCCGGTGCTGGCCGCCACCGGGCCGGTCACCGTGTACAAGTCGCCCACCTGTGGCTGCTGTGAAGACTGGGTGGCGCACATGCGCGAGTCCGGTTTTGAGGTGAACAGCATCGACACCGAGCACATGGAGTCGATCAAGGTCAGGGCCGGAGTCAAACGGGAGCTGGCATCCTGCCACACTGCCCACGTCGGGGGCTATGTGATTGAAGGGCATGTGCCGGCGGCAGACGTAAAACGGCTGCTGGAGCAGCAGCCCGAGGTGCGCGGCCTGACCATTCCCGGCATGCCCCAGAGCGCGCCGGGCATGGACATTCCCGGCACGCCTTACGAGGTCATGAGCTTTGACGAGCAGGGCAATACCAGCCTGTTCAGTCGTTATCCAGGATAACTTCGTCCGGCTCAAAGGCGATAAAACGCCGGCCCTTGATCACCAGGGTGCCGGCGGTGTTGGGAGTGAGCTGCTCGTAAAGGTGCTCGCTGACCTGGAACTCCCGCTCCCGACCGCCGCTCCGGGGTCGAAAGCTCACGTAGTAATTGATCCGGGCCGGAGGCAGATCGGTTTCTTCCTGGCGGGTGCGGCCCATGAATTCCCGCACCTGCTTGCCGGTGATCACCACCTTGAGGCTGTGCTGAGGCTGAATATGGTCGTAAAAACGCCGGTACAGCTGCCGGCCGAGCACCACGAAGGCGACGATGATAATGGCCCAGAGCACGAACTTGTCCATATTGGCTCCCTCCTTGTCGTTGGCTTCAGCTTAAGGCCTCGGCCGAACGACGCAAGTGGATTTTTGCTATGACGGTGCCATCTTGCCGAATGGGATGCTGCCTCCTGGCGGCCTTGCTCTGGACCGGGCTGGTGTCGGCACAGGCGCCGCCTCCCGGGCTGACGCTGGACGCCAGTCTGGAACGGGCACGGGTGCCGGCCTGTCCCAGGGAGCGGGCAGAGGCGTTCCGCCTGCACTGGCGTGAAGGCGAACTCAGCGGCAGCCTGGCCGAGCTGAGCCTGGATCTGACCTGCTCGCGCAGCGGTAACCGGGGCGCGGAAGGCGAGGGTAATGCGCTGTCGCTGCTGCTGACCCTGCCGCCGATCGACTTTTCCATTGAACAGCTCACCCTGTACCTGCCCGGTGACGCCGTACTGGCCGGCCCGGCGCTGCTGCGGCGCAGCGACACCGGCGTGCAGGTTGACTGGCACACCGAGGCCGGTGCCCTGGCGGTGCTGCTGAGGCCGGATCAGGGCGGCTGGCGCTGGCAAGGCGAGCTGCCCGGCCGCCTGCTGTTGCCGAGCCTGAGCGGGCCGGTACAGATGCAGGGCGACTGGCGTCCGGGGCAGGCACTGCAACTGACCGCCACCACGGCGCTACCGGCACCGCTGGCGGGCACCCTGCGGCTGAACGGGGTGCTGGACACCACCGAGAGGGGCTGGCAATGGCGGCCAGAGACTCGTCTGACCATGGAAACCCTGGCCTGGCGACAGCTGCGGCTGCGCGGGCTGAGCCTGCGCCCGGCGAGTACGCTGCCGCTGAACGGCCTCGGCCGCTGGACCCTGGGCTGGCAGGATGGGCGCTGGCAGCAACAGCCGTTGCCCGGAGCAGAGCTGGATCTGGCGTTGACCGATCATCGTCATGGCGGGTTGCGCTTGCGGCTGAATCCGGAGCTGCAAGTCAGTGGCCACTGGCAATGGCAGCAGGGCCTGATGCTGACCCTGCCCGAACAGACGTTGTCACTGGCGGCGGTGGCCGGCTGGCTGAATGGCTGGCTGCAGCTGCCCGCGTTTGAGGTGGACAGCGGCGAGCTGCGACTGGCGGGACGGATTGGCAGCCAGCCGAATGCCGTACCAGCGCTGGATCTGGTGCTGAAGGACGGCCGGTTGCGCCGGGGCGAGCTGCGTGCCGAGCAAGTGGCGGGCAGGCTTGGGCTGGTCTGGCGGAACGGACGGCCGGCACTGAGCCCGCACAGCGGCCTGGCCATCGGCGAGCTCAGCACCGGGGTGCCGGTGACCGACATTCACGCCGCCCTGGACTGGCGTCAGGGAGGGCCCTGGCTGTCCGGGCTCACCGGAAAAGTGCTGGAAGGCCGGTTGGCGCTGTCTCCCATGCCGCTGAGCACTCCCACGCAGGGGGAGCTGCACCTGCAGGACATTTCCCTGGCGCGCTTGCTGAACCTGGCGGCAGTGCCGGGGCTGACCGGTGACGGCAAGCTGCAGGGCCGGCTGCCCTTTGTGATGGCCGGCGGCGTAAGCGTGGCAAACGGCCGTGTGTGGGGGCGGGATGGCTGGGTCTCCTACCAGGCCGGGGAGTCCCTGGCCACCACCGCCGAAGACAATCTCTCCCTGAGTCTGACTCTGGGCATGCTGCAGGATTTGCGGTATCACCACCTGGATGCCGAGGTGTCGATGGCCGGGGACGGCGAGGCAGTGGTGCTGACCCGGTTGCAGGGCCAGGCGCCGGTGGCAGGAAAACTGCACCCGGTTAACTTCAATTACCGGCACCAGGAAAACCTGTTACAGTTGCTGGCAAGCCTGCGCTTTGCCGGGCAGTTGAGTGAGCGGCTGCCGGCGCGCCTGCAAGGGGAGACGAATCAATGAAACCGATAGCGGTTGTGCTCGGGGGCCTGTTGCTGCTGGCCGCCTGTACCCCCCGGGTAGAGGTAATGGTGCCCGACAAGCCCATTACGGTGAACCTTAACGTCAAGGTGGATCACGAGATCCGGGTCCGGGTAGACCGGGAGCTGGAAAAACTGTTTGAACAAGAGCAGGAACTGTTCTGAGGAGCGGAATATGCGATGGTTGGCGATGTTTCTGGCGGCAACCCTGAGCCTGTCGGCCTGGGCGCTGGATCTGCAACAGGCCAAGCAGCAGGGACTGATTGGCGAACAACTCAACGGCTTGGTGGGGGCGGTGCAGGGCAATGCTCAGGTCAGTGCCATTGTGAACGACATTAACCGCAAGCGGCTGGAAAGCTACCGGGATATTGCCCAAAAAACCGGTACCAGCCTGGTGGTGGTGCAAAGCCGGGCCGGTCAGCTCAACATAGAGCGCACCCCCGCCGGCCAGTATGTACAGCTGGCCGACGGCCGCTGGCAGCGTAAGTGATCACTTTCCCTTAAACGGCCGCGCCCAGCGGCTTCATTTGAATTTTTTTCCTGTTTTATTTGGCATTTTTCACCGGTTTGGCTGGCTGGCGTCGTATTCTGTAGATAGTATTCGTTCGTTTTTTATACAAAGCGAAAAGGAGTGACGCGTGCGCAATAGGGTACGGCTTTGCCTGATGTTAGCATGGGTGGCTTGTGCCAAACCCTATGCCAAAGGAACCGACGTGGAAGTAAAACCGCCTGTCGCCAAAAAAATCCCCCATGTGCTTTCCAGCCACGACGATTTGCGTGTGGACAATTATCACTGGATGCGCGACGACGAGCGCGATGATCCCGACGTGCTCAACTACCTGGAACAGGAAAACCGCTACAGCGAGCGGGTGTTGACGCCCCTCGACGGGCTGCAGGAGTCGCTGTTTCAGGAGATGGTGGCGCGGATTCGCCAGGACGACAACACGGTTCCCTACCTGAAGCAGGGCTGGTGGTATCGCACCCGCTATCAGCAGGGCCAGGAATACGGCATTGCCGAGCGCTATCCCGACGGCCAGCCGGACCAGGTGCAAGTGCTGCTCGACGGCAATCAGCGCGCCGAGGGCCAGTCCTATTATGGGCAGGGGCAGATGGCGGTGAGCCCGGATCAGCGTACCCTGGCCTTTTCCGAAGACTTTCTGTCCCGCCGCCAGTACCAGGTGCGCTTCAAGTCGCTGGACACCGGCGAGCTTTACCCCGAGGTGCTGGAAAATACCTCCGGCAACCTGGTGTGGGCAAAAGACGGTAAAACCCTGTTTTACGTGAAACAGGACGACAGCACCCTGCTGCCGTTCCAGGTTTATCGCCATACGTTGGGCACCGCGCAGAGCGAGGACGTGCTGGTGCACGAGGAGCAGGACAGCGGCTTTTATACCAGCCTCTACAAGAGCCGCTCGGGAGACTACATCTTCATCGGCGCCTGGAATACCGACGCCAGTGAGATCCACCTTATTCCGGCCGATGATCCGAATGCCGAGCCCCAAGTGTTTCTGCCCCGCCAGCATGGTCACGAGTATGATCTGGACCATTACCAGGGGCAGTTTTATGTGCGCACCAACAAGGACGGCGCCAACTTCGGCCTCTACGTCACCGACACGGCCGGCAAGCCCGCGCAATGGCAGCCGGTGATCCCCGCCCGGGACGAAGTGCTGCTGGAGGGCTTTGCCCTGTTCCGCGACTGGCTGGTACTGGAAGAGCGCAGCGAGGGCCTGTTGCATCTGCGCCAGATCCATCGCCAGGATGGCCGCGAGCGTCAGCTTCAGTTTGACGATCCCGCCTATGTCAGCTGGATGGGCACCAACCCCGAGGCCGATACGCCCTGGCTGCGTTACGGTTATTCCTCCATGACCCGGCCGGTGACCATTTATGAAGTGAACATGGACACTCAGGAGCGCCGGGAGCTCAAGCAGCAGTATGTGGGCGACCACTTCAACGCCGACGACTATCGCAGCGAGCGGGTCTGGGTTACGGCGCGGGACGGGGCCAGGGTGCCGGTGTCTCTGGTATACCGGGCCGACAGATTCAGGCGCGACGGCAGCAATCCGCTGCTGGTGTATGCCTACGGCTCCTACGGTGCCAGCATGGATCCGGATTTCAGCAGCGCCCGCCTGAGCCTGCTTGACCGGGGCTTTGTGTATGCCATCGCCCACGTGCGTGGCGGTGAGGAGCTGGGCCGGGACTGGTACGAGCAGGGCCGGCTGATGAGCAAGCAGAACACCTTTAACGACTTTATCGACGTGACCGAGTCGCTGGTGCAGCAGGGTTACGGCGACAAGGGGCGGGTGTTTGCGTCCGGCGGCAGCGCCGGCGGCCTGCTGGTGGCGGCGGTGGTCAACATGGCACCGGATCTGTACAAGGGGGTAGTGGCAGCGGTGCCCTTTGTGGATGTGGTGACCACCATGCTGGACGAGTCGATTCCGCTCACCACCGGTGAATACGGCGAGTGGGGCAATCCCAACGACGCCGACTATTACCATTACATGAAGTCCTACAGCCCCTACGATCAGGTGAAGCCCCAGGCTTACCCCAATATGCTGGTGACCACCGGCCTGCACGACTCTCAGGTGCAGTACTGGGAGCCGGCCAAGTGGGTGGCCAAGCTGCGGGAAATGAAGACCGACGATAACCTGCTGCTGCTGCATTGCGACATGGACAGCGGTCACGGCGGCAAATCGGGTCGCTTTGAATCCTACCGCGAACTGGCCCGGGAATACGCCTTCCTGCTGGCCCTGGCCGACGAAGAGCAGGGCACTCGCCTGGCCGCGGGCCTCAGTGCCCCGGACGGTGAAGTCACGCGCTAAGCAGGTAAAAGCCAAAGGGCCGCCATGCGGCCCTTTGGTTTATTCGTCAGCTGCCTGGCCGTGCGATATCGTCGGCCAAAGCGCACTGTTTCGCCGACACGCCGTGAATACATCCATGTAGGCTTCGCTGCGCCAGGGATGGCGCAGAGAGTGCGGCGAAACAATACCCTTTGTCCTTCATTGCTCAACACCGGGTTGCCAGCCTGCTTCCAACATGCGGCGCCCATGCTCAACGAAGCAACAGCAGGGATTGCCGTAACCGACCGTCAAATGTCATGGATGACATTTGACGAGCGTCCCATGGATGGGCTGGAAGCGTGTCGGTGGAGGCAACTCTGCTGGTGCTTCGTGCTTGCATCTGGCTAACAGACGACCACGCAAAAGGGCCGCATGGCGGCCCTTTTGTATTTTGGGAGTGTGAGGTGTTTAGCCGCCGATGGACTGAATAATGACCACCAGCACCAGCACCGGGCACACAAAGCGCACATACCAGGGCCAGATTTTCCAGAACAGGCCCTGCTCCACCCCGGGGCAGCCGGCCTTGAGCTCGGCCAGCACCTTGTTACGCTGCCAGACCCAGCCGGCATAGAGAGTGATGCACAGGCTGACCAGCGGCTGGGCATACTGGGTGGTGACGGTGATCACCAGCCCGAACAGGCTGGCGAAGTTGAACACGATGATCACGCTGACCAGGGTACACAGGGCGGTCATCAGCCAGGTGGCCTTGATGCGTGACAGGCCGGTGCTTTCCATGGCCAGGGACACCGGCGCTTCCAGCATCGAGATGGAGGACGTCAGCGCCGCCACTATCATCAGCAGGAAAAAGGCAAAAGCGATCAGGTACTGGGCCTGACCCATGGTTTCGAACAGCGCCGGCAGCACCGAAAACACCAGGGTGTCGGAGCTCAGCAGGCTGCCGTCGTCGGCAAAAATGGCCACGCCGTTATGCTGGGCCACGTACATGGCCGGCAAAATCAGCAGGCCGGCGAGAAAGGCCACGCTGGTATCAAGCAGGGTTACCTGAGCGGCCAGCGCCGGAATGCTGGCCTGGCGGCTGAGGTAGGAGCCGTACAGCATCATGACTGCCGCGCCCAGCGACAGGGAGAAAAAGCTCTGGCCAAGGGCCCCGATCAGCACGTCCCGGTGCAGTACGCGGTCGAAGTCGGGTACCAGGTAGGCCTTCAGGCCTTCGCCGGCACCGGGCTGGGTCAGCATATAGCCGGTGAGCACGATCAGCATCATCAGCAGCAGCGGCATCAGCCGGCTCGACCACTTCTCGATGCCCTGCTCCAGGCCCCGGCTGACCACATAGAGGCTCAGCAGTGCAAACAGCAGGGTGAACACCAGGTTGCGCGAGGTGGAAAAGCCGGTCAGCCAGTCGGCGTTCATGCCCAGCAGACGGGCCAGGGGCTCGAGCGCATAGGCGATAAACCAGCCGGAGACGATGGCATAGAAGGTGAATATCAGGCTGACGGTGATGACCGCCGCCAGCCCCACCAGGCCGGCGATGGCCTTGCCGGCGCCATTGCCGGTGAGTTTCTGCAGGGCGTGAAAGGGGCCGGCCTGGCCGTGGCGGCCGATGGTGATCTCGGCCACCAGCATGGGGTAGCCCAACAACCCTATCATCAGCAGATAGACCAGCAAAAAGGCGCCACCGCCGTTGCTGGCCGCCTGAGTGGGAAAGCCCCATATGTTGCCCACGCCGATGGCCGAGCCGGCGGCGGCCATGACAAATCCCAGCTTGCTGCTGAACTGCGCCCTTGCATTCACGTCTGCTTGCTCCTGGTGACTGTAAACTTAAGCATACAGTTGGCTTAGGTAGAAAATGGCGAAGACTATGGAGTTTTGCAGAGTTTTTGTCAAAGGAAACCGGGAGGGGCAGGATTCAATAGTGATCTCCCTCCTTTAACAAGCGAAAGATAGGGTAAAAATGGTGGCGGAATGGCGTCACTCAGAGCTGATTGCTTGCGTCGTCTTGAAGGCCGGACTGCGGACAATCACAAATTGACCAATCGGGGCTGACCGGTTCGGCACAACAAGGTATGATTCGACCATTAAAGTTTTGAGCGTGGTGTGTCGTGGGCGTTCGCGCGCAACAAAAAGAAAAAACCCGGCGGTCCCTGGTGGAAGCCGCGTTTCGTCAGCTGAGCGCCGAGCGCAGTTTTTCCAGTCTCAGCCTGCGCGAGGTGGCCCGGGAAGCGGGGTTGGCGCCAACGTCCTTTTACCGTCATTTCAAGGACATGGAAGAGCTGGGGCTGACGCTGGTGGACGAGGGTGGGCTGACCCTGCGCCAGCTGATGCGCCAGGCGCGCCAGCGCATTGCCGACGGCGGCAGTGTGATTCAGATTTCGGTAAAGACCTTTATGGAATTTATCGACAGCAGTCCCGACGTGTTCCGCTTGCTGTTGCGGGAGCGGTCGGGCACCTCTGCGGCTTTTCGTCAGGCGGTGGCCCGGGAGATCCAGCATTTTACCGCCGAGCTCACCGACTACCTGGAAGAGAAGCAGAATACCAGCCGCGACTATGCCGAGGCCCAGGCCCAGGCCATGGTGACGCTGGTGTTCAGTGCCGGCGCCGATGCGCTGGACATGAACGAGGAAGAGCGTGCCGCACTGGCGGAGCGCATGATTCTGCAGCTGCGCATGATCGCCAAGGGCGCAGATGCATATAACAAGGCAAAACGGCTCTAGGCCTTAAATCAGGAAGGATCACTATGTCTGGAAACAAGAACATTCGCCGTAAACCCATTTTGCTGGCACTGCTGGTGGGGCTGTGTGGCAACGCCACCCTGGCCACGCTCAGCGTCAGTGAGCTGGCGTTTTCCATTTTCCCCATCATCTCGCTGGTACTGGCGGCCCACATGCTGTATCAGGAATACCTGAGCGTGCCCATGGAAGGCGATACCCCGGTATGCGCCCTGCTGAGTTTTCTGATTGGCGTATTTGGTTACTCCGCCTTTTTGCGTACCCAGTTTCCGGAAATGGGCACCAACTACCTGTCGGTGATGATCACCCTGGTGCTGGTGATCTGGCTGGCCATCAAGATGGGTGTGGCCGAGCGCCCGGCGCCCAAGGCCGAAGCGCAGAAGTAAGTTTCTGCCCCTGGCATTGAAAAACCCGCCTCTCGGCGGGTTTTTTTATGCGTTTTTTTCCACCGGCAGATGGGCCGAGCCGCCCCATTCGGTCCAGGAGCCGTCGTACACCGCGATATGGTGATGCCCGGCCAGCTCGGCGGCCAGGGCCAGAATGGCGGCGGTCACGCCCGAGCCGCAACTGCAGATCAGTTTTTGTTCGGCCTTCACCAGGGGGGACAGGATGGCGCGCAATTGCTCGGCGGGCAGCAGGTAACCGTCTTTCAGCAGCTCGTTAAAGGGCAGACAGGCGGCGCCGGGCATGTGGCCGGCGCGCACGCCAGGGCGGGGATCGGCGGCGGCGCCGCTGAAACGTTCCCGGCTGCGGGCATCCAGCACCCGGTAACCGTCCTGCTGCAGCGCCTGCTCCACCGCGGTGGCGTCGGCTATCCAGTGAGACTGGCGCTCGGCAGTAAACCGGCCCGGCTCAACGGCGGCGGGTTCCCCCTGTTCCAGGGGCAGACCGGCCTGTTGCCAGGCGGGCAGGCCACCGTTAAGCACGGCTACGTTCTCGTGGCCCATGGCACGAAACATCCACCAGGCCCGGGGCGCGGCAAACAGGCCCAGGCTGTCGTAGATGACAATGGTCTGGTGGTTGCTGACGCCCAGTGCGGAGACTTCCCGGGCGAACAGGGTTTCGTCCGGCAGCATATGGGGCAGGCTGGTATGCTGATCCTTGATGCGACCGTCAAAGTCAAAGAAGCGGGCACCGGGAAGACGTTGCTGTCGCCATTCTTCCAGGCCATTGCGGCCGGTGGCGGGCATGTGCCAGCTGGCATCCAGCACCACCAGATCCGGATGGTCCAGGTGATCAGCCAGCCATTGGGCTTCTACCAGTGGCGACGGTAATTCCAGTTTGTGCATAAAACCTCCCTCAATAGACTGGATTATCCTAAGGAAGCCCGGGCAGACGCGCCACCCTTTTGTTGTCGGGTCAGTGGGTGGCGATAATGTCCCGTAGCCTTGTGCGAGATCTCTTACTTGGTGTGTGGGAAAAGGCGTTTTCGGTTGCGGAATATACTGAGCATAATCTCACTTTCTTGTTTATAAACAAACGCTTGTATTCTATATGCATATTATGACGTACGATGAGGCATGGGTTTATCTCCGGTCGGTGACTTGAGGCAAAATCAAAGTTCCCTATAGTTAGAAGGGCAAGGAGCAAGGGAAGTTGGTCAGGAAAGACCGGCTGCCAGGAACGGCGAAAGGAACACCGCAGGACGCGGTAAGGGACACCTCCCAGGACGGAGACAGTCAAGCAGCTCAGGATGAACTGCGGTCAGGATGACCATAGGACGCACCGACGGAACGGGAAGAGGATCACCTTAAGGAAAAGGTATTGTCAGGGATTGCAGGGAGCAACTTGGTTTACGGACTAACCATACGACAACCCAAAAGGGGGTGACATGACGTCACCCCCTTTTTCTATTGCGTGTTCGGAAGAGAATGAATGAGCGATTGGAGACCGGTGTTTGAAGCGGCCAACAGCCTGGAGGCCCATACCCTCAAGGGGGCACTGGAAAGCCGTGGCGTGGCGGTGCAACTGAAAGGCGAGGCGCTGGCAGGCGCCCTGGGTGAACTGCCGATGGACGTGGCCCGGGTAACCCTGCTGGTGCAGGCACCGGACTGGCCGCGGGCGCGGGAGTTTGTGCAGGCCTATCAGCAGAAAAGCCATCGAACCTGGCATTGCGGGCGGTGTGGAGAAGAAAACGACGCCAGCTTTGAGATCTGCTGGCGGTGCGGCGGCGGCCCGGAAGAGTTATAGCCAGCTGGTACGGATCATATGGAACGCGGGCAGTTTGCCCGCCATTTGGCGCGAAGCGGCAACCCTCAACATATCAAGCGCCCTTGCGGGCGCAGATGCAGGCTGGCAGCCTGCGCAGTTAATGTGCGTTCCCATGAAAGCCGTGCAAGGGAACATCAGCGCTTTTGCTGTTCGCTCAGCGCTTTCAGGCGGGCACGGTGGCGGTGCATGGCAAAGGAGCCGAACACCAGCACTTCCAGATAATCGCCGGCGCTTGGGTTGAGCAAGCTGGCGACCTGTTTCAGCATCAGCATTTGCAGCAGGTGCATGACCAGCACGACGGCGCCCAGGATCAGCGGCGTGGTGCCGGCTTCTTCAAAACCGGGGCCGAGCAGGGCGTAAAGAATGCCGGCCCAGAACACCAGCATCACCAGCCGCATCAGCAGATTAAGTACCTTCATGTTTTCACTTGCTCCCTTTGATAGAGTTGATAACTGACCTGACCGGCCTGCTTGTCTTTGTGCAGCCGCCAGTGGCGGGGCAGGGTGGGCAGCGCCAGACCCTGTTCCCGTTCGATATAAATAAGGGCCTCGTCGGCGAGCCAGCCGTGGGTTTCAAGCAGCTCACACACTCGGGGCAACAACGCCTGGTGAAAGGGGGGATCGAGAAACACCACGTCAAAGGGCGTTGCCGCTTGCTGCAAATACTGCTCGGCATCGGCCTGAACCACGGTGCCCGGGGCCGCCGGCAGGGTGGCGAGGTTGCGTTTGAGCTGAGCGGCCACGGCCGCGTCCTTTTCCACCATCACCACGTCGGCGGCGTAGCGGGACAGGGCTTCAAAGCCCAGGCTGCCGCTGCCGGCAAACAGATCCAGACAACGGCGGTCGCGAATATCAAACATCAGCCAGTTGAACAGGGTTTCCTTGACTCGGTCCGTGGTGGGCCTGAGTCCTTCACTGGGTAATACCGGCAATTTTCGACCACGCCACTGGCCGCCGATAAGCCTTATCTGGCCACTGGCCGCGGTGTGTTTTTTTGCCGGTTTTGCTTTAGCCATCTCGTTTCGCCGTCTTTCAATAAAGTGCTAGTATAAGGCGGTTTTGCACCCATTAAGGGGCGGATATTCTAATGAAGCGGCCGAATCACGGCCAGTCCTAATCGTCCCGAACAACAGCGAGTATTGGCAAGCATGGCGAAAAAAGGTTTTTTCTCCTGGCTGGGCTTTGGCAAAAAGAAAGACGAGCAGCCGGAAGAAGCACAGGAACAACAAACACCCCATGACGCGGTAGCATCGGAAGCGGAAGCCGGTCATGGCGCGGAAGTGGAAGCACAGTTAGCCCAACAGGAAGCCGAGGCCCGAGCGGAAGAAGCCCGCCTGGCGGCCGAAGCCAAGGCGGCAGAGGAAGCTCACTTGGCGGCGGAAGCGAAAGCGGCGGAAGAAGCCCGTTTGGCCGCCGAAGCGAAAGCGGCGGAAGAAGCCCGTTTGGCTGCCGAAGCGAAGGCCGCGGAAGAAGCTCGTTTGGCCGCCGAAGCGAAAGCGGCGGAAGAAGCCCGTTTGGCCGCCGAAGCGAAAGCGGCGGAAGAAGCTCGTTTAGCCGCCGAAGCGAAGGCGGCGGAAGAAGCTCGTTTAGCCGCCGAAGCGAAAGCGGCGGAAGAAGCTCGTTTAGCGGCGGAAGCGAAGGCCGCGGAAGAAGCGCGGCTGGCGGCGGAAGCCAAGGCCGCGGAAGAAGCTCGTCTGGCCGCGGAAGCCAAGGCGGCAGAAGAAGCGCGGCTGGCCGCCGAGGAAGAAGCCCGGCAGGCGGTGGAAGAAGAAGCCCGTTTGGCGGCGGAAGCGGAAGCCGCCGAGCAGGAACGTCTGGCTCGGGAAGCGGAAGAGCAGGAGCGTCAGGCTGCCGAAGACGCGGCGCAGGCTGAAAAAGCACCCAAAAAAGGCTTTTTTGCCCGCCTCAAGGCCGGCCTGCTCAAAACCCGGCAAAACCTGGGTTCGGGCTTTTTTGGCCTGTTCCGGGGCAAGAAAATCGATGACGATCTGTTTGAAGAGCTGGAGACCCAGCTGCTCACCGCGGATCTGGGGGTAGAAACCACCCTGTCGATCATCGACAACCTGACCCAGCAGGCCAGCCGCAAGCAGCTCAAGGACGGCGAAGCCCTGTATGAGCTGCTGAAGGAGGAAATGGGCGGGATCCTCGCCAAGGTGGATCAGCCGCTGGAGATTAATACTGAGCACCGGCCTTTTGTCATTCTGATGGTGGGCGTCAACGGCGTGGGCAAGACCACCACCATCGGCAAGCTGGCCCGCCAGTTCCAGGCCGAGGGCAAGTCGGTGATGCTGGCCGCCGGCGATACCTTCCGCGCCGCGGCGGTGGAGCAGTTGCAGGTCTGGGGCGAGCGCAACCATATTCCGGTGATTGCCCAGCACACCGGTGCCGATGCCGCTTCCGTGATTTATGACGCTGTGGAAGCCGCCAAGGCCCGCAAGGTGGATGTGCTGATCGCCGATACCGCCGGTCGCCTGCAAAACAAGGCGCACCTGATGGAAGAGCTGAAGAAAATCGTGCGGGTGATGCAGAAAATCGACCCTCAGGCGCCTCACGAAATCATGCTCACCCTGGATGCGGGCACCGGCCAGAATGCCCTCAGTCAGGCCAAAATCTTCAACGACGCCGTGCCCATTACCGGTATTACCCTGAGCAAGCTGGACGGTACCGCCAAGGGCGGCGTTATCTTCGCGGTGGCCGACAAGTTCGGCATTCCCATTCGCTATATCGGCGTGGGTGAGAAAATCGATGATCTGCGTCCCTTCAATGCCTCCGAATTCATCGAGGCGCTTTTCAGCCGGGAAGACTAAATGATCCGCTTTGAGCAGGTTAGCAAGGTATACAGCGGCGGCTTTCAGGCGCTGCAAAAGGTCAGCTTTCATTTGGAAAAGGGTGAAATGGCATACCTCACCGGCCACTCCGGGGCCGGTAAAAGCACCCTGCTCAAACTGATCAGCGTGATGGAGCGCCCCAGCGATGGCCAGGTCTATTTCAACGGCCGCAATGTCAGCCGCATCGCCCGGGGTGACATTCCCTTTGTACGCCGGCGCATCGGCATGATTTTTCAGGATCACCATCTGATCAATGGCCGCACCGTGTTCGACAACGTGGCGCTGCCGCTGGTGATTGAAGGCTATGGCCATCACGATATTCAGCGCCGGGTGTCGGCGGCCCTCGACAAGGTCGGCCTGCACGGCAAGGATCGCTATTTTCCGCCCATGCTGTCGGGTGGTGAACAGCAGCGGGTGGGCATCGCCCGGGCCATCGTCAACAAGCCGTTGCTGCTGCTGGCGGACGAGCCCACCGGCAACCTGGATCCGGAGCTGTCGATGGACATTCTGCGCCTGTTCGAGGCCTTTAACCGGGTGGGGGTGAGTGTACTGATCGCCACTCACGACACCGGCCTTATCAATGCCCAGCGCTACCGTACGCTTCGTCTGAATGCCGGGCGCCTGCAGGAGGAAGAGCAAGCATGAGCCGAACCCACAAGCTGGGCTGGCACCAGCGTCTGGCCATGTACGGGGTGGATCACCTGCGCCAGTTGTTCGCCAGCCTGGGCGAGCTGTGGCGCACGCCGCTCAGCTCGCTGATGACCATCGCGGTGCTGGGGGTCAGCCTGGCGCTGCCGGCCAGTTTCTACGTGCTGCTGAAAAACGCCGAGTCGGTGAGCAGTTTCTGGCAGAGCCAGGCCCAGATCAGCCTCTATCTCCAGCAGACGGCTCCGGAAGATCAGATCAAGGCGTTTCAGACCCGGCTGGAAGGCATGAATGAGATTCGCCAGGTGACCTACATCAGCCCGGAGCAGGGACTAACGGACTTCAGCGGCGCCGCCGGCTTTGCCGAGGCACTGGACCTGCTTGAAGCAAACCCGCTGCCGGCGGTGCTGATCCTGAACCTGTCGGAAAGTGGCCGTCAGCCCGACATGGCCGAGCTGCTGCTGGCCGACATGAACGCCGAGCCCCTGGTGGCCACCGCCCGCCTCGACATGGCCTGGCTGGCCCGGTTGTCGGGCATAGTGGAACTGCTGCGCCAGGCGGTGGTGGGCATGGCCGCCCTGCTGCTGGCCGGAGTGCTGCTGGTGGTGAGCAACACCCTGCGCCTCAACATTCTCAGTTGTCGCTATGAAATCGAAGTGATGAAGCTGGTGGGCGCCACCGACGGTTTTATACACCGACCCTTTCTTTATGTGGGGCTGTGGTACGGCATTATCGGCGGGCTGCTGGCCTGGTGGCTGACCCTGATCATGGTGTTCTGGCTCAGTCACAAGGTCAGTGCCCTGGCGTCCCTGTACCAGAGCAACTTCGAGTTGCTGGGACTGGGCTGGAATGAAAGCCTGTGGCTTGTGCTGATTGGCACCTCACTCAGTCTGCTGGCCTCCGGTTTTTCCGTGCGCCGTCACATAAGAGCCATAGAGCCGGCTTGAACCTTGGCGCCAGACTGTGGTCTTATGGGGGCAGCAAACCCGGCGCTTCCCTTGACTTTTGATGGTGAATCCATAAATTTTGCTCGCCGGCATGCGGCCGGCCGAGTCGACAAAGTCATTGCAGAGAAACAATCGAAGCCGCTCAGACGGAGTCATGTAATGAACACGAGTTTGATGACGACAGATTTTCAGCGCCATTTTGCCCTGGTTCCCCAGGGCAGCCTGGAGGCCTATATCCAGGCAGTGAACACCATTCCCGTGCTCAGCGCGGAGGAAGAAAAGTCCCTGGCCGAGCGCCTGCAGAATGACGGCGATCTGGCCGCGGCGCGCCAGCTGGTCATGTCACACCTGCGCTTTGTGGTGCACATTGCCAAAAGCTATGCCGGTTACGGCCTGCCCCAGGCGGATCTGATCCAGGAAGGCAACATCGGCCTGATGAAGGCGGTCAAGCGTTTCGATCCCACCGTGGGCGTGCGCCTGGTGTCTTTTGCGGTGCACTGGATCAAGGCCGAAATTCACGAATACGTGTTGCGCAACTGGCGGGTGGTCAAGGTGGCCACCACCAAGGCCCAGCGCAAGCTGTTCTTTAATCTGCGCAAGTCCAAGAAGCGCCTGGGCTGGTTCAACCAGCAGGAAGTGAACCGGGTCGCCGAGGATTTGGGCGTGCTGCCTGCCGAAGTGCTGGAGATGGAGTCGCGCATGAGCGCCCAGGATCAGGCCTTTGATCTGACCTCCGACGACGACGAGCGCGACGGCAGCTTTGCTCCGGTGCACTACCTGGAAGACAAAAGCTCCGACGTGGCCCACCAGGTGGAAGAAGCCAACTGGGAGCACACTGCCAACCGTCGCCTGAGGGCCGCTCTCAATACCCTGGACGAGCGCAGCCAGCGCATTATTCAGGCCCGCTGGCTGGAAGAAGACGACAAGACCACCCTGCAGAGCCTGGCCGACGAATACGGCGTGTCTGCCGAGCGTATTCGCCAGCTGGAGAAAACCGCACTGAAAAAACTCAAGGCCGCCATGGAGGCATAAGCCGCCGCGGACATTGGCGGACTGACGGTGTTGAAAAGGCCCCTAGCGGGCCTTTTTTCCGCCTATTTTAAAAATACCGAACCACAACATGGCAGGTAGTACCATGAAAATACTGAAGCATCTGTTTGACAACAACCGGGAATGGTCCGAGCGCATCAAGGCGGAAGATCCGGCATTTTTTGAAAAGCTGTCCCTGCAGCAGGCGCCCGAATACCTGTGGATCGGCTGCTCCGACAGCCGGGTGCCCGCCAACCAGCTCACCGGCCTGCTGCCCGGCGACGTCTTCGTGCACCGCAACGTGGCCAACCTGGTGGTGCATACGGACTTCAACTGCCTGTCGGTGGTACAATACGCCGTTGAAGTGCTCAAGGTGAAGCACATCATCATCTGCGGCCATTACGGTTGTGGCGGCGTGCTGGCGGCCATGCAGAACAAGGAGCTGGGGCTCATCGACAACTGGCTGCGCAACATCAAGGACATCTGCCACAAGCACGAAGATACCCTGAACGCCATCCAGGATCAGCAGACTCGGGAAGACTACATGTGCGAGCTGAACGTGGTCGAGCAGGTGGCCAACCTGTGCCACACCACCATAGTGCAGAACGCCTGGAAACAGGGCCAGACCCTGTCGGTGCATGGCTGGGTCTATGGCATCAAGGACGGCCGCCTGCACGATCTGGACGTGTGTGTATCTGGCATCGATCAGATCCCCGATGTGTACCGCGTGTTCCGCCAGCGCATTCTGGGCGAAGAATAATAAGCAACCGAATTGACAGGAAAGAAGAATGAGACGTGAACTGGCCATCGAATTTTCCCGGGTCACCGAGGCCGCCGCTCTGGCCGGCTACAAGTGGCTGGGCCGGGGCGACAAGAACATTGCCGACGGCGCTGCCGTGGCGGCCATGCGTCATGTGCTGAACGAAATTGAAATCAGCGGTGAAGTGGTGATTGGCGAGGGCGAAATCGACGAAGCGCCCATGCTCTACATCGGCGAAAAAGTCGGCCTGGGTGGGGATGAAGTCGACATCGCCGTCGATCCCATCGAAGGCACTCGCATGACCGCCATGGGCCAGTCCAACGCCCTGGCGGTGATGGCGGTGGGTGAAAAGGGCGCCTTTCTGCGCGCCCCCGACATGTACATGGAAAAGCTGATTGTCGGTGCCGGCGCCAAGGGGGCCATCGATCTGACCAAGTCCATTGAGCAGAACATCAAATCGGTGGCCAAGGCGCTGAATAAGCCGCTGTCCCGCTTTACCGTGATCACCCTGGCCAAGCCGCGTCACGACAAGGCCATCAAGACCATGCAGGCGTTGGGCGTGCGGGTGTTTGCCATTCCCGACGGTGACGTGGCCGCGTCCATTCTGGCCTGCATTCCCGAAAGCGAAGTGGACATGCTCTACGGCGTGGGTGGCGCGCCCGAAGGGGTGATCTCCGCCGCCGTGGTCCGTTCTCTGGACGGCGACATGCAGGCCCGTCTGTTGCCCCGTTACGAGGTGAAGGGCCCGAGCGAGGAAAATCTGGCTGCGGGTAAGGCTGAGATTGAACGCTGCCAGGAAATGGGCATAGAAGTGGGTACTGTGCTGAAGCTGGAAGACATGGCCCGTACCGACAACGTCATCTTTGCCGCCACCGGCATCACCAAGGGGGATCTGCTGGAAGGCATCAGCAGTGACGGCAACTATGCCCACACCGAGACCCTGGTGATTCGGGGTAAGTCCCGCACCGTGCGCCGCATTCGCTCCACCCACATTCTGTCGCGCAAGGATCCCAGGCTGCAGGAAATCATTCTGTAAGATGAATGCCGCGAATGAACAAGGGATGCCTCGGCATCCCTTTTTTTGTGCTCAGGCCTCCTTGTCGGCCTTGCCGGCGGCGTCGGCAAAGCGGGCCAGCCAGCGGTCCCAGGGCCAGGGTGTTTCCCCCCTGTCTTCGGCGTTTTCCTTGCGGCGAATGGCGTTGCGCACCGTCATGGCGCCCAGCCAGCGTACCGGCTCGGGCGGAAACCGCCCCTGGGGCCCTTGTGCCAGGCCGCAGTTGGCCCAGTCGTCGTTCCGACCCAGCACCAGGCTGGTGAGTATTTTGGCGCCCAGCAGACTCTGCACCACGCCGTTGCCGGAATAGCCCAGGCCGTAATAGATGTCGCCGTCGCCCTCGAGCCGGCCGAAAAACGGCAGGCCGGTGGCGGAGCGGTCCGACGGTCCGGTCCAGGTGGCGGCGATATCGGCCTTCAGATCGGGAAAGAAACGCGTTAGTGCCGTCTTCAGCAGGCGCTGGTAGCGGCTCGGCCGATCAAAGGCCCGGTGCAGGCGGTTGCCGAAGGCGAACAGGTTGCCGCCCTTGCCCAGCATCAGCCGTCCGTCCGGGGTACTGCGGTAATAGTGCACAAAGGTGCGGCCGTCGACCACGGCAGTGCCGTGGTTCAGCCCCAGGCGCTTCAGCTCGCTCGGTGCCGGGGTGGTGATCGCCATATCGGACGAGACCAGCACCAGGTGCTTGTCGAACTCCCGGAACAGGCCGGGAGTCCAGGCGTTGAGCGCCAGGATCACCCGGTCGGCGGTCACGCTGCCGTGGGCGGTTTCCACCAGCGCCGGCCGGCTGCGGCTGAGCCGGGTCATGGGGCTGTGCTCAAAAATACTTACTCCCAGCTCCAGCGCGACCCGGCGCAGCCCGCGCACCAGCAGGGCCGGCTGCACCGAGCCGGCCAGGGGCGAAAAGTGGCCTTCAAGATGGGCCTCGGAGCCGGTGCGGGCCAGCAGTTCAGCTTCACTCAGGCTCGACCAGCTGTTCAGCCCTTCCCGTTCCAGCCCGGTCACCAGCTTGTCCATGCCGCCGCGCTGGGCGCCGTTGGTGGCGGTGTAGCAGGTGCCGTCGATGCGCAGCTCGGCGTCGATACCGTGCTGCTCGCAGAAGTCCCGAATTTCCAGCACTGCCTGCTCCGAGGCCCGCACCAGCCGGGCTGCCTCCTGCGCACCGTAGCGGCGGCGCAGCGAGGGGTACTTGGTGGACCAGGTCAGCAGGCAGCCGCCGTTGCGCCCGGACGCCCCGCTGCCGCACAGCGCCCGTTCCAGCACTACTATGTTGAGCGCCGGCTCGGCCTGTTTGAGCTGAATGGCGCTCCACAGCCCGGTGTAGCCGCCGCCGATGATGCAGATATCGGCCTCGATATGCGCCTGCAGCGGCATGGCCGGGGCTGGCTGCTCCCGCTCCAGGGCCTGTTGCAGCCAGAAGGGACATTGGGGGGTGGTCATTATGGTTGTCTCCAGCCTTGGGTCAGGCGCAGCAGGCCGCGCCCGGCGGCCAGGTGCAGCAGCTTGGCGCCGAGGGCGGTGATGAAAATCAGCATGGCCATGGCGGCCGCCGGGGCGATATTGCCGCTGTCGTCCAGGTTGAGCACGGCGATAGAAGCCAGCATGGTGTCGGGGCCGTACAGGAACACCACTGCCGACACCGTGGTCATGGCGTTGACGAACAGGTAGATGGCCACGTCCAGCACCGCCGGCAGGCACATGGGCAGGCTGACTCGCCACATGGCCCTGAACCGGCTGATGCGCAGCGAGGCGGCCACGGCCTCGATTTCTGCCGGCAGCTGCTTGAGGGCGGTGATGGCGGTGAGGTGCCCGACGGTATAAAAGTGCACTATGGTCGACACCACCAGCAGGGTCATGCCGCCGTACAGCACCTTGAGCGGGTTGCCGGGCTGGTTGAAGAAGAAGATATAGGCCAGGCCCAGCACCAGTCCCGGCACCGCCAGGGGCACCATGGCCAGGCCGTGCAGCAGCTTGCGCAGGCCGCCCTGGCCCTGACCTTTCTCCACCAGGTAGGCGGCCAGGAAAATGATCAGGGTACCGAACAGGGCGGTCAGGCCGGCCATGCGCAGCGAGTTGCCATAGGCCTGCCAGCCGTCGATCAGATCGAACCGGTAGTGATCCAGGCTCAGGCTCAGGTTATAGGGCCAGAACTGCACCAGGGAGGCGTAGGCGGCCATGGCGATCACGCCCAGCAGGGCCAGGGCCATCAGGCTACAGAACAGCAGGAAAAAGCCGTCACGCCAGGCATTGGGCTCGGGTTGGTAGGGCAGGGAGCGGCTGTCGATCAGCTGCTTGTTGCGGCGCTGCAGCCAGCTGTCGGCGGCAAAGGCGAGCAGGGCCGGCAGCAGCAACAGGGTGCTGATCAGGGCACCCATGGTGAAGTTCTGCTGGCCCACCACCTGCTTGTAAATGTCGGTGGCCAGCATGGAATACTGGCCGCCGATCACCTTGGGCACGCCAAAGTCGGTGATCACCATGGTGAACACCACCATCAGGGTGCTGAGCAGGGCGTACTTGATGCCGGGCAGGGTGACCTGAAAAAAGGCGCGCACCGGGCCGCCGCGCAGCACCCGGCAGGCCTCGAACAGGCGGCCGTCGGTGGCGCCCATGGCGGTGCTGAGCAACATCACCGCATGGGGAAAGGCCCAGAACGACAGCCCCAGCACGATGCCGATGGGGCCATAGATGCTTTCCCCGCCCAGCCAGTGGCGCAGCACACCCTGATTGCCGAACAGGTAGATCAGGCTGATGGCCGGCAGCAGGGACGGTGCCAGTATCGGCACCATGGCCACCACCTTGAACAGGGTGCGGGCCGGCAGCCGGGTGCGGGTCAGGCCGTAGGCATAGAGAAAGGCCAGGCCGGTGACCAGCCCGGTGACCAGCAGGCCCATGGTCAGGGTATTGAGCAGTGAGTGGCCCAGGGCTGGCGTGGTCAGGTAGCGGCGAATGTTGTCGAGCCCGGCGAACCGGCCCTGGTCGTCCACCAGGGCGGTATGCAGTATCTGCCCCAGTGGCAGCACCAGGGCCAGCAGAAACAGCACGCAGGCCAGCAGCAACAGGCCCCGCTGCAGCTTGTCGTCCCGGCTCAGCGGCCGGGGCAGGCTGAGGCTGATCATGCACAGGCCTCGCTGAACAGATGAGTGTGTTCCAGCGGCAGCGCCAGGGCGATTTCCTGACCCGGCTGCAGCCGCCGCAGGTCACAGTCCCGGGCCGACAAATCGGCCAGGATGGGCTCGGGATGACTGTCCACCGCCACTTCGGCCCGCACAAAGGCACCGAGAAAGGACAGCTCACGAATACGCCCGCGCAGAGCCGGGCCCTCGCCGGCGCCGGCCAGCCGGGTCAGCTCCGGCCGCCAGGCCAGCAAATGACGGCTGCCCGGGGCCACCTGGCGGGGCAGGGTATGTTCACCCAGGCTCAGGCGGCCATCGCAGTCGGCGACGGTGGCATAGAAGTTCATGGCGCCGATAAAGCGGGCCACAAAGGGGGTCGCGGGCTGGTAGTAGATTTCTTCAGGGGTACCGATCTGCTCGATGTCGCCGTGGTTCATCACCACGATGCGATCGGCCATGGCCAGGGCTTCTTCCTGATCGTGGGTCACCATGATGGTGGTGACCTTGAGTTCCCGTTGCAGCCGTTTGATCTCGGCGCGCAACTGCACGCGCACCCGGGCGTCCAGCGCCGACAGCGGCTCGTCCAGCAGCAGCAGGCCCGGCGACAGGGCGATGGCCCGGGCCAGCGCTACCCGCTGTTGCTGACCACCGGAAAGCTGCCCCGGATATTTGTTGCCGCTGTCGGGCAGGCCTATGGTCTCGAGCAGGGACTGCACGCGGCCTTGAATCTCGGCCTTGGGCAGGCGCAGGTTTTCCAGGCCAAAGGCGATGTTCTGGTAAACGCTGAGGTTGGGAAACAGGGCGTAGGACTGGAACACGATGCCGAAGTCCCGCTGCTCCGGCGGCGCCTGGGTGATATCGCGGCCGGCCTGCTCGATGAGGCCGTCACTGGGCAGATCTAGCCCGGCGATGGCGCGCAGCAGCGTGGTCTTGCCACAGCCGCTGGGGCCGAGAAAACAGATGAACTCCCCTTCTTCCACGGTCAGGCTGACGCCCTTGAGGGCGCGAAAGTCACCGAAGTTCTTTACCACATTGTCGATTGCTAGATATGTCATCAGATTACCCTCATCTGGTTTAGACCAGTTTCGAGCAATCTACAAAGTCTATGTGACGATGGTGTGACACTTTATTGAAAAAGCCATGTCCCTGCTCACACCGACAATTGAATATTGAGGGCGTCGTGGCGCCAGTATTCCCAGTCCAGCTCGATCACCCTGCCTTCTTCATCCCGGGACAGCCGGCTGATAAACAGGGCGGCCGCACCGGTGGCCACGCCCAGGGCCTGAGCCCGTTCCTCATCCAGCGCCAGCGGATACATATTGAGCTCCATGGTGGCGATGCGCACGCCGTATTCCTGCTCGAACAGCCGGGTCAGAGAGCGGCTCAGATCGTGCCGCTCCAGGCCGGGAAAGCGGGCCGGATCCAGGTGGTTTTCCTCCAGCAGCACGGCATGGCCATCGATGGAGCGCAGCCGGCGTACCCGGTGCAGCGGGGTCAGGGGCGCCAGCCCCAGTGCCTTATGCACCGCCGGCTCGGCCGGGGTCAGTTGACGGGCCAGCACTTGAGTGTCGGGGTGGCGGCCCTGACCGGAAACCACTTCGTTGAACGGCAGACGCTGGGTCGGGTTGTAGTTGATGCGGCCCGGGGTGATATACCAGCCCCGGCGGTTGGCGCGGTAGATCAGGCCCTTGCCTTCGAGCCGGGACAGGGCTTCGCGCAGGGTGACCCGGGTGGTGGCGAAGGCATCGCTCAGCTGGCGCTCCGAGGGCAGCTTGCTGTTGGCGAGCAGGGCGCCGCTGCGGATCTGGGCCTCTATGCTGTCGCTGATCTGCTGGTAGTGGGGTTTGGTCATTGTTCCTTCCATATGGACTACACCACTTGCGTTGTTGCAGGGGCGCTGTGGTCGTCGTCAACGCATTGAAATCTGTTGCCATTATTACTCCTGCCGGCGGGGATGCACAGGCCCGTGGCAGATGAATTTTTTATTGCAGTGGGGCTTGCCGTCTTGCTCCGTGTCGGTGGGGCGTCTATCGTGTTTGCAAGTTTGGTATATACCAGGAGTAAACGTGAACAATCCCTATCTGCTGCTGACCCCCGGCCCCCTGTCCACCTCCGCCACCGTGCGCGACGCCATGATGAAGGACTGGTGTACCTGGGACGACGACTACAACCAGGGCGTGGTGCAGCCTATTCGCCGCCAGCTGGTGCGTTTGGCCACCCGTCAGCCTGGTTATACCAGTGTGCTGATGCAGGGCAGCGGCACCGCCGGCGTGGAGTCGGTGCTGGGCTCGGCGGTTCCGGCCGAGGGCAAGCTGCTGGTGCTGAGCAACGGTGCCTATGGCCGGCGCATGGCCGATATCGCCCGTTGCCTGGGACTGAACCTGGCTACCGTGGACGTGGCGGAGACCGAGCCGCTGTCCGCCGGGTTGCTGACCCGGGCACTGGCGGCGGACGCGGCCATCAGCCACGTGGCCTTTGTGCACTGTGAAACCACCACCGGCATTCTTAACCCATTGGCCGAGCTGTGCGGAGCGGCCAAACAGGCGGGCAAGACCCTGATTGTGGACGCCATGAGCTCCTTTGGCGGTGTGCCCATGGAGGTGGGCGAACTGGCCATCGACTTTCTGATCTCCAGCGCCAATAAATGCATTCAGGGCGTGCCCGGCTTCAGTTTCATTATCGCCCGGGAAGCGGCCATGGCGCAGTGCGAGGGGCAAGCCCGTTCGGTCAGCCTGGACCTGTTCGACCAGTGGCAGTGCATGGAGCGCCAGGGTGGCAAGTGGCGCTTTACCTCGCCGACCCATGTGGTGCGTGCCTTTGCCCAGGCGCTGACCGAGCTGGAGCGGGAAGGGGGCGTGGCCGCCCGTCATCAGCGCTATCAAGGCAACCAGCGCGCCCTGGTGGCCGGCATGGAGCGGCTGGGTTTTGAGCCGCTGGTGGCACGGGACTGGCAGTCGCCCATTATCACAGTGTTTGCCGCGCCCACCAGCCCCGCTTATGACTTCAAGCGTTTCTATTCGGGCCTGAAGGAGCGGGGTTACGTGATTTATCCGGGCAAGGTGTCGGCGGTGGACTGCTTTCGCATCGGCACCATCGGCGAAGTGTATCAACAGGATGTGGCCGGCCTGCTGGCGGCCATTGAAGACGTCATTTTCTGGTAAATGAGGAAACCACAATGAGCTATCGTTTTGAACGTCGTTACACCGGATCCGTGCAGGCGGTGATCATGGACTGGGCCGGCACCACGGTGGATTTTGGCTCCATGGCGCCGATCCGCGCCTTTCAGCGGCTGTTTGCCGGCGAAGGCATCGAGGTCACCCTGGCCGAGTGCCGTGCCCCCATGGGCAGCGAAAAGCGCGAGCATATTTGCCGAATGCTGGCCATGCCCCGCATTGGTGCGGCCTGGATCCAGGGCAAGGGCGAGGCGCCGAGCGAGGCGGACATCGATCGCCTGTATCAGGACTTCGTGCAGATCCAGATCGAGTGCATTCGCGACAGCGCCGTGCTGATCCCGGGCATGGCCGAGGTGGCCGCTGAGCTCACCGGCCGCGGCATTCGCCTGGGTGCCAATACCGGCTACAGCCGCGACATGATCGCCGAGCTGGTGCAGCATGCCGCCGAGCAGGGCTATGCCCCCGAGGTGGTGATCACCGCCAGTGACGTGCAGCGCGGCCGGCCCTGGCCGGAAATGAGCCTGCGGGCAGCCTGTGCCCTGGAAGCGGGCGCCATGCAGGCCTGCGTCAAGGTGGATGACACCGGTGTGGGCATTGAGGAAGGTCTGAACGCCGGCATGTGGACGGTGGCGCTGGCGGTGTCGGGCAACGAGGTGGGACTGTCACTGGAAGACTGGCAGGCCTTGGCACCCGATGAGCAGCAGCGTTTGTGCAGCCAGGCCCATGCTCGCCTGGCCGGTACCGGTGCTCACTATGTGATCGACACCATTGCCGAGTTGCCGGGGGTGATCGACGACATCAACGGCCGCCTGGCCCGGGGCGAGCGCCCCTGAGGGCGGATGAAAGGTAAAAAGCAAAAAAACGGCCGGGCTTGCCCGGCCGTTTTTTGTTGACCGGCGCCGGCGCGAAGACCCGGTTTTTTCACGGAACTGTCACCGGCCTGTCATGCGTCACTTTTAAGCTGGGTTTGTTTTTTGGTATATACCAATTGGAGAAAAATGATGCTGAAGAAGACCCCCCTGGCCCTGCTGCTGACCCTGGCCGCCGCCGGCGCCCAGGCCAAGACCGAGCTGACCGTCTACACCGCGCTGGAGCTGGATCAGTTGAAGGCGTATCAGGCCGCCTTTGAGCAGGAAAACCCGGACATTGCCATTCGCTGGGTGCGGGATTCCACCGGCATTATCACCGCCCGCCTGCTGGCGGAAAAGGAAAACCCCCAGGCCGACGTGATTTGGGGACTGGCCGCCACCAGCCTGATGCTGATGGATCAACACGGCATGCTGGCACCTTATGCGCCGGCCGGTCTGGAAAAGCTGTCGCCGGAGTTTCGTGACCTGCGCGACACGCCGCACTGGGTTGGCATGAATGCCTGGCTGGGGGTGATTTGTTACAACACCATCGAAGCCGAAAAGCACGGCCTGACGCCACCCACCAGCTGGCAGGACCTGACCAAAGCGGAATATAAAGGCCATATCGTGATGCCCAATCCGGCTTCCAGCGGCACCGGCTTTCTCGATGTGTCGGCCTGGCTGCAGCAGTTTGGTGAAGAGCAGGGCTGGGCCTACATGGATGGTCTGCACCAGAACATCGCCAACTACACTCACTCCGGATCCAAGCCCTGCGTGCAGGCGGCCTCGGGTGAAGCAACCATTGGTATTTCGATGGCCTACCGGGGGGCCAGCCTCAAACAGCAGGGGGCGCCCCTGGAGCTGATTTTCCCCACCGAAGGGGTGGGCTGGGAAATGGAAGCCGCGGCCATGGTCAAGGGCACCGACCAGCAGGCGGCGGCGCAAAAGCTGCTGGACTTCGCCGTGACCCGCCAAGCCAACGAGCTGTATAACCAGAGCTTTGCGGTGGTGGGACTGCCGGGGGTGGCCCAGCCGGTGCCGTACTTCCCGAAAGAGCCGGCTAAGGTGATGATCGACAACGACTTCGCCTGGGCGGCGGGGCAGCGCGAGGCCATTCTGGCCGAATGGCAGCGGCGCTACGACGGCAAGAGCGAAGCCAAGTAGGCAGCAGTGAACGACAGCCATGCGAAGCCCGGTCAGCGTACCGGGCGCTTTTTTTATGGGAGAAAGCCATGCGGCTGCTGTGGTTACGCAACGATTTACGGCTGGACGATCATGCCGGCTGGCAGGCACTGGCGGATTATCAGGGCAAGACGGCGGCAGTGTTTATCCTGCCGGCGCACTGGCTAACCACCGATGCCGCCGGGCTGCACCGGCTGGGTGCTGCCAAGGCGGCGTATCTGCAGCAGGCACTGGCGGATTTAAGCGCACGGCTGGCCCCGTTTCCACTCACTCTGTTGCAGGGCGAGCCGGTCGAGTTGCTGCTGGCCTGGCATCGCCTGCAGCCCTTTGAGCTGGTGACTCATGCGGCGCAGGCGCCGGAAGAAGCCGGCTGGCTGGCCCGGTTGTGTGATGCCGGCGTAAAGGTGCATACGGTGGAAGCTCAGCCGCTGTTTGAGCCTGAGCAGATAGCACCCTTGTTTAAAAAGTTTCCTGCCAGTTTTACTGGTTTTCGCAAAAAAGTGGAAAAAGTCCCGGCTTGGCCGGTGCCGGCACCACAAGCGGCGGCTGACGTCAGCCGGTTGCGAGCGGCGGCGTGTCCCTTAACCACTGGTATCGACTGGCCGGTCACACCAGCAGAGCTGGCCCATCCTGCCTGGCAAGGCGGCGAAACTCATGCCCGGGCCTGGCTGCAGCATTATCTGTTTGAACAGAGAGCGCTGGCCCATTACAAGGCCAGCCGCAATGATCTTGCCGGCCGTTATTTTTCCAGTCACCTCAGTGCGGCGCTGGCCTGGGGCTGCCTGTCGCCTCGGGAAGTCTGGCAGCAAATCCTTGAGTACGAACAGCAGTGGGGCAGTGACGAGCACAGTTACTGGCTGCGCTTTGAGCTGCTGTGGCGGGAGTATTTTCACTGGTCACTGCGGGTGCATGGCAGCCAGTTGTTTGCGGCCGGTGGCCTGACCGGCAAGGCGGGGCCGGGTGTGTTTAATGCTGAATACTGGCAGGCATGGTGTGAGGCGCGCACCGGCTGGCCCATGATAGATGCGGGCTTAAAAGAGCTGATGGCCACGGGATTTTGCTCCAATCGCCTGCGGCAGAACCTGGCCAGCTGTTTTATTCACGAGCTGGGGCTGGACTGGTGCCTGGGGGCGCGCTTTTTTGAGCAGCATCTGCTGGACTTCGACGTGGCCAGCAATTGGGGCAACTGGGCCTACATTGCCGGCGCCGGTCACGATCCCCGTCACGGCCGTCTCTTCAACCCGCACCGCCAGTGGCGCCAGTACGACCCCGAACTGACCCACCTGCACCAGTGGCTGCCCGAGTTGGGCCCGGTGACCCTGACGCAAGTGGAAGCCCATCAGCGCGGCGAGCAATTGCTGAATTACCCGGCCCCTCTGGTGCCGCTCAGGACGCTGTAGGCATCACCTGTCTTAGTCACAGGTTGCTGAGAATGACTGCCGTGCGAAACAGCAGTGCGGTTGCACTTCACGACACGCTTCGAGCCCTTCCCTGGGATGCTCGTCAAATGCCATTCATGGCATTTGACGGTCGGCTACGGCAATCCCCACTGCTGCTTCGGGCAACATCGACGCTGCCTGTATGCGGTCAGTCAGCGCCGAGTGCCCCAAGGAGGGCAAAGGGTGTCTGCTTCGCCGTGCCCTCTGCGCCAGGGAAGGCGCAGCGGAGCCCCCACGGAAGGGTTTACGGCGTGCCGGCGAAGTAGTGCCCTCTGTCCGACGTAGCGCACGGTGCCGAAGATGTATTATTTAGCCCCGCTGGCTGCCCCGAGTCAGCGCGGCCGGGTCCAGCAGTTCGCGCAGCTCGGCTTCGGACAGCTCGGTTTCCTCCAGTGCCACCTCCAGAATGGGGCGGCATTCCGCATAGGCCTTTTTGGCGATGTCCGCCGCCTTGGCATAGCCGATCACCGGGTTCAGCGCCGTCACCAGTATGGGATTGCGGGCCAGGTTTTCATTGAGGTGGGATTCGTTGACGGTAAAGCCGTCGATGACTTCGGCCAGCAGCGGCGCACTGTTGGCCAGCAGCCGGATCATGGTCAGCAGGTTGCTGGCCACCAGCGGCAGCATCACATTGAGCTGAAAGTTGCCCGACTGCCCCGCCACCGTATTGGCCGCATCCAGGCCGATCACCTGGGCCGCCACCATGGCCACCGCCTCGGGCACCACAGGGTTGACCTTGCCGGGCATGATGGAGGAGCCCGGTTGCAGCGCCGGCAGCTGAATTTCCGCCAGGCCGGTGAGCGGGCCCGAGTTCATCCAGCGCAGATCGTTGGCGATTTTCATCAGCGCCACCGCCAGGGTTTTAAGCTGGCCCGACAGCTCCACCGCTGTGTCCTGGCAGCTCAGCCCGTAGAAGTAGTCTTCCGCCGGGCAGAAGTCGAGCCCGGTGTGGCGGTTGAGGTAGTCACAGGCCAGTTGGGCCTGGCGCGGATCGGCGTTGATGCCGGTGCCGATGGCGGTGCCCCCCAGGGCCAGTTGCTGCAGCCGGCTCTGCATGCCCTGCAGCCGGTCGCGGCCATACTGCACCTGGGTGGCCCAGCCGCCCAGCTCCTGGTCAAAGCGCAGGGGCATGGCGTCCATCAGGTGCGTGCGGCCGGTTTTCACCTTGGCCTGCAGTTGCTCACCCTTGCCGAGCAGGGTCTGCTCCAGCTGATACAGGGCCGGCAGCAGCTCCCGGCTGAAAGCGAGGGCGGCGCTGACGTGAATGGCGGACGGGATAACGTCGTTGGAGCTCTGGCCCATGTTGACGTCGTCGTTGGGGTGCACCGGCTGGCCCAGGTGCTGGCTTGCCAGGTGGGCCAGCACCTCGTTGACGTTCATGTTGGTACTGGTGCCGGAGCCGGTCTGGAACACGTCCACCGGAAAGGCATCGTCGTGTTCGCCGGCGATCACGCTGTGGACCGCGTGCAGTATGGCGTCGGCCTTGTCCTGGCCCAGCCGGTCCAGATCGCTGTTGGCGTGGGCGCAGGCGGCCTTGAGCAGGGCCACCGCATGAATAAAGGCCGCCGGCAGGGGCTGGCCCGAAATGGGGAAGTTGTTGATGGCGCGCTGGGTCTGGGCACCGTACAGCGCCTTGGCCGGCACCTCGATCTCGCCCATGGAATCCCGTTCGATGCGTGTTTTCATGCTCGTTCCCCTCTGTTTCAGAGCCTCAGGTTACAGGGAACAGCTTAGCACTCCGTCCTTTTGCGCAAAGCCACGGGCACTGAAAAAAGCCACCAGGCTGTCCACTTCAGCGGCGGGCGCCTGGGCGAGATCCAGCTCAAGCCGGGTCAGCCCCTCAGCCCTGGCTTCTTCTGCCAGCCGGCGCAACAGCTCGCTGCCCACGCCCCGGCGGCGGGTGATGTCGCGCACTGCGAAAAAGCCGATGCGCTCGTGCCGGCGCCAGGCCAGGGCCACGGCCCGGTCGTTAAAGGTGGCCAGCAAAAACGGCTGATCTGCGGGCAGGGGCTGGCCCTGCAGAATGTGCGCTGCATGGGCACTGTGCTGATCGGGCAGTTGAGTGAGATGATGTACGGTGAGGCGCATGGTGCCGCTCCTTAGCCATAAAAGCCGATATTCTACCACGCTCCCGGTTCGACAAACGGGCCGTCCGGCGGCATTATGACGTGGTATTTTTCACCGCGATGAATTTCATGAGTTTCGACACCCGGGCGCAGAATAGCGCCATGACCCATTTCGATCGCCATCCCAGCTTTTGGCTGTTTGGCTATGGCTCCCTTATCTGGAAGGCGGACTTCCCCTTTATCGAGCGCCGTCCGGCCTGGATACACGGCTGGGCGCGCCGGTTCTGGCAGGGCTCTCACGATCACCGTGGCACGCCGGAAGCACCTGGCCGGGTGGCGACCCTGGTGCGCGAGCCGGGCGCCCTGTGCCACGGCATGGCCTATCGCATTGAGCCTGCGGTGCTGGCCCAGCTCGACCTGCGCGAGAAGAACGGTTACCTGCGGGAGCGGGTGGCGGTACAGTTTGAAGGCGGCGCGGCCGAAGACGGGCTGATTTACCTCGCCACCGAACACAATGCCGCTTTTTTGGGGGCGGCGCCCCTGGCGGAGATGGCGGCGCAGATAGCCGGGGCTCACGGACCCAGCGGCAGCAACCGGGACTACCTGCTCAAGCTGGCCGAGGCGCTGGCGAGTCAGGGCGTGCACGACGAGCATGTAACCGGACTGGCGACGCTGTTGCCGCCGGTGGAAGGAGAGTGTTAATGGAATGCCGGCCAAACTGTGGTGCCTGCTGCATTGCGCCCAGCATCAGTGCCCCCCTGCCGGGCATGCCCGATGGCAAGCCGGCGGGGGTACGCTGTGCCCATTTGCTGGACGACATGCGTTGTGAACTGTTCGGCCGGCCCGAACGCCCGGCGCTGTGTGCCCGCTTCCAGCCCGCCGCCGATGTCTGCGGCAACAGCCGGGAAGAAGCGCTCTGGCTGATTGGCGAGCTGGAGGCGGCGACGGCCTGATACCGCTTACCCCCGGCGAAGCCAGGGCAGGGGATCGATGGCCTGGCCCCGGTAGCGGATTTCGAAATACAGCCCGGGTTTTTCCTGGCCGCCGCTTTCCCCGCTGAGGGCAATGGCCTGGCCGGCGCTGACCTTGTCCCCCGGGCCCAGCAGCAGCGACTGGTTGTGGCCGTACAGGCTTAAATAGCCCTTGCCGTGGTCAATGACCATCACCATGCCAAAGCCGTTGAGCCAGTCGGCATACACCACCTGGCCGTTGGCCACGGCGCTCACTTCCCGGCCGGCGGGGGCGCCGATCAGCAGGCCTTTCCAGTTAAGCTGGCTGGTGCGGGCCGAGCCAAAGCGATGCAGCAGGGCGCCCTTGAGCGGCCAGGGCAGGCTGCCCTTGGCCAGGCCGCCAAAGTTGCCCTGAGTCTTGGCTACCACCGGGGTGTGGCCCGACGGCCGGCCCTGATTGCTGGCTGCGGCCAGGCGTTCCCGTTCCCGGCGCTCCCGTTCCAGCCGGGCGCGTTCTTCCCGCTCGGCCCGCTCCCGGGCCATTTTGATCTGCTGCTCCAGGTGGCTGGCGGCCTGCTGCAGGTTGGCCAGCCGGCGGTTGCCCTGCTCCAGTTGCGCGTTGATCTTTTTGGCGGTCTGGTTGCGCTCATTCTTACGCTGCTGCAATGACTGCTGTTGTTGCTGCTGGCTGGCCAGCAATTCCTCGAGCCGGGTGCGACCCTGTTCGGCCTGGCGACGGTTGTCGGCCAGTTGCCGGCGAAGGCCGGCCAGCTGTTGCAGGGCGTCGGCGCGGGCCTGGTTGAGGTGGGCGTAATAATGCAGCAGGCGGTCGATGTCGCTGCTGTCCTGACCGTTGAGCAGCAGTTTGAGGTAGTCGTGGCGGCCGTTCTGGTAGGCGGCGCGCACCTGGGTCGCCAGCTGTTGCCGTTGTTCGTCGGCCTGGCGATTGAGGGACTGGTGTTCCTGGTCGAGCCGGGCCAGCTCCCGTTCGTTGTCTTTCAGCTGGTGGCGGGTCTGGTTCAGCTCCCGGGCCAGGCTGGAAATGGCCTTTTCGTCTTTCGCCAGTTGTTGCTGCAAGGCCTTCAGCTCTCGCTGCTGGGCCTGGATGTCTTGCTGCTGGCGGTTGATCTGGCCCTTGACGTTGCTCAGATCCTTGCTGTCTTCCGCCCATGCGCAAGCACCGGCCATCAGGCCGGTGCTCAGCAAGAACGAAATAATCAGTCTGGATGCGCCCATAGGGCAGTGATTATTTCAGAACCATCAGCGGCTTGCCAGTCATTTGCGGCGGGATCTCCAGCCCCATCAGGGTGAGCATGGTGGGCGCCAGATCCGACAGCCGGCCACCTTCCACCGGGGTGGCATCGCGGCCGATGTAGATCAGCGGCACCGGCAGATTGGTGTGGGCGGTATGCGCCTGACCGGTTTGCGGATTCACCATTTGCTCGGCGTTGCCGTGATCGGCGGTGATCAGGGCTTCTCCCCCCACCTTTTCCAGGACCTCAACCACCCGGCCCACCGAGCGGTCCACCGCTTCGCAGGCCTTGACCGCCGCCTCGAACACGCCGGTGTGGCCCACCATGTCGCCATTGGGGTAGTTGCAGATGATCACATCGAACTCACCGCCCTCAATGGCTGCCACCAGCTTGTCGGTGAGCAGCTCGGCGCTCATTTCTGGCTGCAGATCGTAGGTCGCCACCTTGGGGCTGGGGATCAACTCGCGCTGCTCGCCCTCGAAGCATTCCTCAATGCCACCGTTGAAGAAGAAGGTGACGTGGGCGTATTTCTCGGTTTCCGAAATGCGCAGCTGGGTCTTGCCGTGATCTGCCAGCCATTCCCCCAGGGTGTTTTCCAGTCGCTCCGGCGGAAAGGCGCAGCTGGTGTGAATGTCGGCGGCGTATTCGGTGAGCATGACGAAGTCGGTCAGCGCCGGGTGCAGGCCGCGCTCAAAGCCGGCGAAATCGCGCTCCACAAAGGCGCGGGTCAGCTCCCGGGCCCGGTCGGCGCGGAAGTTCATAAAGATAACGGCATCGCCATCCTGCATGGTGACCGGCTTGCCCACCACGGTAGCCTGAACGAACTCGTCGTTTTCGCCCCGATCGTAGGCGGCCTGCAGGGCGTCTACCCCGGAAGCGGCGCTGAACTCGGCCTGGCCCTGGGTCAGCAGGTCATAGGCGGCGTGCACTCGCTCCCAGCGGTTGTCCCTGTCCATGGCGTAGTAGCGGCCAATGACGGTGGCCAGCCGGCCCTTGCCCAGTTTTGTAAACAAACCGTCAAAACATTCGAGTGAGCTCCGGGCCGAGCGCGGGGCCACGTCCCGGCCGTCGAGAAAGGCATGCAGGTAAATTTCGGTCGCGCCCCGCTGGGCGGCCAGTTCGATCATGGCGGCGATGTGATCTTCGTGGCTGTGTACGCCACCCGGCGACAGCAGGCCCATGATGTGCACCGCGCGGCCCTTGCTGACCGCGCCGTCCACGGCGCCTGTCAGCGCCGGGTTGGTAAAGAAGTCGCCGTCGGCAATGGCCTTGCCGATGCGGGTCAGCTCCTGATAGACGATGCGACCGGCGCCGATATTGACGTGGCCCACTTCGGAGTTGCCCATCTGGCCATCGGGCAGGCCCACGTCGTGGCCGGAGGTGGAGATCAGCGTGGCGGGCCTGGTTTTCATCAGGTTGTCGAGTACCGGGGTGCGCGCGGTATGAATGGCGTTGTGTTCGGTTTTTTCGCTGTACCCCCAGCCGTCGAGAATGAGCAGTACCAGGGGCTTTTTGGTCGAGTTCATGGTGTAACCCTATGATGTTGTTATTTTGAGCGCGTGACGCGAGCAACTGAAACTGTCTGTCATATTACTACAACTGCCGAATTGGTCACCAGACAAGGGGCAGGGGTATTTGCCATAGGGTGATCCGGGCCTCGCAGGGGGCGCCCAAGGCGGCTGTTATTTGATGAGTCCCCATGTATACTCGGGCTTTTCCGTCTTTCGCAACGCAAGAAGTAATATCATGCAAGAGTACCTTGATTTCGCCGCCCGGCATCCGCTGCTGACCATGGTCTGGCTGGGCCTGGCCTCGGCGGTGGTGTACACCTCGATCATTTCCCGTCTGTCCAAGGTGAAGGTGGTTCCGGCCCAGGAAGCGGTCATGCTGATCAACAAGCAAAGCGCCGCCGTGGTCGATATTCGCTCCGTGGAAGAATTCCGCAAGGGCCATATCGCCGGTGCCGTGAACGTACCCCACGCTCAGCTCAAGGCCAACAACCTGAACCTGATCGAAAAGTACAAGGACAAGCCCCTGGTGCTGGTGTGCGAAAGCGGCATGACCACCGCCAGCGCCGGCCGGTTACTGAGCAAGGCCGGTTTCAGCCAGGTATTCACCCTGCGTGGCGGCATGACCGACTGGCGCACCCAGAACCTGCCCGTCACCAAGCGTTAATTTTTATCACCCATTGAGCAAAAGGATAGTTTCATGGCCGAAGCAGCAAACGGCGCCGATGCCCAGGCGCAACAGCAGGTAGAATTCCAGATCCAGCGCATCTATCTGAAGGATGTGTCCTTTGAGGCCCCGGGCACCCCCCTGGTGTTCCAGAAGGAATGGAAGCCCGAGGTCAAGCTGGATCTCGACACCAAGAGTGCCCGCCTGGGTGACAACGTGTTTGAAGTGGTGCTGACCCTGACCGTGACCTGCAACATGGGCGAGAATGAAACCGTTTACCTGTGCGAAATCCAGCAGGCCGGCGTGTTCACCATCGGTAACATGGCCGAGCCCCAGCTGGCCCACTGCCTGGGCTCCTTCTGCCCCAACATTCTGTTCCCCTACGCCCGGGAGACCGTGTCCGGCCTGGTGAACAAGGGCTCCTTCCCGCAGCTGAACCTGGCGCCGGTCAATTTCGACGCCCTGTTTGCTGCTCACGTGCAGCGCGCTCAGCAGCAACAGCAGCAGGCCGACGCCTGATGGCAGCGGATGCCGCCATTACCGTGCTGGGGGCCGGTTCCTACGGCACGGCCCTGGCCATCGCGCTGGCCCGCAACGGTCATCGCACGCTGCTGTGGAGCCACCGGCCCGAGCAGGTGGCGGCATTGGCGGCAGACCGCTGCAACCGTGTTTTCCTGCCCGACGCCATCTTTCCCGCCAGCCTGGAGCCGGAAGCGGATCTGCAGCGGGCGGTGCAGGCCAGCCGCAATTTGCTGATTGTGGTGCCGAGCCATGTGTTTGCGGATGTGCTGCACCAGGTGAAGCCCTTTCTGCGCCCCGACAGCCGCATTGCCTGGGCCACCAAGGGGCTGGACCCCGCCACCGGCAATCTGCTGCAGCGCGTGGCCGAAGACATTCTCGGCCGGGATCGCCCGCTGGCGGTGCTGTCGGGCCCGACCTTTGCCAAAGAGCTGGCCATGGGCCTGCCCACCGCCATTTCGCTGGCGGCCACCGATGAGGATTTTGCCCGGGAGCTGGCGGATCTGGTGCATTGTGATCGTTCGTTCCGGGTGTACCTGAACGACGACATGGTGGGCCTGCAGCTGGGCGGCGCGGTCAAGAACGTGATCGCCATTGGTGCCGGCCTGGCCGACGGCCTGGGCTTTGGCGCCAACGCCCGCACCGCGCTCATTACCCGTGGCCTGGCGGAGCTGAAGCGGCTGGGCGTGGCCCTGGGTGCCCAGCAGGAGACCTTTATGGGCATGGCGGGACTGGGAGATCTGGTGCTGACCTGCACCGACAACCAGTCCCGCAACCGCCGCTTTGGCCTGGCCCTGGGCCAGGGCAAGAACGTGGACACCGCCATGGCCGAGATCGGCCAGGTGGTGGAAGGCTACCGCAACGCCGCCGAAGTGCACCAGCTGGCCGGCCGCCACGGCGTTGAAATGCCCATTTGCGAGCAGGTCTACCAGGTGCTGTATGAAGGCAAGAACGCCAAGGAAGCCGCGATGGCCCTGCTGAGCCGGGATCGCAAGGCGGAGTAGTGCCCTTTGGCCGACGATTCAGCACCAACAAAAAGAGGAGCCTTGCGGCTCCTCTTTTTGTTTCGGGCAACCCCACTCAGTAGTAAGAGTGGTCGCCGCGCTGGTGCTCGGTGGCGTCGCGTACGCCGTTGAGTTCACCCGGGAACAGCTCGAGCAGTTGCTTCTCGATGCCTTCCTTCAGGGTCACGTCCACCATGGAGCAGCCGTTGCACCCGCCGCCAAACTGCAGAATGGCGAGGCCGTCTTCGGTGATTTCGGTCAGCACCACCTTGCCGCCGTGACTGGCCAGACCCGGATTGATCTGGGACTGCAGCACGTATTCCACCCGGTCGGCCAGGGGGGCATCGTCGGGCACCTTGCTCATTTTGGCGTTGGGGGCTTTCAGGGTGAGCTGGGAGCCCATCTGATCGGTGACGAAGTCGATTTCGGCCTCTTCCAGGAAGGGCGCACTCTGGGGATCGACCACGGCGTCAAAGCCGTCGAACGGCAGGTGGGTGTCGTCGCCGTCCACCGCATCGGGAGGACAGTAGGAGACTCCGCACTCGGCATTGGGAGTACCGGGGTTGACCACAAAGACGCGAATATTGGTGCCTTCCGGCTGTTGTGACAGCAATTTGCGGAAGTGTCCCTGGGCGGTTTCGGAAATCTTAATCATTGCTATCCTCGTAAACCTGACTAAACAACTCAACTTTTATCATACTCCTGTTGCCGGGCCTTGAATAGCCGTCAGTGTTCAAGAGTACGGCACACCGCCCACACTTCCACGCGCTCCACCCCCTGGGCATGCAGCAGTCGCGTCAGCTCGGCCATGGTGGCGCCTGTGGTGATCACATCGTCCAGCAGTGCCACATGGCGGTAGGGGCAGGGGGCGGCGGTAAAGGCGCCTTTCAGGTTACGCCGGCGTTCGGCCTTGTTCAGGTGGGTTTGCGACGCGGTGGCCCGTACCCGGTGCAGCAGATGGCGATCCGTCCTGATCGCGGGCGCCGGGTTCAGGCCGCGGGCTAGCTCCTCCGCCTGGTTATAGCCCCGGCGCAGCCGCCGCCACCAGTGCAGGGGCACCGGCAATACCGCTTCGGGCCAGGGCGGCGCCAGCCGCTCACTCAGCAACTGCCCCAGCAGCCTGCCGTTCAGCATGCGGCGGTGATATTTGAGGTCGTGCACCAGCCGGCTGAAGGGGGCTTCAAAGGGTGCCAGTACTTGCATGCGCTGCCAGGGGGGTGGTCGTTTCTGGCAGCGACCGCAGTGGGCGTCGGCAACGGGCAGGGGGTGGCCGCAGCCGGGGCAGGGATGTGCCAGCACGGGCAGGTCGCTGCGGCAGTGCCGGCACAGCAGCGTGGTATCGTGGCAGTCCTGCCGACATAACAGGCACTGCCCCCACCACAGCGGGCCGGATTGTAAGCGGGTAAGCAGGGGCCTTATCATGGACCGGTACCGACGAGGGATCATGAGATGAGTGTATATACAGAACAACAGGGGCGCGGCCCGGACCTGGTGCTGCTCCATGGCTGGGGCATGAACGGGGCCGTGTGGCGCGAGCTGGCGGCCCGGCTGGAAGCGGACTTTCGTTTGCATATTGTCGACTTGCCCGGCTTTGGCCACAGTGCCCCGCTGCCCGCTGGCAGCAGCCTGGCCGACTGGGCCAACAGCGTGCTGGCGGTGGTGCCGGCGCGGGCCGCCTGGCTGGGATGGTCCCTGGGCGGCCTGGTGGCGACCCAGGCGGCGTTGCAGGCGCCGGCGCGGGTCAGTGCCCTGATCACCCTGGCCAGCTCCCCCCGGTTTGTCAGCGAAGTCGGCTGGCCCGGCATCAAGCCCGAAGTCCTGAGCGGCTTTGAGCAGCAACTGGCGGAGGATCATCATCAGGTGGTGAACCGTTTTCTGGCGCTGCAGGCCATGGGCAGCGAACACGCCCGGGACGACATTCGCCGGCTGCGGGACAGTCTGGCCAGCAAGCCGGCGCCGGATCCACTCGCCCTGGCGGCGGGACTCGGCCTGCTGGGAGAGGTGGATCTGCGGGCGCAACTGGCGGAGCTGGAGGTGCCGTTGCTGCGGCTTTACGGCCGGCTCGACGGCCTGGTGCCACGCAAGGCGGCGGCGCTGACCGACACCCTGGCCCCGAACAGCCACAGTCATATTGAGCCTAAAGCCTCCCACGCGCCTTTTATTTCCCATCCCGAGGCCACCGCCGGGCACATTCGCCGGTTTCTGCAGGATAAAGGCTGAGCCCCAGGGCACGGTTAAGCCCCGGGCTGGGCTATAGTCAAAGGCACAGTCAGCAAGGCAACCGCCCGATGAAGGAGTCTTGAATGGCGATACCGGTGATCCTGCCCAATCTGCCGCCCAATCTGGCCCAGCCGGCCACCGAGGCGGCTCATGCCGATAACGTGCGCCGCCCGGCCATTCCGGTCATTCGGGCGGTGCAGCCCTATGTCGCCATTCGCCAGCGGGATCGCCAGCGCCAGCGCGGCCGGCGTGAAGAGGCCTTTGAGGCCTGGCTCAGCCGACATCAGGGTGCGGTGTGTCTGATTGGCACCAGTCCGGCCATGAGCCGCCGGCTGGCGGTGATCAACCGGCGTTATCACGGCCTGGATGGTCATGCCGACGCCGTGCTGGATATCGAGATCTGATCAAGCGGGAGAGCGTTCATGGCCAGTTACGACATTACCCTCAAGCGCACCGAGCCGGTGGCCGACGGCACCCTGGCGTTGTTTTTCGACAAACCCGACGGCTTCACCTTTCGGGCCGGCCAGTGTGTACGGCTGGTGCTGCAGGACCCGCCAGAAACCGACGACGAGGGCAATGGGCGCATATTGTCGCTGGCTTCGGCGCCTGCCGAGAGTGAGCTGATGGTGGCCACCCGGTTGCGGGATACCGCCTTCAAGCGGGTACTGAGTGGACTCAGGCCGGGGACCGAGCTCACCCTCAAGGGGCCCTATGGCGACTTTATGCTGCCCGCAGAGGGCGATGTACCCGTGGTGTTCATCACCGGCGGCATCGGCATAACCCCGGTGCGCAGCATGGTGCTGCAGGCGCTGGATGAGGGGGATAACCGCGCCATCACCCTGTTTTATGCCAACCGGCGTCTCGGCGATGCCGCTTTTCTGCATGAGCTGCAGCAGGCCTGCGCCGGACGCAGCAACTATGAACTGGTGACCATTCTGACTCAGGATCCGGGCTGGCAGGGAGAAAAGGGGCGCCTGGATGAGGCCATGCTGCGCCGCCATGTGGCGAACCTGACCGCGCCGCTCTATTACCTCGACGGCCCGCCCGGTCTGGTGAGCGCCATGAAGTCGGTGCTGGTGGGAGCCGGCGTGCCCGACGACAGGGTGCGCACCGAGGAATTTGCCGGTTACTGAAAATAGACCTGCTTCGGCTCTGTGTGTAAAATTCGTGCTCTTTTTGTTGAACAACGAGATCACGCCATGGGCAGAGCCTACCAAAACCGCAAAGAATCCATCGCCAAGACCGCCAACGCCAAGAGCAAGGTCTACAGCAAGTACGGCCGCGAAATTTACGTGGTCGCCAAAGCGGGCGGCGCCGACCCCGATGGTAACCTCAGCCTGCGTGGTCTGATCGAACGTGCCAAGAAAGACCAGGTGCCTTCCCATGTGATTGAAAAGGCCCTGCAAAAGGCCACCAGCGGCGCCGGCGAAGACTTTTCTCCGGCCCGTTACGAGGGCTTTGGCCCGGGCAACTGCATGGTGATTGTGGACTGCCTGACCGACAACCCCAACCGCACCATCGGCGATGTGCGCCAGTGCTTCAACCGGGTCAAGGCCAAGCTGGGCACCTCCGGCACCGTGAGCCACATGTTTGATCACTGCGCCATTCTGGTGTTTGATGGTGACGACGAGGAAGCGGTGCTGGAAGCCCTGATGATGGCCGACGTGGACGTGACCGACATCGAGCTGGAAGACGGCAAAATCACCGTGTTTGCGCCGCACACCGAATACTTCAAGGCCAAGCAGGCCCTGAGCGACGCCTTTGAAGGCATCGACTTCGAGGTGGACGCCATTCAGTTTGTGCCCCAGACCACGGTGGAAATCGCCGGCGACGACGTGGCCCAGCTCGAGCGCTTCCTCGACATGCTCAACGACGTGGACGACGTACAGAACGTCTATCACAACGCCGAATACTGAGTTCGCTTTTTACCTCACCAAAACCCTCCAGTCGGAGGGTTTTTTATTGCCTGCTTGCGTGGCTCGGATCACAAAATCGCTAACAATTTATTTGCTTTTTGTAAGGGTAGGCTCTTACACATGGTGTTGTTTGAGTCGATATTTACAAGGGGTGAAGGCAACATATATCTATTTAAATCAGTGTTTTATTGTTCTTGGTGATGGCGTTTTCAGTGCGGCTTTCCCGCTGTTCAGGGTTCGCAGTGACGAAGATACACTTCACAGACATGTTTACAGATCGTTAACGATTGCCCCATAATCATAATCGTTAACAATTTGTTAGGTTTTGTGTAAACAAGGAGTCTGTATGCGGATCAAGATCATCAACCCCAACACCACCTGGTCGTTTACCGATGCGCTGCAGCGGCTGGCGGACGAGGTGGCCCGGCCCGACACCGAAGTGCTGGCGGTCAGCCCGGCCAGCGGTCCGGCGTCCATTGAAAGCTTTTACGACGAAGCGCTGGCGGTGCCCGGGGTGTTGGAAGAGGTGGCTAAGGGCGAGCGGGAAGAAAACATCGACGCCTACGTGCTGGCCTGCTTTGGCGACCCCGGCCTGTATGCCGCCCGGGAGCTGACCGACAAGCCGGTGCTGGGCATCGCCGAGGCGGCCTTTCACCTGGCGAGCATGGCCGGCGCCTGTTTCAGCGTGGTGACCACGGCGCCCCGAGTTCGCTTTATGACCGAGCACCTGGTCAGCCGCTACGGTTTCGGCGAGCACTGCAAGCGCATTCGCACCACCCCCATGCGGGTGCTGGATCTGGCCGAGTCGCCGGACACCGCGATTGCCAAGGTCATTGCCGAGTGCCGGCTGGCGATGGAAGAAGACAAGGCCGAAGCCATTGTGCTGGGCTGTGCCGGCATGTCGGCCCACCGGGCGTTTATCGAACGAGAGATTGGCATTCCGGTGATTGATGGTACCGTGGCCGCACTCAAGTTGTGCGAGGCCATGGTGGACATGAAGCTGGGCACCAGCAAGGTGCTGACCTTTAACTGGCCACGCCCCGAGCTGGCCGTTTCGGGACGCGGGCTGAAAATTGCCTGAGCCCACCCGCAACACGCACGGCCATGATGGCCGGTGCATGAATGAGGGCAGCGATGCTCTCATGTGATGGAATACCGAGGACTAGACTATGGCTATTCAGAATATCAACAGCGAAGCCGCCATTCCCATGACTACCGGCAAGGCCGAACCGGCTCCGGCCGCCGGCCACGACAAGAAGGCCGGGGAAGAATCCCTGGCGCCCCAGAAGCATCGCATCATGGGGCGGGTCTCCTACCTGCTGGCCTGGTTCGGTGGCTGCGTGTCGATTGGCACCTTTACCATGGGTTCCAGCATTGTGGGCACCCTTAACCTGGTGCAGGCGGTGGCGGCCATCGCCATCGGCTGCTTCGTGATCGGCATTGCCCTTGCCCTGAACGGCGCGGCCGGTTACAAGTACGGCATTCCCTTCATGGTGCAGGCCCGAGCCGCCTTCGGCTTTGCCGGGACCCGCTTCCCCGGCCTGGTACGGGCGGTGCCGGCCATCGTCTGGTACGGCTTTCAGAGCTGGATCGGGGCGGGGGCGCTGAACGCGGTGTCGGCCACCCTGTTCGGGTTCGATAACCTGGTGCTGTTCTTCGTGTTGTTCCAGTTCCTGCAGATTGGCCTGTCCATCTTCGGCTTCCAGGGCATCAAGTGGCTGGAAAACGTGGGCAGCGGCTTTATTCTGCTGGCGCTGGTGTACATGTTCTGGAGCGTGATCAACCGCTACGGCGATGAAATCACCGCCAACCTGGTGAACATGGAAGGTACCTGGGGGGTGCCCTTCTGGGGCGCGACCATGCTGTTCCTCGGCATTTACAGCACCATGATGCTGAACGTGAGCGACTATTCTCGTGAGCTGAAGGAAGGCACCAAGCCCGGCCTGCTGACCGTGATTTACGCCATGTCCATACTGCCCTGCACCCTGTTTATGGGGCTGATTGGCCTGATGGTGTCCGGCGCCACCGGGGTGTCCGATCCCATTCAGGTCTTCTCCAGTGCGGTAGACAACACGCCGCTGCTGGTCATCACCCTGCTGTTTATCGCCTTTGCTCAGGTCACCACCAACGTGCTCAATAACGTGGTGCCGCCCACCTATATCCTGATGGACGTGTTCAAGCTGAAGTTCCGTACCTCCACCATACTGGTGGGTCTGCTGGCCTTCTGTACCTTCCCCTGGGAGCTGGTCAAGGAAGAGTCGTCCGCCGGCCTGCAACTGTTTGTGCAGACTTACTCCGCCTTCCTCGGCCCCATCTTTGCGGTGATGGTGGTGGACTACTTTATTCTGCGCCGGCGCAAGCTGGATATCGACAAGCTGTATGACGAGAATGGTCCCTACAAGGGCGTGAACTACGCCGCCGTGATTGCCGCCCTCACCGGCGCCCTGGTGGCCCTGACCTTCACCTCGGTCTCCTGGTATGCCAGCCTGGTGCCGGCCGGCCTCACCTACTACCTGCTGATGCAGTACTGGCAGCCCTGTCAGCGCTTCCGTCAGTAATGACGTCGGCCCCGCCCATCCGGTGCGGGGCCGCTTTCGTTTTCACCAAAGGAGCCTGATGCCATGTCCACGCCTGCCTGTCCGCCCGAGCTGGTGCTGATCAACCCCAATGCCAATACACACACCACCGCCGCCATGGTGGCCCTGGCACAACGGCAAGCGGGGGATCGGGCCCGGGTCCGGGGGCTCAGCAATCCGGGTGCTCCGGCGCTGCTGACCACCCCCGCCGAGATCGCCGCCGCCGCGCTGGGGGTGATTGAGCTGGGCATGACGGCCGCGGCCGAAGGGGCGTCGGCGCTGGTGGTGGCGGCCTTTGGGGATCCCGGCCTGAGTGAGCTGCGTGCCCGGGTGTCCGTGCCGGTGTTCGGCATTGCCGAATCGGCCTTTCATGCGGCGGCGATGAACGGCCGGCGGTTTGGCATTGCCACCATTACCCCCGATGCGGACTTGCTGGCCTCTTTTGAGCAAAAGGCCCGTGACTTTGGCTATGCTCAACAATACAGCGGTACCCGGGTCACACCCGGCTGTCCGAAGGCGCTGGTGCGCACCCCTGCGGCCCTGGACGCCGCCTTGGCCGAGGCGGTGCGTCAGGCAGTGAACCAGGACGGGGCCACTGCCGTGATCATCGGCGGTGGCCCGCTCACCGAGGCGGCACTGCGGCTGCAATCCCGTTTCGACATTCCGTTGATTGTGCCGGTGCTGGCCGCCACGGGGGCGGCGCTGGCCGCCATGCAGTCCGACTGACCCTGTCCTTATTTGCGTTTAAGGGAGCTAAACACCATGGATGACAAACAGCTCGACATCACCCATCACGACCCCCTGCTCTACAACGAGGATCTGGCCCCCATCAAGCACAAGGATCGCAGCTGGGGCTGGTTTGAAATTTTCAACGTCTGGTCCAACGACATCCAGAGCCTGTTTGGCTATACCCTGGCGGCGTCGCTGTTTCTCAGTTACGGCCTCAACGGCTGGGCGGTCATGGCGGCCATTATTCTGGCCGGCTTTATCGTCATGGTGCTGGTCAACCTGACCGGCAAGCCCAGCGTCAAATACGGCATTCCCTTTCCGGTGATGATCCGCGCCAGCATGGGGGTACGGGGGGCCAACTTTCCGGCCCTGTTGCGGGCCATCATCGGTATTTTCTGGTACGGGGTGCAGACCTATTTCGCCTCCACCGCGGTGACCCTGCTGCTGACCACCCTGTGGGGCGCGGGCCACAGCGAATTCCTGGGGCTGTCGGGCACCGCCTGGCTGTCGTTCGTTATCGTCTGGTTGTTTCAGATCCTGCTGTTCTGGCAGGGCATCGACAAGATCAAGACCTTCCTCAACTGGGCCGGCCCCTTAGTATACGTGGTGATGCTGGCGCTGATGGCCATTGTCTGGTACCAGGCCGGTGACCAGTTGTTGCCGGCGGTGGCCACCATTTTCAGTGGGGGCGGCAACTACCAGGGCAGCGATCTGGCGGCCTTTTCCGCCATTGTCGGCACCATGGTGGCCTATTTTGCCGCCGTGGTGATCAACTTCGGTGACTTTACCCGTTTCGTGCGCAGCGAGCGGGAGATGAAAATCGGCAACCTGGTGGGCCTGCCGCTGAACGTGGCCTTCTTCTCCTTTATTGCCCTGATCATCACCGCCGGCACCCTGGTGCTGTTTGGGGAAGCGCTGACCAACCCGGCCGATATTGTGGAGCGGGTCGACTCACTGGCACTGACCATAGTGGCGGCGCTGACTTTCTTCGCGGCCACCGTGGGCATCAACCTGGTCGCCAACTTCATTCCGCCGGCCTACGATCTGGCCAACCTGTTTCCCAAGATGATCAGCTTTCGCATCGGTGGCCTCATCACCGCCGTGGTGGCCTTTTTCGTGGGCGCGCTCTGGGTGTCGGTGATAAGCCAAATTGGCATTCCCGGCTTCGTGAACGCTCTGGGCGCCATCGTCGCGCCCTTCTACGGCATTATTGTGGTGGATTACTACCTCATCAAACGCCAGAGCCTGAACATGCAGCAGCTGTTTTCTCGGGATCCCCAGGGGGCTTATTTCTACCAGAATGGCTGGAACAAAAAGGCGCTGATCGCCTTTGGCCTGGCGGCGCTGTTTTCCATTGCCTCGGTCTGGGTGCCGGCGCTGAGTGAGCTCAACGGTTATGGCTGGCTAATTGGAGCGGCATTGGGTGGAATCTTCTACTACTGGCTGGCTCCTCGTAACGTGTCCTGATACGCTGAGCTGACCTTGACAGGCGGCTTCAGTGAAGCCGCCTTCTTGTTTTTAACGAATAAGTACATGATTGTTGACAATGAAAAGCCATGTTAATCTCAGGTTAAATGGTGAGGTTTTCACCGTGATTAACGGGATGGCGGCGAGGCCATGAGGGGCTCGCCCGGCCGAGCACACAGGACAAGCCCATGAATAACAAAAACAAGGATCTGGACAAGGTTTATCAGCGCATCTGGGAGGCGATCGTCGCCCACAAGCTGTTGCCGGGCACCCGGCTGAAGGAAGAAGAGCTGTGCGACACCTTTGGGTTAAGCCGGGGCTTCGTGCGCAAATTGTTGCTGCAGCTGTCCTACCACAAACTGGTCAACCTGGTGCCCAACAGCGGCGCCTTTGTGGCCGAGCCCTCGCCGGAAGAGGCGCGGGATATTTTCCAGGCGCGCCGGTTGATCGAAGCCGAGCTGGTGCGGGAGCTGGCGAGCAAGTGCACCCTGCGGGAGAAAAAACTGCTGCAGGAGCACCTGGAAAAAGAACACCAGGCGGCAGAGCAGGGGGATCAGAGCCTGCGCATTCGGCTGTCGGGGGAGTTTCACCTGCTCATCGGCAAGCTGGCCAACAAGCCGGTGCTGACCTCCTTTCTGCACGAAATCATTCCCCGCTCTTCGCTGATCGTGGCGCTCTATCAGAACGGTTCGCGCAAGGGCCACCACCATGGCACCGGACCCTCCTGCAGTGAACACAACGAGTTGCTGGAAGCCATTGCCGGTCATCACATCGAGCGGGCGGTGACGCTGATGATTGACCACCTCAACGAGATCGAAGCCCAGTTGCAGCTGGAGCCGCCGGCCGAGGAAGACGTCAACCTCAAGCACATCTTTGCCGAGCTCTGAGGGCGGCTGTTAACCGTTGTTACTGGCGGCAGGTGTCGTTGCAGGCGCTGATCAGGCGGTCGGCAAGTATTTTGCTGTGAGCGGAAAGCTGGTCGCCGGTGTGCAGGGTCAGTTCCAGATCCGGCACGGCGGGCAGGCCGTCGGCCTCGTTCAGAATACGGTGCCGGGCGGTGACCAGCCGCCGGGGCAGCAGCGAGATGCCAAAGCCTGCTTCCACCGCGCAACAGACCCCCGACAGGCTGGTGCTCACATAGGCCAGTCGCCAGCTGCGGCCCAGCCGGTCAAAGGTGTGGGCCATCTCGCCCCGGTACAGGCCGCCGATGGGAAAGGTCACCAACGGCACCGGCTGGTTGGCCAGGTTGTTGCTGTCCAGGCCATCTATCCAGCACAGCGGCTCGGGCCAGCTGGCCAGTCCCGGCACGCTGCCCGGGCGCTGTTTGACCAGGGCCAGATCCAGCTCACCGCGCTGAAATTCCCGCCAGATATCGCTGCACAGGCCGCTTTTCACCTCCATCCGAATGCCGGGATACTGATCGGCAAAGGCCGACAGCGCCGGCATGATGGCGTGGGTGGCGAAGTCTTCCGGCACCCCTAGGCGAATTTTCTGCTGCTCTATGCTCAGGCTGGTCTGGGCCACGGCTTCCTGCATCAGTTGCAGGATGCGCCGGGCATAGTTGAGCACCCGCTCTCCTTCCAGGGTGGCGGTAATATAGCGGCCCTTGCGGTTAAGCAGTTCGCAGCCGAGCTGGGATTCCAGCTTGCGTACCTGCTGGCTGACGGTGGACTGGGTGAGGTGAGTGCTGTCGGCGGCCCGGGTAAAGCTGCCGGTGTCGGCCACGGCCACAAAGCTGCGCAGCAGCACCGGATCGAGCGTTGTCAGTTGAGTCATTCTGCCCTTTCAGTGGTAAATGCACTGGCTTCCATTGGATTATTTAATTTATAAATCATTTGGCCATGCTCTACAATCCGAGTGTTCAGCATTTAAGCGGTATGGCAACCATGCAGTGCCGTGCGGCTTTCGTTGGCAGTGTCCAACCACCTAGCATAAAGGACAGAGTAATGGCCCGTAATACCTATTATGCCCCCAAGGGCGGTCTGCCCCCGCAGACTCAACTGATCCATGATCGTGCCGTGTTCACCGAAGCTTACGCCGTGATCCCGAAAGGCGTGATGAGCGACATCGTGACCAGCTTCCTGCCGTTCTGGGACGAAACCCGCCTGTGGGTGATTGCCCGTCCGATGAGCGGTTTCTCCGAGACCTTCTCTCACTACATCATGGAAGTGTCTCCCAATGGTGGCAGCGACAAGCCCGAGCTGGATGCCGGTGCCGAAGGCGTTATCTTCATCGTTGAAGGTGAAATGACCCTGAACCTGGAAGGCAAAGAGCACCACATGGAGCTGGGTGGCTATGCCTACCTGCCGCCGGGTGCCAACTGGACCGTTAAGAACAACAGCGACGCGCCGGTACGTTTCCACTGGCTGCGCAAGGCCTACGAATACGTAGACGGCATCGACGTGCCGGAAGCCTTTGTGACCAACGAAAACGACATCGCCCCGACCTCCATGCCGGACACCAACGACGTGTGGGCCACCACCCGTTTCACCGATCCGACCGATCTGCGTCACGACATGCACGTGAACATCGTGACCTTCCAGTCTGGCGGCGTGATCCCGTTTGACGAAACCCACGTGATGGAACACGGCCTGTACGTGCTGGAAGGCAAGGCCGTTTACCACCTGAACCAGGACTGGGTGGAAGTGGAAGCCGGTGACTACATGTGGCTGCGCGCCTTCTGCCCGCAGGCCTGCTACGCCGCCGGTCCCAGCCGCTTCCGTTACCTGCTGTACAAGGACGTGAACCGCCACATGGTGCTGAACTCGTCCCCTGCTTACCGCGGCAACCGTCGCTAAGCAGCAGCTGGAACGATAAAAAAAGGCAGCCTTCGGGCTAATGCCGTTCACTTAAGGTGAGCGGCATTTTTCTTTCTGACCGGATAGGTGTTTTTGGAAGCTTTCAGCACTCTTGGATAACTTCGTTCTCGTTTCCCCTCCAGCTTGAACTGTTTGGCCTGTTTCTCTGGGGCAAATACCTCTCTTGGCAAGTTGCCCGGTGCCACACTGGGCAGCTGGCTCAGCTTGAAGATGATGTAGGACGAGGCTTCCCTGAAGCTCAGCTGATTCGGATAGGTCGCCGGTAACACTCGAGCCATCAAGATCATTTTGTAGCGGATAAGGTTGTAGGCCAGCAGCACACCCCATAACTCCTGGTGTATCAGCTCCGGCAACTGGCTACGCAAGGTGAAGCGACTGTCCAGCAGGTGCTGCTTCATTTCTCGATAGCCCAGCTCGATTTCCCAGCGATGGGCATATAAATCCACAATATCCCGACCCGGATAGGCCATGGCATCGGTCAGAGAGGTCAGGATATGAACGAGCTTTCCCTTGACGGTTTTACTCAGCAGTCTCGCTTCCAGCGTCTCCGATAAGTCGGGCCACTTTTTTCTTGCCTGCGGGCTGGGGGTCAACCGCACCAGTTTGTCATCGCGGCCCAGGTTGCGCACCACCTCATACTGCGTGCCTTTACGCAACGGCAGCAACCAGTGCCGTTGCTGCCCTTGTTGCCAGGCATGCAGCAACCCCAATGAGTAGAACCCTTTATCAAACAGCGTCAGGCTATGGTCCGGTATGCTCGGCAGCAAGCGGACCGCCAGCTGCATTTCATTGACCGCGACGCTGTCAAAGGCGCTGTCCACCAACAAATGGCTGCTCAGCTCCATCAGGCACACCATGCGCACCTGGGGATAAGCGGCGTCCGTGGATTGGTTGGCGGTGCGGGCAAAGGCACCGGCATTCGGTGGTGAGTCCGGAGTGCGCCAGACTACGCCGTCAACACCATACAGGTTCAGTCCGCTCCAGTGCGGATGCTGAGCCTGCGCATGCCAGTTGGCACTGGTTTGCCTGAAGATATCGCGCACCACGTCGCTGCCCAGCTTTTTACGTGCTTGTGTGACCGCGCTGCGCACCACCGAGTCGACTTCTTGTGGCAGGACGATATCCAGCTTATTGATGAGCTGGCGTACGGAATCGCCACGAAACAGCGCCATGCCAATGACTGCCCAGACCATGGCTTCCATCGGAAGTTTGCGCTTGCGCACCGTCGCCACCCCGTTTGAAGCCAGACAAGCTTGGATTATCTCGGGGTCGAGCACCTCAGCCAGGCTGTGAAATTCAACGGTGCGATTGAGGGAGGTGCGAGCCAGTGCGTCAGAAAGCAGCATAAAAAAATCCGATGACCTGTGATCATCGGATTTTGATCTTCTGAGCGGGATCGTCAAGCGATTTGGCTTAACTGATCGGCATTAAGCCTTCGGGCTGCCTTTTTGCGTTCAGGGCTTTAAAACAGTCAATATCGTGCATAATCGTCGGCCAAAGCGCACTACTTCGCCGGCACGCCGTGAACCCCTCCTTGGGGGCTCCGTTGCGCCATCCTTGGCGCAAAGGGCACGGCGAAGCAGACACCCTTTGCCCTCCTGATTCGGTACCGAGTTGCCAGATAATATTTAACATACGGCGCAGATATATCGTGAAGCAGCAGCAGGGATTGCCGGATTCGACCGTCAAATGCCAGGGATGATGAGATGGACACCTCTTGGGTAAGCGGCGTCGCGATGCGCCATATTTGGGTTGAAGCTCAAATAACCACAAAAGGTGTCCACTATGAACATTACGCTCATTGGTCTCGATTTGGCAAAGAATGTGATTCAGATTTGTGGTGTTAATCAAGCTGGCAAGGCGGTATTCAATCGCAGCGTGACCCGTCACAAGGTACTGGAGCTGCTTAGTCAGTACCCTCAGGTGCCCATTGCGATGGAAGCCTGCAGCGGCTCCAATTACTGGGGCAGAGCCCTGCAGCAGCGGGGTCACCCAGTGATGTTGCTGCCGCCCCAGCATGTGAAACCCTTCGTCAAGGGGAACAAGAACGACCGTAATGATGCCTTTGCTATCTGTGAGGCGGCACGGCGCCCCAACATGACGTTTGTACCGCCGCGCACGCTGGAGCAGACCGACATCAGCCTGGTACACCGGCTGCGAGAGCGCCGCATCGGCGAGCGAACCCGGTTGATTAATCAGTTACGGGGCTTGCTCAATGAGTACGGCATCGTTCTGGCTGGCGGTAAAGAGACGTTAAAGCAAGCCATGCCCTTGCTGTTGGAGGATGCTAGTAACGAACTGACGCCACGGGCTCGGACCTATTGTTGTGACATCCTGGAAGAATGGCAGCAACTGGATGAGGCTATTCGGTGCCTGGATAAAGACATCGAACAGCAATGTCGCGATAACGAGGCCTGCGCCCGACTCACTGACATTCGAGGTGTAGGCGCGGTGACCGCGACCGCCATGGTCGCCTTTGTCGGCAACGGCAGTCAGTACCGCAATGCCCGGCACTTTTCTGCCAACCTGGGGCTGGTACCGAAAGAGCATTCCAGTGGCGGCAAACAAAAGCTGGGCAGTATCACCAAGCGTGGTAATGGGTACTTGCGCAAGCTGTTGATACAAGGTGCCTGGTCGATTATCCGGCACCTGAACAAGGCCACCGACCGGTTATCGCTGTGGGTCAAACAGCTGGCCGAGCGCAGAGGCAAGCAACGCGCTGCGGTGGCCACGGCCAACAAGCTGGCACGGATTATCTGGGTCATGCTGTTCAGGCAGGAGCACTATCGGGCAGCCTGAGCTGACCTAAAGAAACTGAATTAAACCCCGTTTAACAGGAAGGAAAACAAGAGGTTATCACCCCGACGAAACGCGATGTGGAAAACGTGAATGAGGCAACAGGTTAAACCGGCCCTTGCAAACGCCGAGAAAATGTCAGGAGTCTGAACTCCGTAAGGACGATAGGCAGCAAGGGCGCGGTTCTCATTAGGGCCAGAGTGAGCCAATGACTCACTCATCAACGACAGGCCGAATATACGGATGCAGTTAATCCTGGTCGCCAAAACACGGAAACCCCACTGGCGAAAAGCGAGGTGTCCATATATGGCATTTGCCGAGCGCCCCATGGATGGGCTTGAAGCGTGTCGAAGGAGGTAACCCTGCTGCTGCTTCGTTTGGCTTGGCTTTTCAGACAACGAATATTGCACGGTATTTAAGCGAAGAGCTTATGCCTCCAGCAGCCACTGCTGCAGCTGGCCAAGGGACGTCACTTCATGGTGGGGAGTAATGCCCTCGGGCGCGAGCTTGCCCTGAGTGTTGAGCCAGCAAGTGTGCAGACCGGCGTTGAGGCCGCCGAGAATGTCGGAGTGGGGGTTGTCGCCCACCATCAGTACCCGGTCGCGTTCGGGGTTACCCATCAGGTCAAGGGCGTGTTCAAAGATGCCTGCGTGGGGCTTGGCCACGCCCACTTCTTCCGAGACCACCAAAGGTGAAAAGGCCTGCTCCCAGCCGGCGCGCTGCAGCCGGGCCTGCTGCATGGCGGCAAAACCGTTGGTGATGATGCCTAAGCGTGCCTTGCCTTGCAGCGCGGCAATCAGTTCGCTGGCGCCGGGCAGCAGGGTACACACCTCCACCATGGTGGTCATAAAGGCCTCGTTCAGCCGCTCCGTGCTCACCGCCAGTCGCTCGGCCCACTCGGCAAAGCGGCGGTGGCGCAGCTCGCCGGCATCAATCTCGCCGTTCTGGTAGGCCACCCACAGCGGCGCGTTTTGCGTTTGATAGCGGGCAAAGGCCTGTTCATCGAAGTGCACGCCAAAGTCGGCGAACATGCGGTTAAGTCCGCTGAATGCGTCGAAATGAAACAGGGTGTCGTCGGCGTCGAACAGTATCCAGTCGTAGCGCATTGGTAAAAACTCCAGAGCAAGTGGCCGGCAGAAGGGGCCAGTGTAGAAAGCTCACGGGGTCAAACTCAATAGCGCCAGCAAATTATGCTTAAATGCACCTTCCGCACTGTCATAAGATATGGCGTAAATAACCCTAATGAGGAACGAGCATGGAGTTTTCCAGCTGGCTGGCCCTGGCGGCCATCTGCATCATGGGGGCGGTCAGCCCCGGCCCGAGTCTGGCGGTGGTTATTCGCAACACGGTGCGCGGCGGTCAGGGCCATGGCGTGCTCACCGCCCTGGGCCACGGTCTGGGAGTGGGGCTTTATGCGCTGATCACGGCGCTGGGGCTGGCGCTGCTCATTACCCGTAATCCGCTGCTGTTCGACATCATTCGCTATGGCGGAGCCGCCTTTCTGGCCTGGCTCGGCATCAAGGCGCTGCTGGCCAGGCCGCAACCGGCAGCGGCGGAAGAAGGCAGCCATGGCGTGCGCGGCCGGCAGGGTGCCTTTGAAGGCTTTATGGTGGCCTTTCTCAACCCGCAGCTGGCCATTTTCTTTGTGGCCCTGTTCAGCCAGTTTGTGCGCGCCGACACCGGCTGGCAGCAGGGCGGCATCATGATGCTCACTGCCGGCGGCATTGACGCGCTCTGGTATGTGCTGGTGGCGCTGCTGCTGTCCCGGGGGCCGGTGCTGAGCTGGCTGCGTGAAAAGTCCTTTGTTATCGATCGGCTCAGCGGCTTGGTGCTGCTGGCACTGGCACTGAAAGTGGTGCTGTAGCTACTGTAAAGCCAGCACCGCAGTTGTGTGCTGGATCAAAGTTTGGTAGCCTTTCGCGGTCAAAAAAGCGGCCTTTGTGGCCTGCATCACCAATTTAATAACAGTTATCACCAACGGAAGCTGCCCTTGAGCCCGATGCTGCACCTGTCCCTAGCCGAGAGATGGCACGACCTGGCGTCGTTGTCACGCACCGGCATGGACGGATTTGGCCTCCTCGGCGCCATCATGATGCTGGAGCTGGTGGGCGACTGGCTGCTGAGCTGGACCGGCCTCTCCGCCGAGGTACTGGAATACCAGGCCCAGCTGGCGGATCTGCAACCGGTTGAGGCGCTAAAAGCGCTGCTGTGTACTTCCTTGCTGGTGTTTGCGCCGCTGTTGCTGCAGTGGCTGCTGCTGTTGCTGCACCTGCTGCTGCAGACCTTCAACTGGCCCCGGCTGACCCAGCCCAAACCTTCTTTTTCTGCGTCTTCCAAGCCGCGCCGTGCCCTGCTGAGGGCGCACGGCTGCCGCGCACCGCCTGTTCTTCCCTGCGGAGTCTGACACCCTGACGGCGTATTGATCACGCCCGCTCTGTCTGTCCGGTTCTCCGCGCTCGGGTCATGCCCGACATTCCCAACATGGTCTTGCCGCGCTGTCGGCAAGCTAGCACCCATAGGAATAGGGGAAGGTTTCCTTTGTTTATTCGAAAGTTAGTTAACCTGCTGCTGGCAGGGGTGGCGTCGCTGACGCTGGCCGGCTGCGAAGGCGGCGTGCTGGACCCCAAGGGTCAGATCGGCGCCGACGAAAAGTACCTGATCATCGTCGCCACCGGCCTGATGCTGCTGGTGGTGGTGCCGGTGATCGTGATGACGCTGTACTTCGCCTGGAAATATCGGGAAGGACGCAACGAAATCTACGCACCCAAGTGGTCACACTCCACCAAGATTGAAACCGTGGTGTGGGTGATCCCCATCATCATCATCGTGGTTCTGGGCACCATTACCTGGCGCTCCACCCATGCTCTGGATCCGTACAAGAAACTCGAGCACGACAAGGACCATCTGGTGGTCCAGGTGGTGTCGCTCAACTGGAAGTGGCTGTTTATCTATCCGGAGCAGGGCATTGCCACCGTCAATGAACTGGCGTTCCCCACCGATGTGCCGGTGGAATTCCGCATCACTTCCGACACCACCATGAACTCGTTTTTCATTCCGCAACTGGGTAGCCAGATCTACTCCATGGCGGGCATGGAGACCCAGCTGCACCTGATTGCCAATGAACCCGGCCGTTTTGATGGCATCTCCGCCAACTACAGCGGCGAAGGCTTCACCGGCATGCAGTTTGACGCCATTGCCACCGAAGACGAAGCCGGCTTTGAGGCCTGGGTGGAGAAGGTCAAGGCCGATCCGGACACCCTCGACATGAGCGCCTATCAGCAACTGGCCGAGCCCAGCGAACACCACCCGGTGGAATACTTTGGCGATGTCAGCCCGGATCTCTTCCACAACGTTGTGATGAAGTTTATGCAGGATCATCACCCCGTGGCGGGCGATGAACACCAACATCATCTGTCAGCCAGCACCATGATGGAGGCTGAGAAATAATATGTCGTTATTAGGTAAACTCACGCTCGACGCCGTGCCCTACCATGAGCCCATTATCATGGTCACTCTGGGCGTGGTGGCCATTGCCGCCGTGGTGATCGCCTTTCTAATCACCCGTCATCAGAAATGGGGCGTGCTCTGGCGCGACTGGATCACCTCGGTGGACCATAAGCGACTGGGCATCATGTATATCATTCTGGCCTTTGTCATGCTGATCCGCGGCTTTGCCGACGCCATCATGATGCGAGCCCAGCTGGCACTGTCGACCAATGGTGCCGACGGCTACCTGCCGCCGGAGCACTACGACCAGATCTTCACCGCCCACGGTGTCATCATGATCATCTTTATGGCCATGCCATTCATGATCGGCCTGATGAACATCGTACTGCCGCTGCAGATCGGTGCCCGCGATGTGGCCTTCCCTTTCCTGAACAACCTTAGCTTCTGGCTGGCGGTGTCCGGCGCCGTGCTGGTGAACATCTCCCTCGGTCTGGGTGAGTTCGCCAAGACCGGCTGGGTGGCCTATCCGCCGCTGTCCGAGCTGGATTTCAGTCCGGGCGTGGGGGTGGATTACTACATCTGGGCCCTGCAGATATCGGGTATCGGTACCCTGCTGACCGGCGTTAACTTCCTGGTGACCGTGTTCAAAATGCGCACTCACGGTATGAAGCTGATGCAGATGCCAATCTTCACCTGGACCTGTACCTGGGCCAACATTCTGATTGTGGCGTCCTTCCCGATCCTGACCGCGGTACTGGGCATGCTGACCCTGGATCGCTACCTGGACTTCCACTTCTTCACCAATGCCGCCGGCGGCAACGCCATGATGTACATCAACCTGTTCTGGGCCTGGGGTCATCCCGAGGTGTACATTCTGATCCTGCCGGCTTTTGGTATTTTCTCCGAGGTGATCTCCACCTTTACCGGCAAGCGCCTGTTTGGTTACAACTCCATGGTGTATGCCAGCGGCGCCATTTCGGTGCTGGGTTTCATTGTGTGGCTGCACCACTTCTTCACCATGGGCTCCAGCGCCAATGTGAACGCTTTCTTTGGCGTGATGACCATGATCATCGCCGTGCCCACCGGGGTGAAGCTGTTCAACTGGCTGTTCACCATGTATCGCGGTCGTCTGCGCATGACGGTACCGGTGCTGTGGACGCTGGGCTTTATGACCACCTTTACCATTGGCGGCATGACCGGCGTACTGCTGGCGGTACCGGGTGCCGACTTCGTGCTGCACAACAGCCTGTTCCTGATCGCCCACTTCCACAACACCATCATCGGTGGTGCCGTGTTCGGCTACCTGGCCGGTTTTGCCTTCTGGTTCCCGAAAGCCATGGGCTTCCACCTCGATGAGAAGCTGGGCAAGGTATCCTTCTGGTGCTGGCAAATCGGCTTCTACGTGGCCTTTATGCCGCTGTACGTGCTGGGTTTCCTGGGCATGACCCGTCGCCTCAACAGCACCGACAACCCGGCCTGGAACTTCTGGCTGTACCTGGCCGCGGTGGGTGCTGTCTTCATCCTTGTCGGCATTCTGGTGCAGTTCTACCAGCTCTATAAAGCCTTCCGTGACCGTGAGCAGAATAAAGACTTGACCGGCGACCCCTGGAACGGCCACACCCTGGAGTGGTCCACCAGCTCACCGCCCCAGTTCTATAACTTCGCCAAACTGCCGCACGTCAGCGACATCGATGCCTTTACCGACATGAAGGAAAAGGGCACCGCCTACAAGGTGCAGGGCAACTATCAGCCGATCCACATGCCGAAGAACACCGCCTGTGGCGTGCTGATCGCCGCCGCAGCCACCGCCGCCGGTTTTGGTGCCATCTGGCATATCTGGTGGATGGTGATTGCCGGTCTGGTGGCCAGCTTTGTTGTCTTCCTGTGCCGGGCCTATGACACCGACACCGACTATTACGTGCAGCCCGACGAAGTCGAGCGCATCGAGCAGGCACACCTGCGTAACGTGATGATGAAGGAGGCCTGATGGAAGCCGTATCCGTCGATCTCAAACAGGTGCAGCTGCACCACGAAGAAGAGCACCACGATACCGGGGGCAACACCCTGTTCGGTTTCTGGCTCTACCTGATGACCGACTGCCTGCTGTTCGCGTCCGTGTTCGCCACCTATGCGGTGCTGTACATGAACACCGCCGGTGGCCCGGGCGGCCGCGAGCTGTTCGATCTCAAGTTCGTGGCGGTGGAAACCGCGGTGCTGCTGGTGTCCAGCATCACCTACGGCTTTGCCATGCTGGCCGGCCACAACCACCAGCGGGGTCTGACCCTGCTGTGGCTGCTGGTGACCTTTGCTCTTGGGGCCACCTTTATCGGTATGGAACTGTATGAGTTCCATCACCTGATTGAGTCTGGCAATGGCCCGAGCCGCAGCGCCTTTCTGACGTCCTTCTTCACCCTGGTGGGTATGCACGGTCTGCACGTGACCGCCGGCCTGGTGTGGATGCTGGTGCTGATGGTCGAGCTGATGAAGCGGGGCACCGGCCCCCGCACCCTGACCCGTCTGGGTTGCCTGAGCATGTTCTGGCACTTCCTCGACGTGGTGTGGATCTGTGTGTTTACCGTGGTGTACCTGATGGGGGCAATGGCATGAGTAACCATGACGCCGTGGATCACGGCAGTGTGAAATCCTACCTGACCGGCTTTGTGCTGTCGGTGATCCTGACCGCCATTCCGTTCTGGGCGGTAATGACCGAGCAGCTGAGCCCGGGTGCCACCCTGGCCACCGTAGTGTTGCTTGCCATTGTGCAAATCGTGGTGCACCTCAAGTACTTCCTGCACCTGAGCTTCAAGCCCAACAGCCGGGAAAACACCGTGGCCTTCCTGTTCTCCGCCCTCATTATCGTGATGGTGGTAGGCCTGTCGGTGTGGATCATCATCAGCTCTAACGAAATGATGATGTATTAAGGCAGCTCTGGCCCGGGGTAACCCGGGCCCTTTACAGGCATAAACACGCGAACAACGGGGTCTTCCCAAGGGGCATTTTATGATTCGGCCTTACCTCAAGGTCACCAAGCCGGGCATCATCATGGGCAACCTGATCTCGGTGGCCGGCGGCTTCTTTATGGCCGCCCGCGGCGACATCGACGGGTCGCTGATGTGGGCCACCCTGCTTGGACTGTCGCTGGTGGTGGCGTCCGGCTGTGCCGTCAACAACTGCATCGACCGCGATATCGACGCGCGCATGCGCCGCACCCAAAACCGGGTGACCGTGACCGGCGAGCTGCCGGCACGCACCGCCCTGGTCTACGGCCTGGTGCTGGGTGTGCTGGGTTTCGCGCTGCTGGCGTGTTTCACCAACCCCGTGGCCACCGGCTTTGCCGCCTTTGGCTACGCGGTGTACGTGGGCTTTTACAGCCTGTGGCTGAAGCGCGCTTCCGTGTACGGCACCCTGGTGGGCAGTCTGTCCGGGGCCGTACCACCGGTGGTGGGCTATTGCGCGGTGACCGGTCAGTTTGATGCCGGTGCCGCCATTTTGCTGCTGATGTTCAGCTTGTGGCAGATGCCCCATTCCTATGCCATCGCCATTTTCCGTTATGAAGATTATGCGGCCGCCAACATTCCGGTGCTGCCGGTGGCGGAAGGGGTGGCCAAGGCCAAGCGGCAGATAGTGCTCTACATTGCCCTGTTCTGTCTGGTGACCGTGTTGTTGCCGCTCGGTGGCTACACCGGCCTCACCTTTATGACGGTGGCCTGCGCCACCAGTCTGTGGTGGCTGGTGATGGCCTTTAACGGCTATCGCCGGGGGGCCGAGGAGCTGGGCTGGGCCCGCCGGGTGTTTGTGCTGTCCATTGTGACCATTACTGCCATCAGTGTGACCATGGCGCTGGACTTTCGTGCCGCGCCGGACGCCTGGCTGGCGATGAAGTTGTAACTCGCTTTCCGTTTTTTCTCCCATTTGGCCGAGGCGGCAACCGCCGTCTCGGTCCTTCTTGTTACAGTGTCAGAATACGCTCGTACTCCCCGATATTGACGTCAAACTCCGTGGTCTGGCGCAGGTAGTCGCGCATGGCTTCCAGCGCTTCCGGCTCGCCGTGGATAAGCTCAATGGCCGTACCTTTTTCCAGCGCCGAGGCGGCCAGCCATTGCCCCAGCTCCGCATAATCCGCATGGCCCGACAGGCCGTGCAGCCGCTCTATGCGCGCCCGGTTGTCGAACCAGTCGCCGTGAATGCGCACCTTGTCGCAGCCCTGCAGCAGCTTGGCCCCCCGGGTGCCCCCGGCCTGGTGACCGGTCAGCAGCAGGGTGGTGCGGTGATCCCCCAGCAGCCGCTTCATGTGGTGCAATATGCGCCCGCCGGTAACCATGCCGCTGCCGGCGATAATGATATGGGGATAGACTTCGTCGGCCAGTGCTTTGGAGTCTTCCACGCTGCGCACCAGGGTGATTACCTGGCCCATACGGTGGCAGTCGGCCCGGCTCAGCCGATGCTGATCCACGAAACGCTCGTAAATTTCGCTGACTTCAATGGCCATGGGGCTGTCGAGAAACACCTTGAGTTTGGGAATGCGCTGTTCATCCATCAGCCGTACCAGCAGGTGTTGCAGGGTCTGGGCCCGGCCCACCGCAAAGCTCGGGATCAGCATGACGCCGCCGGCGGCGACGGTGTCGTTGACCAGGGTGGCCAGCTGTTCGAGGGGATCCCCCGGCTCGTGGCGGCGATCGCCATAGGTCGACTCCAGCAGCAGCAGATCCAGCGCCGGCAGCGGCCGGGGCGGGCGCATAAACACATCGTTGGGCCGGCCCACATCACCGGAAAAGCCCACTTTTTTGCCGTCGCACTCCAGGATCAGGCTGCCGGCCCCGAGAATGTGCCCGGCCGGTTGTAGCCAGAAGCGCATGTCACCCACCGCTTTGGGTTGGTCAAACTCCAGTGGCCGAAACAGCTTCATACTGTTTTCGGCGGTTCTGCGGTCGTACAGGGGCTCGGGCTTTTCATGTTTGCTGAGCTGGTGCCGGGCCAGATAAACGGCGTCTTCCTCCTGCAGGTGGCCGCTGTCCGACAGCAAAATCTCGCACAGATCCCGTGTAGCCGGATGGCAATATACCGGGCCCCGGTAGCCCTGTTTGTACAGCACCGGAATATAGCCGGAATGATCCAGGTGGGCGTGGGTCAGCACGATGGCGTCTAGCTGGTCGAGCTCCAGGGGCAGCGGTTGCCAGTTGCGCTGGCGCAGCCACTTGTAGCCCTGATAAAGGCCGCAGTCCACCAGGATCTGCCGGTGGTTGTGGCTGACTAGAAATTTGGAACCGGTCACCGTCTGGGTGGCACCGAGAAAGGTAATTTTCATCTGCCTGCTCCTGTCTGGTTGTCTGGGGGAGAGGGGGGCTCGCCGCCGGCCAGCCGCCGCGCCGGGGGCAGCAGCAGGGGGGTGAGATCCAGCCCGTTGGACGGGTGGGGCACCGAGTTGGTGGTGACGAGCCTTCGCACGCCGGCTTGTTGCAACTGATCTTCGATGCGATCGGCAAAGAGGCCGTGAATGGCGGCGCACTCGATGCGCTTGAGACCGGCCTCGGTCAGGGCCTCGGCACAGCGCAGCATGGTGCGGCCGCTGGAGATCACGTCGTCCACCATGATGGCGGTGTGCCGGCGGTAAGCGGACAGATCCGGCAATTGTACCTGCACATCGCGGTCGCCTCGGCGCTGCTTGCGGCCCACCACAAACGGGTGGCCGCTGGCCTGGGCCAATGCCGAGACCCATTGTTCGCTTTCGGCGTCCGGCCCCACCAGCAGCAGGGGCTCGCGGCGCGCCTTGAGCCAGTCGGCCAGCAGGGGCGTAGCATGCACCGCCATGGCAGGAATGGAGTAGAGGTCGCTGAGGGCATGATAGCGGTGCAGGTGCGGGTCCACCGTTAGCAGCCAGTCGAAGCGTTGGGATATCAACCGGGCAAAACTGCGGGAAGTGACTGCTTCCCCGGGGTGAAAGCGGGTGTCCTGGCGCATGTAGCAGAGATAAGGCGCAATCAGCCCCACCCAGCCGGCGCCCAGCTCCTTCAGGGTGTCGCACAAAAAACACAGGGGCAGCGTGCGTTCGTCGGGGCGGGATAAGTCCGCCAGCACCATCACGCGTTGCCCCGGCTCCATGGCCGAGAGGATGCGCAGGTAACTTTCGCCATCGGGAAAATGATGATACTCAAGCCGGCCTTCCTTGGCGGGCAGGGCCCGGCACAGGGGCGCGAGCAGGGAATGGCTGTCGGGAAGGGCAAACAGCAGCGGGGTCATGGTGCCTCTCCAATCATGAACAGGTCGTGATTGTGCTCATAGTAGTCGGCGGCGTAGTCCAGCTCGCCCTGGCTGTCGGCATAGAGGGTAAACAGCGGCTGCCCCATGGCCAGCGCCTGGCCCAGCTTGGCGTGCAGCCGAAGTCCGGCGGCAGGGCTATTGGGGGCGCCGGCCAGTTTGGCCAGCCGGGACAGGCGGCGGTTGTCCATGGCCAGCAGGGTGCCGCTGTGGCGGGCGCCCTGCTGCAGGGAACAGGCCGCCTCGGGTATGGGCTTGAGTCCGCCCTGGGCCTCGCAAATGCGCCGGAACTGGTGCCAGGCCTGGCCCGATTCCAGCAACTCCCGGGCTTGCCGGGAGGTATCATCCAGCTCACCCTTGCCCGCCATATTGAGCAGGTGGGCGGCCAGCAGCAGGGCTCGCTCGCGCAGATCGGCGGGGGCCTCGGGCTGGTTCTGCAGCACCGCCAGCACATCTCTGGCCTCCTGGGCGGGACCAAGGCCGTAGCCGATGGCCTCGCTGCCGTCGGTGATCAGACAGCGTACCTTCAGCCGCAGGGCCTGACCCACGGTTTCAAACAGCCGGCTCATGGCCTCGGCGTCGGGTTGGCTGCGCACCTTGGCGGTGGGGCCCACCGGAATATCGATCAGGACGTGGGTGGAGCCGGCGGCGATTTTTTTCGACAGCACCGAGGCCACCATCTGGCCGGTGCCGTCGATATCCAGCGCCCGCTCAATGCGAATGAGCATGTCGTCCGCCGGGCTCAGATTGACGGCACCGCCCCACACCAGGCAGGCATTGACCTTGCGCACCGTGGCCTGGATTTCTGCCAGGTCCAGGTGTACCCGGGTGAGCACTTCCATGGTATCGGCGGTGCCGGCAGGGGAGGTAATGGCTCGGGACGAGGTCTTGGCCATGATAAGACCGGCGGCGCTGGCAATGGCCACCACTATGGGGGTGGTGCGGTTGCCGGGCAGGCCGCCAATGCAGTGTTTGTCGACCAGTTGTAGCCGCGTCGGCCAGCTCAGGCGTTTGCCGCTGTCCACCATGGACTGGGTCAGGGCGATGACCTCATCGGTATCGAGCCGTTCGACACAGGCGGTCAGAAAGGCGGCGATCTGCATGTCGGAATAGCGGTGCTGGCTGATGTCGGCAATGATGTCGTTCATTTCCCGTTTCGACAGGGTGTTGCCGTACATCTTTTTGCGCACTGCGCTCATGGAGTGCAGCACCGGGGCGTGGCGTACGGAAACTTCCTCATCGCCGAGCAGGGCCAGGCGCTCCCAGGCGATGCGGGAAAATCCGATATGCCGGGCCGGCAGTACCTCGTTGGTGACCACGTTGAGGGTGGCGATCAGACTGTGCTCGCCGACGGTAACCTGAATACGGGTGTTGGCAATAAACCCCTCGGCGCGGCACACTTCACTGTCGGCACGCAGAAACACCACCGGTTCCTGGTGAGTGTCGATGCCCATGGCAGTGGCAAGCAGGGAGTGAACGGCAGGCACGCTGTTGTCCGGCAATGGATGGTGTTTAAAGCCTAGCCGCCCGCTCCGGTTCTCGCCGCTGCTGGCCTACACTTTGCCAACACGCCCTGTAGCAGAAACGGAAGAGATCATGTTGAGGCCCCGTGTCACTCCCAGCCGGTTGTTGCACCAGCACCTGCCCCTGGACGGCGACAGCCTGGGAGTATTGTGCTGGAACACCCAGAAGCTGACCCAGGACTCGCGCTTTCAGCAAAGCCTGACGGCGCTGACCGAACGCTATGCACCGGGCCTGCTGCTGTTGCAGGAGGCCCGTATGGCACCCATGGGTGAAAGCTGGCTGGAGGGTTGGTCCTGGGCGGTGTCGCCCAATATGCAGACCCGCACTCAATTGTTTGGCGTGCTCACCGCCGGGCGTTGCGCCTTTGACGATGTCCTGCCCCTGCTCAGCCAGAGCCGGGAGCTGCGTTTCGCCACTCACAAGAGCCTGATCCTCACTCGCCATCCGTTGCCTGGCGAGGGCTCACTGCTGGTGGTGAACATGCACGCCATCAACTTTGTGCACGCCGGACTGTTTATGAACGAGATGGAGTTGCTGCGGGCCGAGCTGCTGCGCCACGTCGGGCCGCTTATCGTGGCCGGCGACTTCAATGTCTGGAGCCGCCAGCGCCGGCTTTACTTGCGGCAGTTCTGCCGGGCCACCGGCTTGCGTCAGGCGGTGATGGAAAATGCCCACCATGTAAAGAGCTACCTGCGTCAGCCGCTGGATTTCATCTTCTACCGGGATCTTTACCTGCGCTCGGCAGAGGCCATTAATATGCCCGGCGTGTCGGATCACAACCCCATCTATGCCCGCTTTTTGCTTTAGCACTGTGTTGCCGGTCACTGTGTGCGAATTGGTGCTTGCCCGGTCTTCGTCCACCGTAATGATTTAGTTAAAAACGTTACTAACTGAATGAGATCAGTACCAAATGACAAAGTTTGACCCAGCATAATTTACTTTTTTGTCTTTATGGTCAGGTTTTATCTTCCGTACAGAACCGGCTTGTCGTCATGACAGGGCTTATTCGCTGTCGGTGTCGCAAAAACTGCGTCAGCTTACATTTTGCATACAAATATCAATGTGTTTTGTGTTCAATTTTGTGGGTGTAGGATTTATTCCGTTCACCGGTCAGAGGGCCCTGGCTCCAGCTTACACCGTGAACGTTTTATCGCAGTGGTCACGTAAGCGCGGGCCAACACATAAAGCACATTAAGAAGGAAGATAAAGATGCAAAAAGCCAAATGGGTCATTTCCGCTGCTGCTCTGGTACTGGCTGCATCCGCCAACGCCGGTTTTGGTGGTAATAACGCCTATAGCAACAGCTATAACAACGGTTACGCCGATGTTCAGGTAAGCAAAACCGTCTCTGAAGACGGCACCCTGTCTTTCACCAAAACCGTTACCAAGGCCAACGGTGAAACCTACACCTACAGCGTTGACAAGCAGGTTTCTGAAGCGGGCGTCACCATCAACAAGAACGTGAACGGCAACGAGTACTCTTACAAGAAGAGCTTCTACCGTTAACTTTTCGTCATTACACGACGATTCAAGAAGGGTGCTGTTGTCAGCACCCTTTTTCATGATTTTTCCGGTAACAGTGATGACGCGCGCAATCCTTTTCCTTTTTCTTTTGACCAGTTCGGCCATGGCCGTGACCTGGAGCACGGACGATCGGCAGCAGGTGCTGGCGCTGCACGGTAAAGTTGAGCAGAACCTGGGTGCTCTGGGTTATCAGCAGGGCTATCGGGCCGAGTCCTTCGGCGGCGATACCCTGGCCTCGTTGGGCCTGTCCGGTGCCGGCCGGCTGAACGCCAATGTGATCCTGATTGGTGAACTGAGCTGGGATCTGCTGAATGATTCCCGCTACGGCGACCGGATTTATGCGGATGAAGTCTGGCTGGGGGTGCGCATTCGAGAGGATCTGGAGCTGACCGTCGGGCGCAGTGACAGCCCCTTTAACCAGCTCAGGGATCTGACCGATGTCTTTAACCTGTTTGGCGGCCACGGTTATATGACCGAGACTACCCTGGACGACCAGCTCAAGGTCACCTGGGCCGGTGATGGCTGGGATCTGCGCGCCGGCTACGCCGTTAATGATGCCAACAAACAGGATAATAACCAGGGTACTCGGGCCCAGTACGGAGCGTCTGCCGGTTACCAGGGGGAGAGTGGCCTGGGGGTGGTGCTGGCGGTGGAAACCAGGCAAGAGAGCGAACCCAACGGCAACATTCGTAACCTGGCGCTGGGCCTGAATTACCGCTCCCCCGGTGGGTTTTACGGCGCCCTGACTCATGGTCGGGCCAATTATGATGATGTGTGCTGGATCGGACCGGCATGCATCGACCGCTTTCGCTTTGATTACTGGGAAGGGGTGATGTCCTACACCTATAAGCAGGTCGCCGTTGGCCTGGGTTACAATCGCCTGAGCCTGCATGAGCCCGCCCACGAGCGCTGGGAAGACAAGGTGATTTTCGCCACCGAATATTACCTGATGCCCAGAGCCAAGCTTTACGCCGAATATCTGCTGAACCGCGCCGAAAACGAAGACAATCTCTACGGTGTGGGGCTGCAGTATTACTTCTGAAGTATTACTTCTGAGTCTGCCGGTACCGCCGGGAGAGGCGGTACCGGCAACTCACTCAGAATGCGCGGTCGGCAGCGGCCCTGATGCGGGGCGCCTGAGTCACGATACCCTGCTCATAGGCCATGGCGTGGGCCAGGCGCGGGCCGGTCCAGAGCACCGGCAGCAGCAGCAGCGACACCGGCGCTGCCGTGATCACGATAAAGGACTGCAGCGCATTGATGCCGCCTTCGCCCATGCGCAGCAGCACCGCCGCCACCAGCCCCATGGTCAGAGCCCAGAACATGCGCTGGCGGGTGCGCGGGGTGTGTTCGCCGCTGATGGCCATGGCGATGGAATAGGCCATGGAGTCGCCGGTGGTGGCCACGAAAATCACCGTGAGCAGCAAAAAGGCGGGTACCATCAGCTCGGCCAGGGGCAATTGCTGGGTGACCGCCAGCAGGGCCGCGGGCAGGCCGCTTTCCTGCAGAGGTGCGGAGATCACGCCGGCGGCGGCCTGCTCGTAGAAGATGCCGGCGCCGCCTATGCTGGCGAACCAGAAATTGGTGACCAGGGGCGCCATGATGGCCACCGCCATCACCAGCTCGCGCAGGGAGCGGCCACGGGAGATGCGGGCGATAAACAGCGCCATCATGGGGCCGTAACCGATAAACCAGCCCCAGAAGAACACCGTCCACCAGCCCAGCCAGGCCTCGTCCTGCCGGTTCAGGGCCAGGGGCATAAAGTCCTGCAGGTAGGTGCCCATGCCGTTGAGAAAGGCATCAATGATGAAGTGGCCCGGGCCTGCCAGCAGAATTATGGCCAGCAGCACCACCGCCAGCACCACATTGGCGCTCGACAACCACTGAATGCCTTTTTCTATGCCGGTCGAGGCGGACAAGGTGTAAAGGGCCACCAGACCGCCCAGAATCGCCAATTGCAGGCCATAGTTGTTTTCCCAGCCCAGCAGTGCCTCAAGGCTGAAGCCCAGCTGAGTGGCGAGAAAGCCGATGGGACCAATGGTGCCGGCGGCCACCGCAATAATGGAGACCACATCGGCCAGGGTACCCAGCCAGTGGGTTTCCACCTTCTCGCCCAACAGCGGATAAAGCAGGGTACGCGGACGCATGGCCAGGCCCTTGTGATAGTGGGCGTATACCACCACGATGGCCGACAGGGTGCCAAGCGCCGCCCAGGCCAGAAAGCCCCAGTGCAGAAAGCTTTGGGCCAGGGCGGCGGAGACCGCCGACACCGCCGACTCGCCGCCGGCAAACAGCGGCGGTGTGGTCACATAGTGATACATGGGCTCGGCGGCGGACCAGAACACGCCACCCCCGGCCAGCAGGGTGCACATGATCACCGCCAGCCAGCGAAAAGTAGAGCTGTCGGGGGCCTCGTGGCCGCCCAGACGAATGTCGCCATAGCGGGAGAAACCGAGCACCAGGGCAATCACCAGGTTGGCCAGCATCCACAACTGCCAAAAGGGACCAAAGACGCCGGCAGTCCAAGCAAAGCCCTGATTGATCCAGTGGGTCATCTGTTGCAGGTCGATAGAGGCGAGCATGACGAAGAGGAGCAGGAAGCCGCCGCTGAGTCCGGCGACCAGCCTTTGTTCGGCAAGGCTGAGGTTGGAAACGTTCATCAATTCACTTTATTCAATGCATGAACGCGCCAATGGTACATAAAAAGCGCTGGAAAGTGAAATTTAATTAGAGTGCAAAACAAACGAAAGGCATGGTTTTATGCGTTAAAACCATGCCATAGTGGTGTTAAATTCCAGTTAAATGGTTATTTTTGGTTGCTCTGGCTTTTCGGGCTTAGGAGCCGTGCAGGGGCTTTTCCATGGCGATGTGCACGATGCCGGCGTCAAGAAATTCGTCTCCGTAAGGTGTGAAGCCCAGCTTGCGGTAGAAGCCGGTGGCGTATTTTTGCGCCCCCAGATACACCCGCGGCAGGCCCCGCCGGGCGGCCTCGTCCACCAGTGCCTGCACCACCCTGGCCCCCAGCCCGAGGCCGCGGAATTCCTTGCGCACGGCAATGCGGCCGATATGACCGTCATCCAGCATGCGGCCGGTGCCGGCCCATTGGCCATCGATGCTCAGCAGCACGTGAATGGCGTCGTCGTCCAGGCCGTCGAATTCCAGCTCCGGGCTGATGTGCTGCTCCTCAATAAACACGGCGTTGCGCACGGCGCGAATAGCCGGCTGATGGTCGTTATCGAAGGGAACGAGTTCAAGGTACATGGCTGGCTCCTGCGGTGGATAAAAAGGCTCGTTCGCATCTTACCCGGGTTTGACACGGGATGCAGGCTTTCCCCGCAAGGCCGGCGCAAGGGGGCAAGCGGTATCAGACGCCGTCAATCTCGGCCTGGCTCAGGGGGCGCCACTGCCCCGGGGGCACATTCAGCCGAATGCCGCCAATCTGCTCTCGATGCAGGCTGACAACCCGGTTGCCCACCGCCGCAAACATGCGCTTGACCTGATGAAACCGGCCCTCGGTAATGGTCAGCAGCGCCTCGCGGGGGCCGCTGGCTTCGACCCTGGCGGGCTGAGTGGGCTTGTTTTCCCCCTGCAACAACAGGCCCTGTGCAAAGCGGGCGGCGGTCTGCTCCGCCAGCGGATCCCGCAGGCCGACCCGGTATACCTTGGCGCAGTGCTGCTCGGGGCGCGTGATAGTAAACGACCAGCGGCCGTCGTCGGTGAGCAGCACCAGGCCGGTGGTGTCGGCGTCGAGGCGGCCGACAATGTGCAGCTCATCGGGCCGGTCGATATCCAGCCAGCGAAACAGCGACGGATAGACGCCGTCCACATTGGAGCACAGGGTGCCGGTGGGCTTGTGCATCATCAGGTAACGGAAGGGGCGGGGCACCAGCCGCTGGCCGGCCAGGGTCACCAGGTTGTTTTCGTGCACCTGGGCCGCCTCATGGGTGACTGGCTCACCGTTGACCCGGGCCTCGCCGGCCGCAATGGCCCGCCGGGCCTCGGACCGGCTCAGTTCGGTGCTTTTGCAGATGAATTTATCGAGGCGCATGGCAGTCCTGAGCTGGCAAAGAGCATCATTATCGCACAGGGCGGGATGAAAGGCAGAAACCCGGTTCACCCCGTCGAAGGCGCGATCTGCAGCGCCAGCGTCCGGCACAGGGGCAGCAGGCCGTTATCGGTCAGGCCGTTGATAAAGCGCTCGGGAATGCCCGACAGGCCGCACTGAGCCCCGGCCAGCGCCCCAGTCAGCATGGCCCGGGCCTGGTTCTGGCCGCCGCCGTTGATGGCGTGCAGCACCGCCGACTCAAAGTCGCCGGCAAAGCGCGCCACCAGATAGTAGACGGCGGGCAGCACATGATAGCTGGCGCAGGGCATGCCATAGACCAGCGACACCTTCCAGGCCGGTTCGATACGCACGTCGGGATCAAGGGCCGCTATGGCCAGGCAGGATGGCGTAAGCAGGGCATCGGGGGAAGCAAAGTTTCCGGCCCGGGACGGCTCGGCTCCGGTCGCCGGCGGGTTCAGCCCGCCAGTGGTCACGGCATGAAAGGGCAGTTCGCCCTTTTGCACCAGGCTCATCAGCCGGGCTGAGAGCTGACTGTCGAAGGGCTGCCCCTGCACCAGCTGGCCGAGCACGGCACTGTAGGCCACCGTCATCGCCAGTATGCTATCGTCGCTTTGGGTGAGGGCGGCGTTGGCCGCCACGGTTTGGGCCAGCCGGGTGGGGTTTAGGGCATAGCGCACTCCCAGCGCCAGAGTGCGCTCCATGGCCTCGGTGGTGTCGGCGTGGCCGCCGCACTCGCTCCAGGGTAGCCCTTGTTCCACCCGCTTGTGCCAGGCGTCCCGTATCGACTGGCTGGTATAACCGCCGGGCCCGCCCCGGGGCGTGCCGTCCAGCAGGGGAAGCAGTTGCGTGTCGAGCCGGTGGCAGAAGTCGGTGTGATCGTAGCCGTTGCAGTCGGTTAGTGAGCGCAGCAGCAGCTTGAGAATAAAGGCGGGCTGGGAGCCGTCACCGGCCTGCAGGCCCTCGTGATAGCGGCCGGGCAGGGGCGCGCGATAGTCGCTTACCCAGTGGCCGTGATCCCGGCGCAGGGCACCGAGATCGTAATACCAGTGCGGCCCCACACCCAGCGCCTCGCCAATAAAGGCGCCCATCAGGGCGCCGGCGGCCCTGTCCTGCAGTGGTGTCATGGCAGTCTCCGAATGGCAAACAGACTGCCCTTACTATATGACAGCCAATCCACCTCTGCCCGGCAAACCATGGCAGGCGTCCGAGCAGATTTTTCTCTCTTTGGTCACGCCCATTTTCTCCCGTCACCCCCGTGCCCATGCCACAAACGGCGCTGTGTTTGAAACTGTGCACGTCTGTTCTGGATGCCCATCTTCATGGGCATGACCAAAAGACCGCTTCCTTGGTTCCAACTTACTTTTTTTTCTGCAGCGCCGCCGCCAGGGCCGCGCCCATGGCCCCTTGCGGTGCTGCTTGCTCACGACGGGCTGGACGCTGTTGGCGCTGGCCGGCAGGCTTGCCGCTCCGGGCGCGATCATCCCGGCGTGGCACGCTCTTGCCCTCGGCATGCTCGGCGGCACTCTGATCCAGGCGCATGGTCAGGGCGATGCGGTTGCGCTGCAAGTCCACCTCCAGCACCTTGACCCGGACGATGTCGCCGGCCTTCACCACCTCGCGCGGGTCCTGCACAAAGCGGTCGGTGAGCGCCGAGATATGCACCAGGCCGTCCTGATGCACACCGATGTCCACAAAGGCGCCGAAATTGGTAACGTTGGTCACCACCCCTTCCAGCACCATGTCGGGAACGAGATCCGCGGGCTTTTCCACCCCGTCCATAAAACGTGCGGTCTTGAACTCGGGACGGGGATCCCGGCCCGGCTTGTCGAGCTCTTTTAGAATGTCCTGCACCGTGGGCAGGCCGAAGTGCTCGTCGGTGTAGTCTTTCGGATCCAGGGTCTTGAGCAGGCCGGCATTGCCCAGCACCTCCTTTACCGGCTGCTTGAGCCGCTCCAGCATGCGGGTCACCACCGGGTAGGCTTCCGGGTGCACCGCCGAGGCGTCCAGCGGGTTTTTGCCGCCCTGAATGCGCAAAAAGCCGGCGCACTGTTCAAAGGCCTTGGGCCCCAGCCGGGGCACCTTGAGCAGTTGCCTGCGGTCGGCAAAGGCGCCCTGTTCGTCACGCCAGGCGACGATGTTCTGGGCCAGGGTGGGGGTGAGCCCCGATACCCGGGCCAGCAGCGGGGCCGAGGCCATGTTGACGTCCACGCCCACGGCGTTCACGCAGTCTTCCACCACCGCCTCCAGATTGCGGGCCAGCTGGGTCTGGGACACATCGTGCTGATACTGGCCCACGCCGATGCTCTTGGGATCGATCTTCACCAGCTCCGCCAGCGGGTCCTGCAACCGGCGGGCGATGCTTACTGCCCCGCGCAGGGACACATCGAGATCCGGAAACTCGTTGGCGGCGAGTTCCGAGGCGGAATAGACAGAAGCGCCGGCCTCGCTCACCACCACCTTCTGCAGCTTGAGCTCCGGGCTTTGCTTCATCAGTTGCTCCACCAGCCGCTCGGTCTCCCGGGAAGCGGTGCCGTTGCCGATGCTCACCAGGCTGACCCCATGCTTGCGGCACAGCTCCCCCAGGGTGCGCAGGCTCTGCTCCACCTTGTTGTGGGGCTGGAACGGATACACGGTGGCGGCTTCCAGCAGCTTGCCGGTGTGGTCCACCACCACCACCTTGACCCCGGTGCGAATGCCCGGATCCAGCCCCATGGTGACGCGGGCGCCGGCGGGGGCGGCCATCAACAGATCCTTGAGGTTAAGGGCAAACACGCGAATGGCTTCTTCCTCGGCCCGCTCCCGGGCCTGGCCCAGCAGCTCGGTTTCCATTTGCAGCGACAGCTTGACCCGCCAGGTCCAGCTGAACACGCCCGCCAGCCATTTGTCGGCGGGGCGGCCCTGGTCCTGCCAGCCGGCATGGCGGGCGATAATGCTTTCGCAGGGATGACGCTCGGCGTCGTTGTCCACCACCAGCCCCAATGACAGCACACCTTCGTTGCGGCCGCGCAGCATGGCCAGCAGCCGGTGGGATGGTGCCTTGGCAATGGGCTCATTATGCTCGAAGTAGTCCTTGAACTTGGCGCCGCTCTGCTCCTGGCCTTCCACTACCCGGGCCTGCAGCTGACCGTGCTGTTGCAGGTAAGTACGCACCGCTTCCAGCAGATCCGCCTGCTCGGCCAGGCGCTCCATCAGTATGTATTTGGCGCCGTCCAGCGCCGCCCTGGCATCAATCACGCCGGCCTCGGCATTGACGAACTGCTCCGCCAGCCGCTGTGGATCCTGACTGGGGTCGGTAAACAGAGTATCGGCAAGCGGGGCCAGGCCGGCCTCGATGGCAATCTGGCCCTTGGTGCGGCGCTTGGGCTTGAAGGGCAGGTAGAGATCTTCCAGCCGGGTTTTGGTGTCGGCGGCCAGCAGTTCGGCCTTGAGCGCCGGGCTCAGCTTGCCCTGTTCGTCCACGGACTTGAGGATCACCGCACGGCGGTCTTCCAGCTCGCGCAGATAGCCCAGCCGGCTGTCGAGGTTGCGCAGCTGGGTGTCGTCCAGGCCGCCGGTGGCTTCCTTGCGGTAGCGGGCAATAAAAGGAACCGTGGCGCCCTCGTCGAGCAGGCCCACGGCGGCGTTGACCTGGGCCTGGGCCACGCCCAGCTCCTGCGCCAGAATATGATTGATGTTGGTCATAAATTAATCTTCAAACGGAGTGTAGCGAATGTGGTTGACGTACCATTCCTTAACGCCCGAGGGCGTGCGGACCTGTACTTCGTCATCCACCTGCTTGCCGATCAGCGCCCGGGCCATGGGCGAGTCGATGGTAATGTGGTTGTTTTTGGTGTCGATTTCGTCGGGGCCGACGATGCGGTAACGGGCAATATCGCCCTCGTCGTTTTCCAGCTCGACCCAGGCGCCAAAGAACACTTTGCCGTTCTGGCGCGGGTCGTGATCGACGATTTTCACCGCTTCCAGCCGCTTCATCAGGTAGCGGATGCGGCGGTCGATTTCCCGCAGCCGCTTCTTGCCGTAGATGTATTCGGCATTTTCGCTGCGATCGCCAAGGGCGGCGGCTTCCGACACCGCTTGGGTCACGGCGGGACGTTCCACCTTCCACAGGTGCTTGAGCTCGTCGTCCAGCTTGTGCCAGCCGGCGCGGGTGATCAAATTGGTTTTCATTGAACGGACTCAATGGCTCGACAATGGCGAGTATTGTGCGCCAGCGGGGTCCGTGCCGTCTACTCCCAGGCCGGGAAGGGATCGGGCAGCCGTTGCCAGGCGCAAACGCCTTGCTCCATCTCTTCGTCGGTGAGCAGGCAGGCGTCGAGCTCGCGGCACAGCCCGGTCTGGTCCAGGCCCTGGCCGATAAACACCAGCTCCTGGCGGCGGTCGCCGTAGGGTTCGGCCCAGCTAGCCATAATGTGCTCCCGGCTTTCTTCGTCCTCGGGCCAGTCTTGCTCGGGCACCGCCTGCCAGAACCGGCCGGCGCCGCCGTGGTAGGCGATGCCGCCGGCTTGGCTCCACTGGCCGGCAACATTCATTCGGCTGGCCAGCCAGAAAAAGCCCTTGGAGCGCAGCAGTCGGCCCTGCTCTTTAGGCCGGTGCAGAAAATCAAAGAACCGCTGAGGGTGAAACGGGCGGCGGGCGCGATAGACGAAGCTGCCAATGCCGTATTCCTCGGTTTCGGGCTGGTGTTCGCCGCGCAGCTCCTGCAGCCAGCCGGGGGCGCGGGCGGCGCGCTCGAAATCGAAACGCTGTGTGCCCAGCACCTTGTTCAGCGGCACCTCGCCCCGGCGAATGGGCAGGATCTCGGCTTCGGGGTTAAGCCGGGCCAGGATGGCGGTGAGCTCCGCCAGGTGCGCGTCGGTCACCAGATCGGTCTTGCTTATCAGCAGCAGATCGCAGAATTCTACCTGCTCGATCAGCAGGTCGGTGACGCTGCGTTCATCGTCTTCACCCAGGTGCTCGCCCCGCTCGGCCAGGGCCTCGGCGGCCTGAAAGTCGGCCAGAAAGTTGACCGCGTCCACCACCGTCACCAGGGTGTCGAGCCGGGCGATGTCGTTGAGACGCTGGCCATCCTCGCCTTCAAAGGTAAAGGTTTCTGCCACCGGCATGGGCTCGGAAATGCCGGTGGACTCGATCACCAGGCAGTCGAAACGACCCTCGTCGGCCAGCCGGCGCACTTCCAGCAGCAGATCTTCGCGCAGGGTGCAGCAGATGCAGCCGTTGCTCATTTCCACCAGCCGCTCTTCGCCCCGGTGCAGGCTTACCTGCTGCTGCACGGTGGCGGCATCGATGTTCACCTCGCTCATGTCATTGACGATCACCGCTACCCGCAGACCCTGACGATTGGTGAGGATATGGTTCAGCACCGTGGTTTTGCCGGCGCCGAGAAAACCGGACAGCACGGTAACGGGTAGGGGGGAAGGGCTGGACATGGTGTTTGCTCCGCTTGCTTGCCATGGTTTATGATGAATGTAGTTGTTATAACGTAACATAAGTTATCCCATGTATCAGCAAGGAATTCCGGTCATGAGTACTCCCGAAGCGCTGTTGTCCCCTGGTGCCCCTGTCGATATGCAGGGCAGCGAACCTGGGATCTTTTCCCGTATCTACCAGCCCGACTGTAATCTGGCGGTATGGCAGCGGCCTTTGCCGGCCGATGTGGAGGGTTATGTTCAGCAGCTGCTGCAGGCGGGCAGCCGCATCAGTGTGCGAGAGCTGCTGCCGCCGGACACGGTTGCCGAGGCGCTGAGCAAACAGCTGCCGGACTTCTCCGGCCGCCAGGCCCTGGCCGAGGACGTGCAGCAACTGGCGGAAATGTTTGCCTGCCTGTTTGAACTGCAGCGGGTGGGGGTGCGCCTGGCCAGCCTGCAAACTGCCATGTGCCCGCGCTTTCACGTGGACCGGTTGCCCTGCCGGCTGGTGAGCACCTATTCCGGACCGGGCACCCACTGGCTGAACACGCCGCAGCGGGATCAGTTGCTGGCAGAGGGTGGCAAGGAGCCGGAGCAATGGCAGCAACTGGCGGTGGGCGAGGTGGCGCTAATGAAGGGTGACGGCTGGGAAGGAGAGGAAGGCCGGGGTTTGTGGCATCGCTCACCCCCGGTGCCCACCGGTTACCGCCGACTGTTTCTGTCGATGGATTTTGGGGAGTGAGGGGGCATAATAATTATGCTGATGTGCTACTGTCCAAAGCATAGCTTACCTATTGCTATCGCCCTTCCTTTGGGGTGTTGACAAAATTTGTCGCACCTTCATAATTGCCGTCCTCAAATGGAAATCAATAAGCACGGAAATCCCCCATGAGCAAAATGAAGCTTGCTATTGCTGCCGGTGTTGTTATCTCTCTGTCTGGCTGTGCCAGTATTCTAACCGACAAGACCCAGCGTATTAACGTTGTTTCTTCCTCTTCTCAGAAGCTGCAGGTACAGATTGACGGACGTACTCAGAATGCGCCTGGCATCATCACCGTTCAAAAAGAAAACAAGGACAAGACTCTTTCTGTTGTAACTCAAGGTTGTGAGCAGCAGATTGCGCTGAACAAGGAAGTTGAGCCGACATTCTTTGTCAACATTCTTTCTGGTGGCGCGTTCGGTTCTACTACCGACTATGCAACCGAAAAGATGTGGCGTTATCAGGACTCCGTCGAGATCAAGTGTCCTCAGTAATGGCATTTACCAGCTGGATAAAAAGAAGCCTCTGGGCTTCTTTTTTTTTGATTTTCCAAGGAGCTGTAGCCGAAGAAAGCGAGTTCCTGAAGCTTTCTGCTGATGAGAAGGCTCAACTGGCTTCACTATTTCATTTTCAGAGTGGAAAGCCGAAGATCATTGATCCAGCGTTTTTGTTGTCCGGTAGCAAGGGAGACCTGAAAGCAGAGTTCGAGAGTAATCTGAGAGCATATGTGAGCATGGAGCAAAGGCCGCATTACTTGTGCCGTTTTCCGGCCAGGTCACTGTGGATGTCCAGATTCCTGAGTGAGGAGGCTCCGAACTTTGAACATTGTGAGGAACTGTATGAGTATACTCTTCAGGTTCCTGCGGATGACATTAGCCTGGTTTATGCATCAGAGAACCTTCTCAGCCCCAGCAGCTTTATGGGGCACTCATTCATTAAGATGAAAGACAAGGAAGATCACCGAGCCCATGCAGTTTCCTACTTCACTGAGGTAGAGGGATTCAATCTTCCAGTGATCCTATTTGAGGCGCTTGTAACCGGCAAGGACGGTTATTTTATTGTATCGCCCTATGAAGAAGCCAAGCGTTATTATAAGGATATTGAGGGCAGGAACGTTTACGAGTACAGCTTGGTAATGAGCGACTTCAACCGTGAACTCATCCGTCTGCATCTGTGGGAGCTGAAAGGCAAGAAGATTGATTACTATTTCCATACCAATAATTGCGCAACACTGACACTAGATATTCTGGCCATTGTCGAACCTGCATTGCTGAAGCATAGTGAAGAGTGGCTAAGTCCACTTGATGTAATTAAATACGTCAATGAAAGTGAGTTGGCTGGTCCTGTGAGTATATCGCCATCTTTGGGCTGGAAAGTCCGGGCATTTGGTGAAAACCTTGGTTTTTCAGAAAAGCAGAGGTTGTTGCAGAGCCTTACCGACAAAGCTAACAATAGCTTGCCGCCAGTCAAGGTAGGCGATAGTACTAGTGCCATGTTGGAGCATGAATACAGAAAAGCTCTTAATGAGTGGCTTTATTCTGAAGGGAAAATAAATAAAAGGCAGTATGATAGTAACCGTTCCAGCATGATGAGAAGCGGAGCAGACTTCGAGCATTTCGTAGTTGATCTTTCCGATTACAAGAATCCGGTGCAACGAGCTGCCGATTCGCAGTTAATGATGGGAGTCAGGTCTCGTGAGCATGATGCCAATGTGTTGTTGTCTTGGCTACCAGCCTCACACTTGCAGCTTGATGACAACAGAAATGCATTCAGCGAATCGACGTTGCAGGTGCTCAAAAGCACAGTAGGCATAGACAAGGATCGCGCTTACCTAGACGAAGTGGTGCTGTATGGCATTGAAAGTTATCTTCCCCACGATGAGGTGATTGGCGGACTGTCTGGTCGTTTTCGGCTGCTCTGGGAGCGAGGCGGCTACGAAAGCTACAGTACCAATCGTCGGTTTCATGTAGATGGGGCTCTGGGCATGGCCGGTCACAGCAGGCCAAGTGTATTGAACTATGTGACACTGGGCTCGGGCCTGTCTGCCAGTGGTCATGGCGTATGGCTGAACCCGCAACTCGAGATGGGCTCGTTTCTGTACCTTGCCAATGACTCCAAGTTGAACCTGAAGTATCGCCTCATTTTCAATGAATTCAATCGTAGTGATTTCATCCATAATATTGAGATTCTCAATACCTATCGAGTTGCAGACTACGCACTGGATATCGGTTTCTCATACGCGGGCAATCAGCATTTTTCCGAGCCACAGGCATTATTTAATGTAAGAAGGTTTTACTGACTCCATCCCGCTAGGCCATGTCTTTACTTTCCTGCCCCTCGCCTTACAATGGCTCGCTTTGTGTCGAAAATGGAGACAAAGCCTATGCGGTTTGCTCATTGTATGGAGCCGGGTGGAATCAGCCTGGCGGCGCGGCCCCTGTTGTGTGTGGCCACCGGTGAATACAGCGAGAAGGGGTGGTTTACCTGATGCCTGCCCAACGCCGGCGGGTGGCGGCCCAAACCTATCCCCTGTTCAAACACCTTAAACACGCCTTTGTCCGCGAGGTTACTCACCTTAAACGCGGGCACCGGACCCTCAATCACCTGCTGGACCACACCCGGCTGCGTGACGAATTTTCCGATTACCCCTGGTTGCTGCCGGAATGGCTCGACCGGCTCTCCCTCGAGCTGATGGATTGGCACCATCCCGCACACCGGCCATTGTTTGAAGGCTTTCGCCATCATGCCCTGAATGAGCACGAGGATGTCTACGCGCCCCGCCCGTTGTTCTGGGGCGAAACCCAGCCCAGCAAGCAGTGGGCCGATGCGGCGCCGCGTATTCATGACTTCGGCATGGACTATCGCTGTAATGTGGCGCTGCTGGACCACGACACCGGCACGCCCCGCATGGTGGGCAACTGGGTGCTGAGCTTTGCCGTTGATATTCCCGAAGCGCGACCGGCACCGGCGCTGGAAATGACCCTGAACAGCCTCTATCTGCTGCCGGAATGGCAGGGCTACGGCGTGGGCTCGGCGGTTAACCGGGTGGTGAGCGAGCTGGTGTGCCGAGTGCTGTCGCCACCGCTGGCCAAGGCGCTGCCCGAGGCCCTGCCGGCGCCGCCGGCCATGCAGTTCGACGCCGACTACACCAGCCGCAACGGCCAGCGCATGGGCCGGCAAATCGCCCGCCGGCTGGCGCCCCTGGCACGGCGCCATGGCCTGCTGTATTACGACAGCAGCCGCTTCTGCCGTCAGGGCACGGCCCGCAATCTGGTGTAACGGCTCAGTCGAAGTCGACCTGAACGAAGTGCGGGTTGGGCCGTGCCGCGATCATGCAGGCCAGGCTTGCCAGGGGCAGCAACCGCACTTCGTCGCCGATGCGCAGCTTCAGGCACTCTTCCTGGTCATCATTACGGGCGGTGTCGAGGGCCACGCCGGCGATGTGCTCGCCATTGGTCAGGGTAAGCCGCACCGGATAACGGTACAGACAGGCGATTTCGATATAGTCGTGCTGCTCGCAGCTCATCATGATTTTCACCCCACTCCTTACGCCTCGTCCCTCACGCTCTTAAGCCAGATGATCCAGTGGCAGGGCGGTGTCGTGTTTGATGCGCCGCAGCACAAAGCTGGAACGCACGCCGGTCACGCCGTCCAGCCGGGTCAGTTTGCCCAGCAGGAACTGCTGGTAGTGCTCCATGTCGCGCACGATCACCTTGAGCTGGTAGTCGGCCTCGGTGCCGGTGATGAGGTCGCATTCCAGCACTTCGGAAAAGCTCAGCACGGCGGCGTCAAAGGTTTCAAAGCGCTCGGGGGTGTGGCGGTCGAGGGAAATATGAATATAGGCCTGCAGGGTCAGCCCCAGCTTGGCGGCGTCGAGCAGGGTAACGTGATCGGCAATCAGGCCGGCGTCTTCCAGTGCCTTGACCCGGCGCGAGCAGGGCGAAGGCGACAGGCCCACCCGCTCGGCCAGCTCCAGATTGCTGATGCGGCCGTGGCGCTGCATCAGATCGAGAATGCGCCTGTCGGTGCGATCCAGTTGTATCAGTTTGCTCACATTCACACTCCAAAACAATAACTCATTGTCTTTTAGTGTATATGGGGTGAATGATTGCCGAAAGGGTGTTTGATGAGGGTAACTTTGCAACCACTCGCTCACGGCTTGGGGTTACTATGATTTCACCTTAACGGGAACAGCAGACCGGCATCACCGGAGCCTGCCGCAAGCCGGACATACCCTGCCGGTGCGCACCCCAAGCGCGGTACTTTAAACAGGAGTGCAGCAGCGCAGCAGCAACGAACCACAAGTTCGTAAAGGGCACAAAAAGCCAGCCACTCGGGGCTGGCTTTGGTGTTTCTGGGGGGGCAGAGACGTCGCTGGCTTGCCCGCCGGTCGCGCCCCTACGGGGTTTGAGGTGCTGGTGCATGACAGGAATACACGCGCGGCCCCTGGCGGCGCGGCAGGTGCAGCAGGTTCAGGCCCAGGGTCCGGGCCAGGCGTACCGCCAGCTCGGTGGGGGCGGCCAGGGTAATCAGGGTGGGCTGGCCGGCGCGGGCCATTTTTTGCACCAGCTCCACGCTGCAGCGGCTGGTGATCAGCACCATGCCGCCGGAGCCCAAGCCGTGGCGGTGATGCCAGCCCAGCAGCTTGTCGAGGGCATTGTGCCGGCCCACGTCTTCGCAGGAATGCTGGATTCGACCCTGGTCGTCGGCGTAAAAGGCCGCGTGCAGGGCACCGCACTCCTGCCCCAGGGGTTGCCAGTCGTCCAGCTGGCGGCGCAGGGCTTCGACCGTGGTCAGCGGCGGCAGGGAGGTGGCGGGCAGGGGGGGCAGGTCGGGCAGGGCCTGTCCGATAGACTCCAGCCCGCACAGGCCACAGCCGGTGCGACCGGCCAGGCTTCGCCGGTGCTCCTGCCAGCGGTAGTGGCTGCCGTTGGCCAGGGTGACACTGGCCTCCAGTGCCCGGTCCCGCCAGTGAAACTCCAGATCGTGAATTTCCCGGTGATGGCGAATGATGCCCTCGCTCAGCAAAAAGCCGGTCACGAAGGCGTCCAGCTGGTTGGGGCTGACCATCATGACCGCATGGCTGATGCCATTCAGCACCACGGCCAGGGGCACCTCGCTGGCCAGGGCGTGACTGTCTCCGCTGAGGGTGGTGACAAACTGGTAATCGGGCAGGGCGTCGGGGTCAAACATGGCGGTATCCGGCGGACGGTTTGGGTTCAGTGTAAGGATCCGGCGTGTGTCTTTCTAATTGAAAGAGTCGATATAGTGATAGAGATAATTTATTAAAGATAAGATTATCGATATTAAATCGTGATGAAAGGCCTGGCTGAATGGATATCAAGCAACTGCACTACTTATGTACCCTGGCCGAACAGCGTCATTTTGGCCGGGCCGCTCGGGCCTGCTGTGTGACTCAGCCGACCCTGTCGATGCGGCTGCGCCAGCTGGAAGAGGAGCTGGGCGTGGCCCTGGTGCGCCGGGGTCGGCAGTTCGAGGGCTTTACCCCGGAAGGTGAACGGGTGCTGGCCCGGGCCCGCACCCTGCTCAGCCAGTATGACAACCTGCGGCTGGAAGTGGACGCCATGAAGGGGCGGCTTACCGGCACGGTGCGGCTGGGGCTGGTGCCCCTCAGCTGCATGGATTTGAGTCCGGTGCTGGCCGAGCTGCGTCACCGTCATGACGGGGTCAGTTTTGAGATCAACGACATGACCGCCGACGCCATTCTCGACGGGCTCAATCACAATACCCTCGACATTGGCGGCGGCTTTTTCGAGCCCGAGGTGCTGGCCCGTTTCGACAGCCTGGCCCTGCCCGAGCAGGGGGTGGTGGTGGCCTTTGGGCCGGGTTGGCGTGAGCACTTGCCGGCCCGGCCAGGGCCGATGGATCTGACCGGACTGCCGTTATGCCTGCCCAAGCCAGGCATGTATTTTCGCCATTACCTCGACACCCAGTTTGCGCGGGAAGGCGTGACCCTCAATCCGGTGCTGACGTCCGATTCCGTTTACCGCCTGATGCGCTGGGTGCACGCCGGTCTGGGCTGTGCCCTGATCCCGGCGGGCAGTGTGTTGTTCAGGGAGTTGCCGGGGGTGGAGTGCCGGCCGCTGATCCTGCCGGCCATGGCCCGGGTCGGTGCCCTGGTCATGCGCAATGACGGCCAGGCCAGCCTGCTGGCAAAGGGATTTTTCGAGGTCGCCCGGGAGCTGTGGCAGCGCCGCTGAGGCAGCGCGTTGTGCAGGAGCTGTTCTATGCTTGAATATCAATCACCGCCGTCACGGTGACGTAAGCAGTGGACTCAGCCGCTTCGACAGAGCGAATCATCAGGATCAGCAGCAAGATGCGAGCGCAGAACCATCAGGACGATAACCGCGCAGGCAAGGCAGCCGAGGTGCTCGATGAGCAGGTTCGGGAGTGGCGTCAGCTCTGTGAGCAGACCGCCGCCGCCGCCGGCGCAGAGCGGGCCTGTTTCGTCTTTTTTCACCACGGGGGCGGCGGTGTCAGCCGGGTGCTGGGGCGCCGCCTGCGGGGCTGGCGCGAGTGCCATTACCTGGCCGTGTGGCGGCAACGGCGGTTTTACTGCGGGCTCACCGGCCCCGAGTTGCAGCTCGACAGTCAGGCCGCTTTTATGGCGGTGCCGGTGGCGCGGGGCACTCAGCGCGGCCTGCTGCTGCTGGAGTTTGCCGGGGCGCCCGCCGCCCTGACCGACTCGGGCCGGCAACGGCTCGACATCCTGGCCCGCCACGGCGCCCTGCTGTGGCGGGAAACCGAGCTGGATGCGCGCCAGCTGCAGCTGGATGAGTCGTCCGGGCGCCTGCTCAGCCGGCTGAAGACGCTGTTTATGCACGTGCCCATACTGATCAACGGCTTTAATACCGAGGGGCGCTGCATTCTGTGGAATGATGAATGCGAGCGGGTGTTTGGCTGGCGCTTCGAGGAGCTAAAACAGCACCCGGCGCCCATAGAACTGTTTTACCCGGATCCCGAAGAGCGCAGCGGCGTGATTGCCACCTTCCGGGAGCTGAAGGGGTCAGAGTTTCGCGAATGGCATCCGGCTGATCGCAACGGCCGCCGGCTGACCACCCTGTGGGCCAATATCATGCTGCCCAACGGCGACATGATCTGCGTGGGGCACGACATCACCGAGCAACGCGCCCTGGAAACCCAGCAGCGGCTGGCAGCCAGTGTGTTTGAGGCCAGCTACGACGGCATAGTGCTGACTGATGCCAACAACAGCGTGATCCACATCAATCCGTCGTTTACCCGTATTACCGGCTACCAGCCCGAGGACATGATAGGGCGTGCCGCGACCCTGTTTGAGCATGATACCGACAGCCAGGAGGGGCCAACCCTGCCGGCGGATCTGCACAGCCCGGCGCACTGGCAGGGTGAGTGCACCATTCGACGGCGCAATGGCAGCCGCTGCGCCTTGCTGTTGTCGGTGTCGGTGATCCGCGACGAGCGCGGCCGAGTACAGCACCATGCCATTATTCTGACCGATATCAGCCATATCAAACGGCACGAGGCCGAGCTGCGCCAGCGCGCCTTGTATGATTCCCTGACCCGCATTCCCAACCGCCAGCTGTTCAGCGAGCTGCTGGAGCGGGCCATGGCCACCGCGACCCGGGACGGCACCATGCTGGCGGTGTGCTACCTGGATCTGGACGGCTTCAAGCAGGTCAACGATTCCCTGGGGCATGCCGCCGGTGATCGGCTGCTGGTGGAAATGGGCCGGCGCATGGCGCTGGTGATCCGCAGCTGCGACGTGGTGGCCCGGCTGGGGGGCGACGAGTTTGCGCTGATGATCACCGGGCTGCACCAGCCGCTGGAATGCACCGAAATCCTGGACCGGGTGCTGGCCGCCATTGATGCCCCGGTAAGGCTGGACGGGCACCAGGCGCGGGTGTCGGCGAGCATCGGGGTGGCGGTGTATCCGCAAGACAGCAAGGATGGCCAGACCCTGCTGCGTTATGCCGACAAGGCCATGTACGAGGCCAAAAAGCAGGGCAAGCGCCGCCATGTGTTTTTTGAACCCGGCCTGCATGCGCAGGATCAGGAGCGCCACCGGCTCTATGAAGAGCTGCACCGGGCCCTGGCCAACGACGAGTTTCTGCTGCATTACCAGCCTAAAATCGACCTGTTCAGCCGGCGCATGATGGGGGTGGAAGCCCTGTTACGCTGGCAGCACCCGCAAAAGGGCATGCTCACACCGGCGGAGTTTCTGCCTGCGGTGCTCGACAGCGACATGGAGTTTGAGCTGGGCCAGTGGGTGATTCGGCGGCTGTTGCAGCAGATGACCGTCTGGCTGGAAAGCGGCCAGAACTATCATGCCAGCTTTAATGTGAGCGCCGGCCAGCTGCTGCACGACGACTTTTACAGCAACCTGCAATACCTGCTGGGCCTCTATCCGGCGGTGGCGCCGGAGCGGCTGGAGCTGGAGTTTCAGGAAACGGCGGTCAGCGGCGACATCAAGCGGGTGGCCGGCGTGCTGGAGCATTGTCGCCGGCTGGGGCTGACCATTTCTCTCGACAATTTCGGTGCCGGGTATGCCTCTCTGGTGCACCTCAACAGCCTGCCGGTGGATATCATCAAGATCGACCGGCGCTTTATTACCGATCTGCTGACCAGCCCCACCGATGTCAGCATGGTGGAAGGGGTGGTGCAGCTGGCGGCGGCGCTGAGCATGGTGGTGGTCGCGGAGGGCATGGAGGCGCCTGAGCTGGGCGAGCGGCTGCAGCAGCTGGGCTGCCATTATGTGCAGGGTTACGGCATCTCCCATCCGATGCCGGCGGAGGCCATTGCCGGCTGGCTGAGTGAATGGAACCAGCAGTTGCCGTTACAGTAATGCCCAAACGAAAAACCCCGGCCGAAGCCGGGGTTTTTTATGGGCTGTATTGAGCCGAGCTTACAGCTGCGGGCCGGCGGCCACCAGGGCCTGCCCTTCCTTGGTGTCGGTGAACTTCTCGAAGTTGTTCACAAAGCGCTGGGCCAGATCCTGGGCCTTGGTATCCCAGTGATCGGCGTCGGCATAGGTGTTGCGCGGATCCAGGATGGACGCGTCTTCCACGCCCTGCAGTTCGGTGGGAATGGCCACGTTGAAATAGGGCAGGGTAACGAAGTCGCTGTTCTCGATGGAGCCGTCGAGGATGGCGTTGATGATGGCACGGGTCGCCTTGATGGAAATCCGCTTGCCGGTGCCGTTCCAGCCGGTGTTCACCAGGTAGGCTTCGGCACCCACGGCGTCCATGCGCTTGGCCAGCACGTCGGCATACTGGGTCGGGTGCAGGCTCAGGAAGGCCGCACCAAAGCAGCTGGAGAAGGTCGGGGTGGGCTCGGTGATGCCCCGCTCGGTACCGGCCAGCTTGGCGGTAAAGCCCGACAGGAAGTGATACTGGGCCTGATCCCGGGTCAGCTTGGCCACCGGCGGCAGCACGCCAAAGGCGTCGGCGGTGAGGAAGATCACCTTCTTGGCGTGACCGGCCTTGGACACCGGCTTGACGATGTTGTCGATGTGGTGGATGGGGTAGGACACCCGGGTGTTCTCGGTCTTGGAGCCATCGTCAAAGTCGACGGTGCCGTCTTCCCGCACGGTGACGTTTTCCAGCAGGGCGTCGCGGCGAATGGCGGCGTAGATTTCCGGCTCGTTTTCCTGGCTCAGCTTGATGGTCTTGGCATAGCAGCCGCCTTCAAAGTTGAACACGCCGTCGTCGTCCCAGCCATGCTCGTCGTCGCCGATCAGCTGGCGGTTGGGATCGGTAGACAGGGTGGTTTTGCCGGTGCCGGACAGGCCGAAGAAAACGGCCACGTCGCCGTCCTGGCCCACGTTGGCGGAGCAGTGCATGGAGGCAATGCCCTTCAGCGGCAGCAGGTAGTTCATCATGGAGAACATGCCCTTTTTCATTTCGCCGCCGTACCAGGTACCGCCGATCAGCTGTACCCGCTCGGTCAGGTTGAAGGCCACGAAGTTCTCGCTGTTCAGGCCCTGCTCCTGCCAGTTGGGGTTGGTGCATTTGGCACCGTTCATCACCACGAAATCGGGCTCGAAGTTTTCCAGCTCGGCATCGCTCGGACGAATGAACATGTTCTTCACGAGTGCGCCTGCCAGGCCACCTCGGTGATGAAGCGCACCGCCAGGCGAGTGTCGGCGTTGGCGCCACAGAAGGTGTCCACCACAAACAGGCGCTTGCCGGACAGCTGTTGGGTGACCAGGCCCTTGAGCTGTTCCCAGGTGTCCTGGCTCATGGGCTTGTTGTCGTTCTTGCCCTGATCGGCCCACCACACGGTGTCGCGGGTCACGTCGTCGCGCACTATGTATTTGTCTTTGGGGGAGCGGCCGGTAAAGATACCGGTATCCACGGCCACGGCGCCCAGGCTGGTGACCACGCCCTTCTCGAAGCCTTCCAGATCGGCACGGGTTTCTTCTTCAAACAGCAGATCGTAGGAAGGGTTGTAAAGCACTTCGGTGACGTCGGTAATACCGTAGCGGGACAAGCCTAGTTGTTGCGCCTTGGGCGTCATTGTTCACTCCTGGATTTGGTACAGAGGGGTTTGCTTGGTTATTTGAATTTTTTGAAACCTGAGGATATCAAGATTTAAATATCAATTAGGGGATCTGCTTCAAAATTTATAATTTTGCGACACGAATTAAGAGAATGTTGGTGAAAATGGCGTTTTTTATGCTGCTGTACTGTTAATGTGCTGTGCTTTTATTTTGATTATTAATGAACAAACAGGGCAAGTTGGGCGGTGTGAGTAAGGGAAACGTTAAAAAATAAACCCGGGCCGGTGAGGCCGCCCCGGGACTGAGCGCTGACCTTCTCTGCTCAGTGCAGGGTCTGCTCGAACAGGCTCTGCACGTCGCTGCCGTCAAAGCGGTAGTGATGGCCGCAGTAGTCGCAGTGCATCTCGATCTTGCCCTGCTCCTGAATGATTTCCATGGCTTCCTGCTGGCCTACCTGCAGCAGCGCCTGCTCGCACTTTTCCTTGGAGCAGGTGCACTTGAAGCTGACGGCTTGCGGATCGAACACCCGCACCGCTTCCTGGTTGTAAAGCCGGTACAGCACTTCCTGGGCATCCAGTTGCAGCAGCTCTTCGGCCTTGACGGTATCGGTCAGGGCTTCCAGATGGGCGAAGTCGTCCTGCTGGCCCTCTTCCTCACTGGGCAGGGCCTGCAGCAGCATGCCGGCGGCGGCCGGGGTGGCGCCCTGCAGGCCGGTAAACAGCCAGATACGGGTGGCCAGCTGCTCCGACTGGGCGAAGTAGTTTTCCAGGCTGGCGGCGAGGGAGCTTTCATGCAACTCCACCACGCCCTGGTAACGTTCGCCGTCGTCGGGGGTAATGGTAATGGCGATATAGCCCTTGCCCACCAGGTCGGCCAGCCGGGTGCTGTCGGGAACCTGCCCCTGCCAGCGGGCCACGCCACGCAGTTGCTGATTGTGATCGCCGTTGATCACCGCCAGGCTGACCGGGCCGTCGCCCTGCAGTTGTACCGTGATGTGACCTTCGAACTTGAGGGTGGCGGTGAGCAGGCTGGTGGCGGTGAGCAGCTCGCCCAGCAGCCGTTGCACCGGCAGCGGATAGGGCTGACCTTCAAGCACCTGCTGAAAGCTGTGCTGCAGCTGTACCAGCTCGCCGCGAACCTGGTAATGGTCGAACAGATAACGGTGAAGTTGATCGGGTTTGTTCATAATGGGTCCTGTCTCGGCTCAGTTGCCCTGCTTGATGCGAAGCAGGGTACGTCTTTCTTTCTTGTCGGGCCGCCGCTCGGGGCTGGGGGCAAACTGGCTGTTGAGTTTGCGCGCCTGGGCGTTGCGTTCCCGTCGTTCAATGCTGTCCTGTGTTTCCTGGTATAGCTGTTGCGCCGCTTCGGCCTTGCCGCGCTTGTCGGACAGGGCCTGCACCACCACTTCCCGTTCGTCGTGGCCCTGCCACAGGCGAACCAGGGCACCGGTTTCCACCACCTTACCGGGTTTGGTGCGCTGGCCGTTGTAGTGCACCTTGCCGCCGTCGATCATTTCCCGGGCCAGGCTGCGGGTCTTGTAAAAGCGGGCGGCCCACAGCCATTTGTCCAGCCGTACGGAATCCGTTTTTCCGTTCATGGTACTCGCTCTCGTCAAAACCGGGACCCCGATTATACCAGATGGTCCGCACCGGCGTATAAAGGGCGCGGCAAATCACGCTTTGTGGCCATTCTGCGGCAGACGTTGGCCGCCAGTTGCGATAACCTCATGGAAGGGCGAGTCAAAACACGGGATGGCCATGACCGGAAACAAACAGAAACCCAAAATACTGCATACCGAGCTGGTGGCGGAAAGCCGCCTGTTCCGGGTGGAATCGGTGCACCTTCGTTTCAGTAACGGTGTCGAACGTATCTATGAAAGAATGCGCGGGGGCAGCCGCGGGGCCGTGATGCTGGTGCCCATGCTCGACGACGACACCCTGTTGCTGATCCGGGAATACTCCGCCGGCACCCACAGCTATGAACTCGGTTTTCCCAAGGGGCTGATCGATCCGGGGGAAACCCCCCTTGAGGCGGGCAACCGGGAGCTGATGGAAGAAGTGGGTTACGGTGCCCGGGAACTGATTCCGCTCAAGCAGGTGAGCCTGGCACCCGGTTATTTTGGCAGCCGCATGGATATTTTGCTGGCACGGAACTTGTATCCGGAACAGCGGGAAGGGGACGAGCCGGAGCCGCTGGAAGTGGTGCCCTGGCCCCTGGCCCGGCTGGACGAGCTGATTGCCCGGCCCGATTTTTCCGAAGCCCGCAGCATTTGTGGTCTGTTTTTGTTGCAGGACTGGCTCAACAAAGAGGAATAAGCATGGATACCTGTGCCCTGCTGCCGGGGGTAAAGGCGGCAGCCCGTGAATCCGGCCAATTGATCCTGTCGCTCTACAACAGCGGTCGCTATCAGGCCCAAAGCAAAGACGACGACAGCCCGGTCACCAGCGCCGATCTGGCGGCCCACGCCTACCTTGATCGGGCCCTGCGCGCCCTGGCGGATATTCCGGTGCTGTCGGAAGAGGGCGGCGACATTCCGCTGGCCGAGCGCCGCGCCTGGTCCCGCTACTGGCTGGTGGACCCGCTGGACGGCACCCAGGAGTTTATTGCCGGCAGTGGCGACTTTTCCACCATGATTGCGCTGATCGAGCACGGCCGGCCGGTGCTGGGGGTGGTGTACGGCCCGGTGCACGATCTGATGTATTACGCGGTGCGCGGTCACGGTGCCTTCAAGGAAGCCAACGGCGAGACCACCCCCATACGTGCCCGCCATTACCACCAGCCGGTTCGCAGCCTGCGCATTGCCATCAGCCGGCGGCAGAACGTGGACTGGGTGCGCTCCCGGCTCACCGACGATCTGGACTACCGCCTGCTGCCGCTGGGCTCCAGCTCGCTCAAGTCGTGCCTGGTGGCGGAAGGACAGGCGGATCTGTACATGCGCATCGGCCCCACCGGCGAGTGGGACACCGGCGCCACCCAGTGCATCGTGGAAGAGGCGGGGGGCCGTATTCTGGATTTGGGACTGGGGCGGCTCAGCTACAACGAGCGCGACAGCCTGATCAACCCCAACTTTATTACTCTGGGAGATGAAAACCTGCCCTGGCAGGACATTCTGCAAGCGAAGGTCTAAATGCAACAGGGGCGGCCATGGCCGCCCCTGTTCCGTTCAGTCATCCTGCCCGAAATCCTCAATCTCGATGCCCAGCGCCGTCATGATCTCTCGGGCGTGAGCGGGGATCTGATCGGGCACATCTTTGCGCAGATCCTCGTCCTGGGGCAGGGGCTGTCCGGTGTAGGCGTGCAGAAAGGCCTCGCACAGCAGCTCGCTGTTGGTGGCATGACGCAGGTTGTTGACCTGGCGGCGGGTGCGCTCGTCGGTGAGCACCTTGAGCACCTTGAGCGGGATGGAAACGGTGATCTTTTTGACCTGCTCGCTTTTCTTGCCGTGCTCGGCGTAAGGGCTGATATAGTCGCCGTTCCATTCAGTTTTCATCGTCCACCTGCGTTCGGGAATTGGTTCCGGCGGATTGTAACCCCTGCATTTTGTGTTGGCAATCCAACGGCAAAGCCTTATGGATGTCCGGATGGCTTGACGGCTTTTTCCTGCTGGGGTACTGTGCGCTACGCGAAATTTTCCCGTTTCAGGCTGCCGTGCGCAAAGGAGAAGGACATGCCAGACTACAAGACTCAGACTTATGCCGTTCGTACCGGCCTTGAGAGCGACACTCAGCACGGCGCCGTGGTGCCGCCCATCTATCTGAGCAGCACCTACACCTTTGCCGACTTTAATCAGAAGCGCCAGTTCGACTACGCCCGCTCCGGCAACCCTACCCGCCAGACCTTGCTCGACGCCCTGACCCACCTGGAAGGCGGCGCTGGCGCGGCGGTGACCGCCAGCGGCCTGGGCGCCATCAATTTGATCGTGACCTCCCAGCTGCAACCCGGCGATCTGCTGGTGGTGCCCCACGACTGCTACGGCGGCAGCCAGCGGCTGTTCAACTCCCTGGCCGCCAAGGGCCTGTTTGAGCTGGCTTATGTGGATCAGACCGACGCCGAGGCCCTGGCGGCGGTCATGGCCCGCCAGCCGCGCATGCTGTGGATTGAAACCCCGTCCAACCCGTTGCTGCGGGTGGTGGACATTCAGGCGCTGTGCCGCGCCGCCCGGGAAGTGGGTGCCCTCAGCGTGGTGGACAACACCTTTTTGTCGCCGGCGCTGCAACAGCCCCTGGCCCTGGGCGCCGATCTGGTGCTGCACTCCACCACCAAGTACATCAACGGCCACTCCGACGCCCTGGGTGGCGCCGTGGTGGCGGCGGATCCGGATCTGGCTGAGCAGCTGCGCTGGTGGGCCAACTGCCTGGGGCTGACCGGCTCCGCCTTTGACAACTACCTCACCCTGCGCGGCCTGCGTACCCTGGGGGTGCGCATGCGTCAGCACTGTGAAAACGCCGAGGCGCTGGTGGCCTTTTTGCAAAGCCAGCCGAAGGTGAAAGCGGTCTATCATCCCAGCCTGCCGGGCAACCCGGGCCACGCCATTGCCGCCCGCCAGCAAAGCGGCTTTGGCGCCATGCTCAGCTTTGAGCTGGATGCAGACGAAGCCGGCCTCAAGGCCTTTTTGCAGCAGCTGCAACTGTTCTCCCTGGCCGAATCCCTGGGCGGGGTGGAAAGCCTGATCGCCCACCCGGCCACCATGACCCATGCCGCCATGAGCCCGCAAGCCCTGGCCGAGGCCGGCATCAGCCCGCAGCTGTTGCGGGTATCGGTGGGCATTGAGGACAGTGGCGATCTGATCCACGATCTGGAAAACGCATTCAAGGTACTCAGCAAGTAAATGACCACTCTCGAGCCCGAGGCCGGCGCCCAGCGACCGGTGCACAAGTTTGGCGGCAGCAGCCTGGCCGATGCCGCCTGTTTTCACCGGGTTGCCGGCATTATTCACCGGCTGCAGCAGCCCGACGCCCTGATCGTGGTGTCGGCCCCGGGCAAGACCACCAACCGGCTGATTGAGCTGCTCAGCCTGTTCGCCAGTGGCGATACCGCCGCGGGCGAAGCGCTGGCGGGGCTGCACGCCTTTCAGCGCAACCTGATTGAAAGCGCGCTGCCCGCCACCGAAACCCCACCCCTGCTGGCGGCACTGGACCAGGACATTGCCACCATTGCCCGAGTGCTGGAGCAGAGCCGGCTTGACGACCATCAGCGCAGCTTTATTCAGTCGTTCGGCGAAGTCTGGTCATCCCGGCTGCTGGCGCAGGTGCTGTGCAGCCAGGGGCTGTCTGCCGCCAGTCTGGATGCGCGCCGTTTTCTGCGGGTGTCCGGTGCCCCGGTGCGGGTGCAGGAAGAGCAGTCGCGCCGGTTGCTGGCCGATATTCTGGCCAGGCAGGGGCAGCAAATACTGGTGGTGACCGGCTTTATCGCCGCCGACGACGACGGCAATACCCGGCTGCTGGGGCGTAACGGCTCCGACTTCAGTGCCACCCTGCTGGCGGCCCTGGCCGACAGCTCCCACACCACCATCTGGAGCGATGTGCCCGGGGTGTTCAGTGCCGATCCGCGGCGTATTCCCGAGGCCCGGCTGCTGACCCGGCTGGCGCTGCCCGAGGCCGCCGAGCTGGCCCGGCTGGGATCGCCGGTGCTGCACAGCCGCACCCTGGGGCCGGTGGCCGCCAGTCGCCAGCAGTTGATGCTGCGCTGCAGTTACCACCCGGACGACGGCCATACCCGTATCGAGCGCCGGTCGCGGCGGGAGCAGGGCGCGCGCATTGTCACCGCGGTGGACGACACCGTGCTGGTGGAAATGACCATTCCCGACCGTTATCAGGAGCGGGTGGATGCCCTTACCGACTGGCTTGCCCGGCGGGAGCTGGCGCCATTGGCCTGCAAGCGCCGGCCCGAGCGCAAGCTGTGGCAGATTGCCTATACCCGGGAGCAGGCCGAACAGGCGTTTTTGCAGCTCAGGGATCATCAGCCCGCCGGTGGCTTTGAAGGCCTGCAGCAGCGGGAAGGCTTCTCCCTGGTGGCGCTGGTGGGCAAGAACGTCACCGTCCAGGCCGAGCAGTGCCTGCAGTTTTATCATGCCCTCAATGAGCAACCGCTGGAGTTTATTCAGCCGGCGCAAAACGGCCTCAGCCTGGTGGGTGTGGTGCGCAAGACCACCCTGGACCCGCTGTTGCTGCGGTTGCACCAGAGCCTGTTCAGCCGCCCCCGGCGGGTGGGCGTGCTGCTGTTTGGTCGGGGCAACATCGGCCAGGCCTGGCTGCGGCTGTACAAGGAGCAAAAAGCCCGGCTGGAGCAGGAGCTTAATGTGCGTCTGACTCTGTATGGGGTGTTTGACTCGCAAGGGGCCATGCTCGCCAGCCAGGGGCTGGAGGTGGATCGCGTGCTCAATGACTTTGAGCACCAGCGCCTGGCCTGGCCCGACTGGCTGGAAAACCTGGAGGAGCACGGCTTTGATACCATGGTGGCACTGGACTGCACCGCCTCCGAGCAGCTGGTGCAGTATTATCCGGCCCTGGTGCAGCAGCACATTCACCTGATCGCCGCCAACAAGCATGCCGGTGCCAGCGCCCAGCCTTTTTACCTGCAACTGAAGCAGACGCTGGCCGAGCACAGGGTGAAGTTTCTCAGTAACGCCACCGTGGGCGCCGGCCTGCCGGTACAGAGCAGTCTGCACCAGTTGCGCCAGTCGGGGGAGCCGGTGCGGGCCATCAGCGGTATCTTTTCCGGCAGCCTGAGCTGGCTGTTCCAGCATTATGACGGCAGCCAGCCGTTTTCCGAGCTGGTGCTGCAGGCCTGGCAGCAGGGCCTGACCGAGCCGGACCCCCGGGACGATCTCAGCGGCCAGGACGTCAAGCGCAAGCTGGTGATCCTGGCCCGGGAAGCCGGCTTTGATCTCGATCCGGAGCGGGTGACGGTGGCCAGCCTGGTACCCGACGACATGGCCAGCCTCGGCAAAAGCGAGGCCCTGGACCGCCTGCATCGGCTCGATGCCGCCCTGGCTGGACGGCTGGCCGATGCGCAGGAGCAGGGCGGCGTGCTGCGCCATGTGGCCCGTTTCAATGCCGAGAGCGGCGAGGCCAGCGTGGGGCTGGAAGTGGTGCCGCTGAACCACCCCTTTGTTCCCCTGCGTCCGGGCGACAATGTGTTTGCCATTGAAACCCGCCACTATCGCCAGAACCCCATGGTGATCCAGGGACCCGGCGCCGGCCGGGAGGTCACTGCCGCCGCCGTGCAGGCGGATCTGTGGCAGTTGCTGGCGGCGCTGTAACCGAATCAGGCTCCCGCGGGAGCCTGATTTACGTCGGGGCCGGTGTCAGTTCCGCTGAGAGCGTTCGATAATATCCTGCAGATCCGGGCACAGGGGGGAGGGCAGGGCCTCGGGGCTGAACCAGGCCACGGCGTCGGCGTCGTCGCTGGCGACTGGAGTACCGCTTTGGTAGTGACCGCGCACCGCCACCATCACGTAGTGATGGGCCAGCTGGCCGGCGTCCTCGGCCAGTACGTCGTAACAGGCAAAGGGGGCGTCCATGCGGGCGGTTACCCCGGTTTCTTCCTGCAGTTCCCGAGCGGCCCCCGCGCTCATGGTTTCGCCCCATTCCAGCTTGCCACCGGGAAAGCCCCAGTGCCCGGCGTGAGGGGCGTGCTTGCGTTTCACCAGTAGCACTCGCTGCTGGTGCCAGATCACGGCGATAACGCCGACCTTGGGAGCCTTCATGAGGGGTCCTTGGCTGAATGAAGTAGGGGAGTATTGTGCCAAAGCCCGAATGGCTTTGGCGAATTTAATGGCGCATTCAGGAGCGGCTGATCAGGCGGTACACAAACAGCAAAAACAGCGCGCCGATCACGGCGGTGAGCATGCTGCCCAGGTTGAAGCCGCTGATATCACCAAACCCCAGCCGCACGCCCACCCAGCCGCCCACAAAGGCGCCGGCAATGCCGAGCAGGGTGGTGAGAATCAAACCGCCGCCGTCCCGGCCGGGCATGATCCAGCGGGCCATAAAGCCGGCGAACAGCCCGAAGATAATCCAGCTCAATATTCCCATGATGCACTCCATTGGTTATTTTTTGACCTGACTCAAGCATAGCCCAGTGGAACCCACCGCCGGCCTTTGTCTTTCATGCCTGGTCATTTCCGCGAAGGCGGAAATCCAGGAGTCGGGCGCAGCATATAAAATGGCCCCCGCCTTTGCTGATGACGTTTCTTCACGAAAGTGACAATTTTTCGTCTCTCGTCTCTCTTCTTATGGCTAGCCGATCAGCGTCCAGTGATTGTCCCATTGCCAGGGGGAATACCAGCGGCTTTCCTCGCCCCGCTCATTCAGCCGGCTGATGCCGCCCAGCCCGCTGCCGAGCCAGATGTGCCCTCCATCCGCCGAGGCGCCGGACGCATCGGGCAGGGGCGCGATGCGAATAAGCTCGCCGCTGCGGCGGTGCCACAGGCCGTAGCAGTTGCCCGGCGGCGAGGTGGCGGCAATGTGATCGTCGGTGACTGCGATGCTGGCGATGTAATGGTTGAAGCGGGCCCAGTCCAGGGGCGTGCCGCCGAGCGGAGTCAGTTCACTGCCCCGGCGGTGGCGCACAATCAGTGGCGGAGAGTCATCGGGGCGGCCACGATACTGCTGGCCGGTGAACACCTCACCGTCGGCGGTGACCGCCAGGTGACGGATGGACAGATGCCGGTCGGCCAGGCCGCGTTGCTCCAGCACGGCGCCGGTGCTGGCATCGAGATAGCTCAGGCTGGGCTGCATGGTGTCGAGATTCAGCGGCGTGCGCCCTTGGGTATGCACGCCCCCCACCCCCACCACCAGGTGGCCGTCGGGCAGCCGGCGGATTTCATGAGGGCCCAGGCCAAAACCGGTGAACTCGTCCACCTTAACGAGCCGCTCCCCTTCCAGTTCATACACCCCGATAATGCCCTCGCTGGTGGCGCGCACTCCTTCGGTGGTGTAGAGCCGCCGGCCGTCGGCGCTGAACACGCCGTGGCCGTAATAGTGGCGCCCGGCATCGGCCTCGCGCAACTGTAGCAGCCGGCCCTGCTGATGATTGAACAGCGCCAGGTAACTTCCGGGGCGGCGGGCATGGCACACCGCCAGTGGCCGGCTGGGGTGGGCCGCCAGGCCATGGCCCCGGTCCGGCAGCGGCAGCGCATAGCGCAGGCTGCCGTCCAGGTTGAGGGCCTGCACCACATAACGCCGGCCGCCGTCGCGCCGGCCACCGCCCACCAGATAACCACGTTGAGAGTTGGGCAGGGCGCAGCCCGCCAGACCCAGGCTGCACAGCACACCGGCGGCGGACAGCCCTTTTAAAAATTGCCGCCGGTGCATCAGTCGCCGTCCGTGGCGTTAAAACCCAGGCTCAGCCCCAGGGCGTCGGGCAGGCGCAGCTTCAGCTGGCTGCCCAGGCGGTCAAAGGAGAGCTTGAAGCGCAGCAGGGCGGCGTAGTTGTCTCCCTGCAACCAGTGGGCCAAGCTATCGCCCTCGGGCAGGTGCGCCAGCGTGTCGGCAAAGGCCTGGTCCAGCTCACCGGTCAGGGCGGTCTCTCCCCGTTGCTGCAGAAAGGCGCGAATGCCGCCTTCCCGGTATTCCCGCTCCAGGCTGCGCAGGCTGGTGCGCATAAAATGCAGCGACTGCCCGCTGCGCCAGGCCTCGGCAAACAGCGGCCGGGGATGGTCCACGGTGTTGAGCGGCAAATCCAGTTTTTTCTCGATACGGTCATAACGGTGGGCGAGCTGGCCGAGGATCTGCCCCAGCAGCACCTGCTCACCGCCCTGCAAGGCCATTTGCTCCAGCTGTTGCTCATAGGTGGACGGGTTGTACCAGGCCAGCTGCAGTTGCTCGCCGTGTTGCACCAGCTGCGCGTTCACCCTGGGCAGCAGGGTGCAGCGTTGGGGCGTTGGCAGATCTTCATACAGCAGGTATTCCACTGCCCCCAGGGTGACGCTGGCGCCCTTGATCGGACCGGACTGGTCAAGCTGGCCGGTCAGCTGGCGGCCGGTGGTGTCTTTTTTGTCGGGCCATAACTGAAAGGCGTAGCTCAGGCCGGCGGCGTCCAGGGGGCCGCCGCTCTGGCCCTGGTGGGCGGTCCAAGCGGCAAAGGCGTCGCGCCACTGTTGCTGCACGTCGGACAGGGGCTGTTCGCCGGCGCAATAGGCGCGACCGGTTTCGTCCAGCCGGGTCAGGGCCAGAGCCAGTTCGTCCGCCTGCTGGCGCATCAGGCCGAGGTGGGCGGCGGTGAGCCGACTCAGTGCCGGATCAGCCGGCGGCGGGCTCTGGCAGGCGGTCAGCAGGCCCAGGGCGGCGAGGGAAAACAGGCGAAAGGTCATAGGGACTCCAGAAAGGCGATGAGCTGGTCACGTTCTTTGGCGCTGGCGGCCAGCACCCGGTTGCGGGCGGCCTCGGCCTCGCCACCGTGCCAGAGCACGGCTTCCATGAGGGTGCGGGCGCGGCCGTCGTGCAGATAGCGGGCCGGCTCGCCGGCCACCTCGCTGGCATAACCCAGGCCCCACAGCGGCGGGGTGCGCCAGTCGCGGCCACCGGCGGCAAATTCGGGGCGGTTGTCGGCGAGACCTTCTCCCATGTCGTGCAGCAGCAGATCGGTATAGGGGTAGATGTTCTGGCCGCTCAGGGCCGGACTGTCGTGTTCGCCGGTGGTGTAAGAGGGCGTATGGCAGCCGGCGCAGCCGAGGGCCAGGAACAGCTGCTCGCCGGCTTGCACTTGCGGGTCGTTCAGGTGACGCCGGGCGGGCACCGCCAGGTGCTGGCTGTAGAAGGTGACCGCGTCGAGGATGTCGTCGCTCACCTCGGGCTGGCCGCCGTCCGGGTAGCGGTCGCACGCTTGTGTGGGAGTGCAGTCGTCGGCAGGTACCAGGCCGGAGGCCAGCCCCATGTCGCCGGCAAAGGCGTGGGCGTTTTGCTGGCGCAGGCTGGGCTGGCCCGCCTTCCAGCCAAAGCGGCCAACCACGGTTTGCTCAAGGTGGTGGTCCCACACCCGATTGGCGCGACCGCGAATGCCGTCCTGGTTTTCATCCTGGGGGTCTTCCCGCGACAGCAGCGCCGACTCGGGAATGGCTTCCAGCAGGCCCAGGCCAATCATGGGCGGCGCGATACGGGCAGACGTTAACAGATCCGGACCGGGTTCGCCGTAGCCGGGCTGGCCGATGGCCACATGGGGCCGGCGCAATTCCACCGCACTGCCGTCATTAAAGCGCAGGGTTTCGGGCGTGTAGCGAATCCTCACCTGGCCTTCGGGCACGGCGCCGGGAATGGCCATGTCCTGCAACTGGCCGCCGTACACCGGGTGGGGTACCACCCCAAGGGTGCGCAGGTAGGTTTGGTGCCGTTCGCTCTCGCCGGCGGGAATGGACAGCCGCACCAGCATGCTGACCGCGTTGTCGCCGTCAACCGCGGGCGGATGGCCGCGGCCGTCCTTGATATGGCAGCTCTGGCAGGCATTGGTGTTGAACAGCGGGCCTAGGCCGTCGCGGGCGTCGGTGGTGGCCGGGGCCGCCACCCAGGGATTGCGGAAAAAGCTGTTGCCCACCGAAAAGTCGAGCCGCTTGTCAAAGCCCAGGTTGGCCGCGGGCATGGAAAAGGCGTTGGCGCCGGTTTTGGGGGTGGTGGTATCGCCGCCGGGCCGGGCGGGATTGGCCTGGGCGCCCAGGGCAAAAGCCGCGCCCAGCAACAGGCTGATGAGCCGAAACGACATAAGGACTCCAGAGTAAAGGGCCGTGCAGTGCCGGCCCCTTGGTTTTTATTGTGTCAGTGCCGCCGGCTCAGAACTCGTGATCGGCGGTGTCCGGGTTCAGGTTGCTGATGCCCACGGTATTGGCGGCCAGCTCAATGGCGCGGGTTTGCTCCACCAGGGCGTTGATGGCATTCATCACCAGCTGGTTGCCTTCGGGGTTATCGGCGGCGATCAGCTGATCGAAGTGCACCTGGTCCACCTCGGCGGACTGCACCAGCTGGTACACCGCCTGTTCACTGGTGCGGAACTGATCGCCGATTTGGGCGGCGGCCTGGTCATCCTGCTGGGCCACCAGTTGCAGCAGGGAGGGGCCCTGCAGGGTGCTGCCGTCGGCGCGTTGATAGGTGCCGAACATCAGGTTGCTGATGCCTTTCTCGTTGTAGTAGTGGGAATGGTGGGTGTTGTCGGAGAAGCAGTCATGCTCGTCTTCCACCGAGTTGGCCACCAGCGCCACCTTCATGCGCTCGCCGGCCAGCTCGCCCAGAGACAGGGAGCCCATGCCGAACAGCATGCGGCGCAGGCCTTCTTCCGCCGGCAGGGCGGTGAGCTCGGCGCGGTAGTTGTCCTGACCCGGCTGCCACTGGTCCACCATGTACTGCAGATCGTTGATCAGCAGCCGGCTTGCGGCCTGCAGGTAATCGCGGCGACGGTCACAGTGGCCGTTGGTGCAGTCAGCCCCCAGGGCGAAGTCGGTCCAGGGACGCTCACCGGCACCGGCGTTGGTGCCGTTCAGATCCTGGCCCCACAGCAGGAATTCAATGGCGTGGTAGCCGGAGGCCACGTTGGCTTCCGAGCCGGCCAGCTCATTCAGGCTGGCCAGCAGCTCGGGAGTGATGTTGCTGACATCCAGCAGTTCGCCACCCACCTGCAGCCTGGTATTGGCAATGAGGTTGGCGGTGGCGCCGGGGTTGCCCAGCTCATGCTGGTAGCCGGGGGCCACATAGTCGATCAGGCCCTCGTCCAGCGGCCAGGCGTTGAGCTGACCTTCCCAGTCGTCGACGATGGCATTGCCGAAGCGGAATACTTCCGACTGCTGGTAGGGCACCCGGGCGGCCAGCCAGGCGGTGCGGGCGGCATGCAGGGTCTGCTCGCTCGGGGTGGCCAGCAGGGCGACAATGGCCTGGTCCAGCTGTTGGGCGGTGCTGAGCGAGTCGCTGTACACGGCCAGGGCGATATCGGTGTAGTGCGTTACCACCTGCTCCTGGGTCACGGCAGGGGTGCTGGTCTGGGCGCAGGCGCTCAGCAGGCCACCGATGGCGGCGGCCAGCGCGAGTTTGCGGAAGGGCATCTGGTTATCCTTATGTATTTGAGAATCGTTTACATTGGTACTGTGATTCTAACGGCAGCAAGGACAGGAAAACAATGACCCAGAGCGGACTTATTCGGCAATGGGGGCACTGACGGCGTTCAGCAGGCGTTCGATGTCCTGAGCCGCCAGCCCCACCGACAGACCGCGCTTGCCGCCGGAGACCAGCACGCTGTCGTGATCGTGGGCGGAGGCGTCGATCACGGTAGGCAGGCGCTTTTTCTGGGCAAAGGGGCTGATGCCACCCACCTTGAAGCCGGTGAGCCGCTCGGCCTTGTGCGGCGGCATCATCTCCAGTTTTTTCATCCCGGCGGCCTTGGCCAGCCGTTTGAGGTTGACCTTGCCCGAGGACGGCACCAGCGCCACCACGGCACCCTGCTCGCCTTCGGTGAGCAGGGTCTTGAATACCCGGTTCAGCGGCACGCCCAGCTGGCCGGCGGCGTGGGCGCCAAAGTCGTCCTGGGCCGTGCACTCGTACTGGTACAGGGTAAAAGTGGCCTGTTGCTTTTCCAGAAACAGAATGGCGGGGGTCATGGCGCAGTCCGGTGAATAAATGAAGCAAAAATTATGCAGGGAACGGGAAGGAGAGAAAAGGGGGAATCATGGGAGTGGGACTGGGAAAATCATTGATACTGGTTTTGAGCGCCTTCGGCACTAATGCAGGCTGGCAGCCTGCGCTCCACCGGTTCGTTGATGGAGCGCGGGCAGCCTGCCCGCATATTGCCGCCGCAGCGGCAACCGTGTACGACTGGTTTACCCCGTGTTACGCATACCGGCGGCGATGCCGGCGATGGTGACCATTAGCGCCTGATCCAGCACCGGGTGAATGTCCCCCTGCTCCCGGGAGCGCTTGAGCAGCTCGGCCTGCAGCACGTTGAGCGGATCCGTGTAGGGGTTGCGCAGCTTGATGGACTCCTGAATCCAGGGCTCGCTGGACAACAGTTCCGATTTTTCCTTCAGCTGCAGCACCAGCTCGGTGCTGGCGCGCAGCTCGTCCCGCAGCCGCTTGCCCAGGGGCTTGAGCTTTTCGGGCACCAGCACGCTGTCGTAATAGGCGGCCAAGCCCAGGTCGGCCTTGAGGAACACCATTTCCAGCATGTCGAGGCGGGCGCGGAAGAAGGGCCAGCCCTTGTTCATGGCGCGCAGGGTGGCCTCGTGGCCGTCTTCCATCACCTGTTCCAGCCCTTTGTGGGCGCCCAGCCAGGCGGGCAGCATCAGCCGGTTCTGGGTCCAGGCGAAGATCCAGGGAATGGCGCGCAGGCTTTCCACGCCGCCGTCGGGCTTGCGCTTGGCCGGGCGGGAGCCCAGGGGCAGCTTGCCCAGCTCCAGCTCCGGGGTGGCGGCGCGGAAGTAGGGCACAAAGTCGGGCTCGCCGCGGATCAGGCTGCGGTAATGGGCGCAGGACACCTCCGCCATGGAGTTCATCAGCGTGCGCCATTCGGGCTCGGGCTCGGGAGGCGGCAACAGGTTGGCCTCGAGCACGGCGCTGGCATAGAGCGCCAGGCTGTCGATGGCCACTTGGGGCAGGCCGAACTTGAAGCGGATCATCTCGCCCTGCTCGGTCACCCGCAGGCCGCCGAGGGTGGAGCCCGGCGGCTGGGCCAGAATGGCCTGGCGGGCCGGACCGCCGCCCCGGCCCAGGCTACCGCCGCGACCGTGGAACAGGGTAAGGGTGACGTTTTCCCGTGCGCTGATGGCCACCAGCTTTTCCATGGCGCTGTACTGGGCCCAGCCGGCGGCCAGCATGCCCGCGTCCTTGGCGGAGTCGGAGTAACCGATCATCACGTACTGGCGGCCCTGCATATAGCCTCGGTACCAGGGCAGCTGATACAGCCGCTCAATCACCGCGGCGCCCTGGTTGAGATCGTCCAGGGTTTCAAACAGCGGGGCCACCGGCAGCGGGAAATCCACCCCGCATTCCTTCAGCAGCAGTTGCACCGCCAGCACGTCCGACGGCTCGCCGGCCATGGAGATGATGTAGATGCCAAAGGCATCCCGCGGGTGACGGGCAATCACGCCGCAGGTGTCGAGCACCTCCTGAGTGTCGGCACTCGGTTGCCACTGGCGGGGCAGCAGCGGACGGCGGGAGTTGAGCTCGTTGAGCAAAAACGCCTGCTTGTCGGCCTCGCTCCATTCGGCGTAGTCGCCCAGGCCCAGGTAGCGGGTGATTTCCGCCAGGGCCTGGGTGTGGCGCTCGCCGTCCTGACGAATGTCGAGCTTGAGCAGGTGAATGCCGAAACAGGCCGCCTTGCGGATCACGTCCAGCAGCAGGCCGTCGGCGATCTTGCCCAGGCCGCATTGCTGCAGCGAGCGGTAACAGAGCTCCAGGGGCTGGCGCAGTTGCTCGGTTTGAGTGATCAGATCCCGGGCGTCGGTCTTCTGGCCCTGTACTCGGGCGTTGAGGTGCAGCAGGGTTTCCCGCAGTTCTTCCCGAAGCACGCGCAGCACCGCCCGGTAGGGCTCGTCGCTGTCACCACTGGCGGCACGCAGTTCGGTATTGGCCTCGGACATGGACAGCTCGGAGACCAGCTCCTGAATGTCGGCGAGGAACAGCGAGCTGGCCATCCAGCGCCCCAGCAGCAGGACTTCTTCGGTGACCTTGGCGGTCACGAACGGGTTGCCGTCCCGGTCGCCGCCCATCCAGGAGGTAAAGCGCACCGGCGCCGCGTCCAGGGGCAGGCGTTCGCCCAGCTCGTTTTCCAGGCGCTGGTCGAGCTGGCGCAGAAACCGGGGCAGGGCGGGCCAGAGGCTGTTTTCAATGACCGCAAAGCCCCATTTGGCTTCATCCACCGGCGTGGGGCGCTGGGCGCGGATCTCGTTGCTGTGCCAGGCTTGGGTGATCAGCTGATCCACCCGGGCCAGCAGCCCGGCCTTTTCTTCCTCCGGCAGCTCCAGTTCCAGCGCCGCCAGGCAGTCGTTGAGCTGCACGTGCTTGTGAATAAAGGTGCGGCGGGTCACCTCTGTGGGGTGGGCGGTGAGCACCAGATCGATGTCGAGGGCGGCCACCGCCTCGCGAATGGCGGCCTCGCCGACGTTGGCAGTCCTGAGCCGTTCAAAGACCTGATCGAGGGGGCTGGGACCGGCGTCCTGACGGTAGCCCCGGGAAATGGTATGGAACTGCTCGGCCACGTTGGCCAGGTTAAGAAACTGACTGAAGGCCCGGGCCACCGGCAACAGTTCGTCGTCGCTCAGCTGCTTGAGGGTGGTCAGCAGTCGCTGCTGATCTTCGTCGTTGCCCTGGCGGGCCGATTTGGCCAGCTGGCGAATGGTTTCTATTTTGTCGAGGAAGGCCTGTCCGTGATGATCCCGAATGGCATCGCCCAGCAACTGCCCCAGCAGGCCGACATTGGCCCTGAGTGCCGCATGATTATCCATATTCGCCTCTTTTTGTTTGTTTATTACAAAACAGTCACGTTTCCCTGTTCCATTCAGCCAGCTTTCCCCAATACGGTCAATCCTTCCACCGGATTGACATCACATTTCGTAATTTAATTACTTAAGCAGAAGCGGCTGACCAGATGCTGCAACACCGCCACCGTGGGTTTGACGAAGGACAGATCCAGGTATTCGTCGGGCTGGTGGGCCTGGGCGATATGACCCGGCCCCAGCACTATGGTCTGGCAGCCCAGCTGGTTGATAAAGGGCGCTTCGGTGCAGTAGTTCACCGCTTCCGCCGGATTGCCGGTGAGCTCGGCGGCGGCGCGCACCAGCTCGGCGTCCGGGTCGGTGCCGTAGGGCGGAATGGGCTCGTGCAGGTGGGTCAGCTCCAGGGCGCCGGGATACTGCTCCTTGATGGGGGCCAGGGCATGGTGCAGCAGGCCGAGCAGTTCGTCGGGGCCCACGCCGGGAATGGGGCGCATGTCAAAATGCAGCTCACAGCAGGCACAGATGCGGTTGGGGCTGTCGCCGCCGTGAATATGGCCCAGGTTAAGGGTGGGCTGAGGCACCTTGAAGTGGGGGTTGGCGTATTTTTCCTTGAGCTGGCGCTGCAGATCGATCAGCCGGCCCATGACCTGCTGCATGATCTCCAGGGCGTTGACGCCGTTGGCGGGATCCGAGCTGTGGCCGCTTTTGCCGGTGACGCGAATGGCTTCCGACATGTGGCCCTTGTGCATCATCACCGGCACCAGTCCGGTGGGCTCGCCGATCACCGCGTAGTCGGGCTTGATCGCCATGGCGCTGGCAATGGCCCGGGCCCCGGCCATGGTGGTCTCCTCGTCGGCGGTGGCGAGAATGCGAATGGGCTTGTCGAGTTTGCTCAGATCCAGGTCTTTCAGCGCTTCCACAATAAAGGCAAAGAAGCCCTTCATGTCGATGGTGCCCAGGCCGTAGAGGCGGTTGCCTTCTTCGGTGAGGGTGAACGGGTCCTTGTTCCAGCGGCCCGGGTCAAAGGGCACGGTGTCGGTGTGGCCGGCCAGCAGCAGGCCGCCGTCGCCTTCGCCTTTGGTGGCCAGCAGGTTGAACTTGCCGGGCAGGTCGGGCAGCTCGGTCACTTCCACCGCAAAACCGAGCTGGCTGAACCAGTCGGCCAGCAGGCGAATGACCTGCTCGTTGCTCTGATCCCAGCTGCTGTCGGTGCTGCTGATGGAAGGCAGGGCGATGATGTCGCGGTACATGTCCAGCAGATTGAGAGATGTCATGGATCCTCCGTTGAAAATATCCCAATTTAAATTCAACACAATTGCATAAATATGTTTTTGTTGCTAGTCTGCCACTCTGTCATTATTCAGTTACCAGCGGCGGCAAGCGGGCAGGTGTTTTCCTTGTCGCCCGCCGGCGGGCACGGCCCGCCCGACGATTTGCCTCAGGGTGACACAGGCCCTGCAAACACGCTAGGCTGATGCCTGCTTATTTATAACAAGCTGAATCGAGACTACGGACACGACCATGTTGAAAGCTGCAATCATAGGTGCCAGTGGTTATACCGGCGCCGAGCTGGCCGGACTGATCCAAGGCCATCCCAACCTGACCCTGGCCGGACTCTATGTGTCCGAGGGCAGTCAGGACGCCCACAAGCCGTTTGCCAGCCTTCACCCCCGCTGGCGCGGCGTGATTGAGGCTCCCTTGCTGCCGCTGGATGACGAGGCCATCAGCCGCATTCACACCGAGGCGGATCTGGTGCTGCTGGCCACCGCCCATGAAGTGAGTCACGACCTGGCACCGGGTTTTCTGGCCAAGGGCCTGCCGGTGTTTGACCTGTCCGGTGCCTTCCGGGTACCGGGGGAGGGCTTCTACGATCAGTTTTACGGCTTTGCCCACCAGCACGCCGACTGGCTGGCCGATGCCGCCTACGGGCTGGCGGAGTGGAACCAGGACGCCATTCGGGCCGCGAAGCTGATTGCCGTGCCCGGCTGTTATCCCACCGCGTCATTGAGTGCGCTCAAGCCATTGCAGGCGGCCGGACTGCTCGACGACAGTCGCAAGCCCATCATCAGCGCCGTGTCCGGGGTCAGTGGCGCCGGCCGCAAGGCCAGCATGGCCAACAGTTTTTGCGAGGTCAGCCTCAAGCCTTACGGCGTGTTCAGCCACCGCCACCAGCCCGAGATCAGCCATCACCTGGGCTGCCAGGTGGTGTTCCAGCCGCACCTGGGCAACTTTATCCGCGGCATTCTGGCCACCATTTATGTACAGCTGAAGGACGGCGTGAGCGACGAGCAAATCGCCGCCGCCTATCAGCAGGCTTACAACGGCCAGCACATCGTGCGGCTGGCAGGGCAGTGGCCCCAGATCAACGACGTGGCCGGCACCCCCTTCTGCGATCTGCACTGGAGCCGGGACGGCGACCAGCTGATCGTGGTGTCGGCCATCGACAACCTGCTGAAGGGCGCCGCCAGTCAGGCCATTCAGTGCATCAACATTCATCAGGGATTCTCGCCGCTGGCGGGTCTGGTCAAGGAGTAACAAACGATGTCCGTGCAACAACCGTTGGTGATCAAGCTGGGTGGCACCCTGCTGGAAAGCGACAAGGCGCTGGAAGCCCTGTTTTCCACCCTCAAGACCTTTATTAATGAATCCAACCGTCCGCTGGTGCTGGTGCACGGCGGCGGCGTGCTGGTGGACAACCAGCTCAAGGCCATGGGGCTGACCTCCACCAAGAAAAACGGCCTGCGGGTGACCCCCTTTGAGCAGATCCCGGTGATCGCCGGCGCCCTGGCCGGCACCGCCAACAAGCTGCTGCTGGCCCAGGCCATTGCCCATGAGATCCCCTCCGTGGGCCTGTGCCTGGCCGATGGCGGCCTGTGTCGGGTCAGCCAGCTGGATCCCGAGCTGGGCGCCGTGGGCCAGATTGAAGGCGGCGACGCCACCCTGGTGAGCTCGCTGCTGGCCGGTGGTTTTCTGCCCATCGTCAGCTCCATCGGCATTACCTTTGACGGCAAGCTGATGAACGTGAACGCCGATCAGGCCGCTACTGCCATTGCTGAAATTCTGGAAGCCGAGCTGGTGATGCTGTCCGACGTCAGCGGCATTCTCGATGGCAAGGGCCAGCGCATTGCCCATCTGACCGAGGCCGAGGCCAATGAGCTGATGGAAAAGAACATCATCAAGGACGGCATGGCGGTCAAGGTGAAGGCGGCGCTCAAAGCCACCAAGACCCTGGGCAAGCCGGTGGCCGTGGGCAGCTGGCGTTACCCGGAGCAGCTGCTGTCGCTGCTGGCCGGCGAGTCCGAGCACGGCACCCGTATTTCTCACTAAGGAAGGTCCCATGCAGCATTTACTGAGCCTGAAGGACTACAGCAAGGCGCAAATCGAGCAAATCCTCGAACTGGCCAAAGACGTCAAGGCCAATCCGGCCAAGTATGCCGATGCCCTCAAGGGCAAGAGCGTGGTGACCCTGTTTGAAAAGCCGTCGCTGCGTACCCGGGTGACCTTTGATATCGGCGTCAACAAGCTGGGCGGCCATGCCGTCTACCTGGACAGCCAGAACGGCGCCATGGGCAAGCGGGAAACCGTGCAGGACTTCGCCGCCAACCTGTCCCGCTGGTGCGATGCCATTGTGGCCCGGGTGTATGACCACCAGACCCTGGTGGAAATGACCGAGCACGCCACCGTGCCGGTGATCAACTCCCTGTGCAACCTCTATCACCCCTGTCAGGCACTGGCGGATTTTCTGACCATTTCCGAGCACTTCGATGATCTGAGCAAGGTGCACCTGGCCTATGTGGGCGAGGGCAACAACGTGACCAACTCGTTGTTGCTGGGCGGCGCCATTCTGGGCACCACCGTCACCGCCGTGAGCCCTCGCGGCCATAATGTGGATGCCCAGATCCTGAAGGAAGCCGAGGCCCTGGCGGCCGTCAGCGGCGCCAAGATTCGAGTGACCGATAGCCTGGACGATATCGAAGGCGTGGATGTGATCTATACAGACACCTGGGTTTCCATGGGTGATAATACGCCGCTGGAGCAGGTGAAGGAGATCTACATGCCGTACCAGATCAACCAGGCCCTGCTCGACAAAACCGGAGCCTCCAAGGTGCTGCATTGCCAGCCCGCCCACAGGGAGTGGGAAATTACTTCCGAGGTCATGGACGGCCCTGCCTCCCTGATCCTCGACCAAGCCGAAAACCGCATGCACGCCCAGAACGCCGTGCTGCTGACACTGATGAAGGGATAATTGTTAATGAGCCAATTCAAAAAGATCGTGCTGGCCTATTCCGGCGGCCTGGACACTTCCGCCATCATTCCGTGGCTGAAAGAGAACTACGAAGGCTGTGAAGTGGTGGCCTTTGTGGCCGATGTGGGCCAGGGCGCGGAAGACCTGGAAGGCGTGGAAGAAAAGGCCATCGCCTCCGGCGCCTCCAAGTGCATTGTGGCCGATCTGAAAGACGAATTCGTCAACGACTACGTTTACCCCACCCTGACCACCGGCGCCATCTACGAAGGCACCTACCTGCTGGGTACCTCCATGGCCCGTCCGGTGATCGCCAAGGCGATGGTGGAAGTGGCCCTGGCCGAAGGCGCCGACGCCATCTCCCACGGTTGTACCGGCAAGGGCAACGACCAGGTGCGTTTTGAAGGCGCCGTGGCGGCCCTGGCCCCGCAACTGGCGGTGATCGCCCCGTGGCGGATCTGGGACATGCGCAGCCGTGAAGACCTGCTGGATTACCTGGCAGAGCGCAACATCAAGACCACCGCCAGCGCCACCAAGATCTATTCTCGTGACGCCAACGCCTGGCACATCTCCACCGAAGGTGGCGAGCTGGAAAGCACCTGGAACGAGCCCTCCGAGCAGGCCTGGACCTGGACCGTGTCGCCCGAGCAGGCGCCCGACAAGGCCGAGACCGTGTCTCTGACCGTTGAGCAAGGCCGCATCGTGGCCGTGGACGGCAAGGCCATGACCCCGTACCAGGTGCTGGTCCACCTGAACGAGCGTGCCGCCAAGCACGGCGTGGGCCGGGTCGACATCGTGGAAAACCGTCTGGTGGGCATGAAGTCCCGCGGTTGCTATGAAACTCCCGGTGGTACCGTCATGATGGCCGCCCTGCGCGCCATTGAAGAGCTGGTGCTGGACAAGCCGACCCGCGCCTGGCGCGAGCGCGTGGGCGCCGAGTTCTCCCACCTGGTGTACGACGGCCGCTGGTTCACCCCGCTGTGCAAGGCGCTGCTGGCCTCTGCCGAAGCCATTGCCGAGGACGTGTCCGGTGAAGTGGTACTGAAGATGTACAAGGGCCAGGTGACTGCCATTCAGAAGCAGTCGCCCAACAGCCTGTACTCCGAAGAGTTCGCCACCTTTGGCGAAGACGAGGTGTACGACCAGAGCCACGCCGAAGGCTTTATTCGTCTGTACTCGCTGGCCAGCCGCATCAAGGCGCTCAAGGCCCAGCAGAAGTAAACACCGATAAAAAGGGGGCTTCGGCCCCCTTTTTCCGAGTTGTAAGCTATAAGCTGTCAGCTGTAAGAAAAAACACGTTATATTCACCGTTTTTACAGCGACGCCGGACCGGCAGACGGAAGTCAATAATCATCAGCCACTTGGGGCGCTGATAGCTTAAAGCTTACGGCTTTGTTTCCAGCTTTGTTTATAGGAGTAACAAAATTATGGCACTTTGGGGTGGACGTTTTACTCAGGCCGCAGATACCCGCTTCAAGCAGTTCAACGACTCGCTGCGTTTTGATTACCGGCTGGCGGAGCAGGACATCGTCGGCTCCGTGGCCTGGTCCCAGGCGCTGGCCAAGGTAGGGGTACTGACCGCCGATGAGCAGCAGCGGCTGGAACAGGCGCTGAACGATCTTAAAGCGCGGGTAGTGGCCGATCCAGAGCAAATTCTCCAGTCCGACGCCGAAGACATTCACTCCTGGGTGGAAGGGGAGCTGATCGCCGCCGTGGGCGATCTGGGCAAGAAGCTGCACACCGGCCGCAGCCGCAACGATCAGGTGGCCACCGATCTCAAGCTGTGGTGCAAGGCGCAGGTGCCGCAATTGCTGGAAAAGATCGACGCCCTGCAACAGCAGCTGGTGGCCGTGGCCCGGGAGCAGCAGGGGACCGTGCTGCCCGGTTACACTCACCTGCAGCGCGCCCAGCCGGTGACCTTTTCCCACTGGTGCCTCGCCTACGTGGAAATGCTGGAGCGGGATTACACCCGGCTACAGGATGCCGCTGCTCGCATGGATACCTGCCCGCTGGGCTCTGGTGCCCTGGCCGGTACCGGTTTTCCGGTAGACCGCCATGCGCTGGCTGTGTCTCTCGGCTTTGCCGGCCCCACCCGCAACAGCCTGGACTCCGTTTCCGACCGGGACCACGTGCTGGAGCTGATCAACTGTGCCGTGAACTCCATGATGCACCTGTCGCGCTTTGCCGAAGATCTGATCTTCTACAACTCCGGTGAAGCGGGTTTCCTCGAGCTGTCCGATGCCGTGACCTCCGGCTCCTCGCTGATGCCCCAGAAGAAGAACCCGGACGCCCTGGAGCTGATCCGCGGCAAGACCGGCCGGGTGTTCGGCGCCTATGCCGGCATGATGATGACCCTGAAGGCCCTGCCCCTGGCCTACAACAAGGACATGCAGGAAGACAAGGAAGGCCTGTTCGACGCCCTCGACACCTGGTACGACTGCCTGGAAATGGCCGAAATGGTGCTGCATGACCTCAAGGTCAATGAAGACAAGACCCGGGAAGCGGCCCAGGGCGGCTATTCCAACGCCACCGAAATGGCCGATTACCTGGTGTCCAAGGGCATTCCGTTCCGGGAAGCGCACCACATCGTGGGTGCTATCGTGGTACACGCCATCGGCAAGAAGCTGCCGATGGAAGCGCTGCCGCTGGCAGACTTCAAACAGTTCAGCGATGTGATTGAAGACGACGTCTACCCGCGCCTGACCCTGGAGTCCAGCCTGGCCAGCCGCTGTGCCCTGGGTGGGGTGGCCCCGAAACAGGTGGAAGTGGCCCTGGCCAACGCCGAGCAGCACCTCAAGGCCCGCAAGTAATTCGCAAGACAGCGCCATACCTCAGGAAGAGCCCGCCAGGGCTCTTTTTTGATCTTGTCTGGGCCACTCCAGTCACCTCACGCCTCACTCCTGACGCCTTACCCCTTACCCCTTACCCCTTACCCCTTACCCCTTACCCCTTACCCCTTACCCCTTACCCCTTACCCCTTACCCCTTACCCCTTACCCCTTACCCCCTCACGCAGCGGCTGGTTAAAAAATAACGGCCCGGACTTGCAAGCCTGCGCCAATTCCGTATAATGCCGCTCGCTTGGTTAACTTTACCGAGCGAGCCGAAAGGTTCATGCCAGGTAGCTCCTGGCTCTTACAGGCCCCCGATATGGTGGGCACCGTTGTTAAATCACACCCCCTCTTTTACCTAAAAGAGCAGGCGGTGCTGATTTTATGTTCTTTATCCAATTGGAGCTCTGGTAATGCAGAACCAAAGAATTCGTATCCGCCTGAAGGCGTTCGATCACCGTCTGATCGACCAGTCTACTGCGGAGATCGTAGAAACTGCCAAGCGCACCGGCGCCCAGGTTCGCGGTCCTATCCCGCTGCCGACTCGCAAAGAGCGCTACACCGTACTGGTATCTCCACACGTGAACAAAGATGCACGTGATCAGTACGAAATTCGTACTCACAAGCGTCTGGTCGACATCGTTGAGCCCACCGACAAAACTGTCGATGCGCTGATGCGTCTGGATCTGGCTGCTGGCGTCGACGTCCAGATCAGCCTGGGCTAATAACGGAAAGAGGTTTTATCAATGGCAATCGGTCTAGTAGGTCGTAAGCTGGGTATGACCCGTGTCTTCACCGAAGACGGCGTGTCCATCCCGGTCACCGTTATCGAAGTAGATGCCAACCGTGTTACCCAGGTGAAAACACTGGAACAGGATGGCTATGCTGCCATCCAGGTGACCGCTGGCACCAAGAAAGCGAACCGCATCACCAAACCGGAAGCTGGCCACTTCGCCAAAGCCGGTGTGGAAGCAGGTCGCGGTCTGTGGGAATTCCGCCTGGGTGAAGGCGAAGGCGACAGCATCGAAGTTGGTGCCGAGCTGAAAGTCGACATCTTTGCTGATGTCAAGAAAGTAGACGTTACCGGTACTTCCAAGGGTAAGGGTTTCGCTGGTGCTGTTAAGCGCTGGAACTTCCGCACTCAGGACATGACTCACGGCAACTCTCTGTCTCACCGCGCTCCGGGTTCTATTGGTCAGAACCAGACTCCGGGTCGCGTGTTCAAGGGCAAGAAAATGGCCGGTCACATGGGTGCTGAGCGGGTAACCACTCAGAACCTGGAAGTGGTTCGCGTTGATGTTGATCGTAACCTGCTGCTCATCAAAGGTGCAGTCCCGGGTGCGACTAACGGCAACGTCATCGTTAAACCTGCCGTTAAAGCGTAACGTCTGAGGAGATAGTAATGGAATTGGTAATGAAAGACGCGCAAGGCGCTCTTGAAGTTTCCGAAACTACCTTCGGGCGTGAGTTCAACGAAGCTCTGGTGCATCAGGTTGTTGTGGCCTATGCCGCCGGTGCTCGTCAAGGTACTCGTGCTCAGAAGACCCGTTCCGAAGTGTCCGGCGGCGGCAAGAAGCCGTGGCGCCAGAAGGGCACCGGCCGGGCCCGTGCCGGTACCATCCGCTCTCCGATTTGGCGTTCCGGTGGTGTGACTTTCGCGGCCAAACCGCAAGATCACAGCCAGAAGGTCAACAAGAAGATGTACCGTGGTGCCATCAAGAGCATCCTCTCCGAGCTGGTACGTCAAGAGCGTCTGATCGTGGTAGAGAAGTTCGGTGTGGAAGCGCCGAAGACCAAAGAGCTGGTTGCCAAGCTGAAGCAGTGGGATCTGAACGACGTTCTGATCGTGACTGGCGAAGTGGACGAGAACCTGTTCCTGGCCGCTCGCAACCTGTACAAGGTTGACGTGCGTGACGTGGCCGGTATCGACCCGGTTTCTCTGATCGCGTTCGACAAGGTACTGGTAACTGCCGACGCAGTTAAGCAAATCGAGGAGATGCTGGCATGATCCGTGAAGAGCGTATTCTGAAAGTTCTGAAGGCGCCGCATATCTCTGAAAAAAGCACCATGGTTGCCGAAAAGACCAACACTATCGTGTTCAAGGTTGCCAAGGATGCTACCAAAGCCGAAGTAAAGGCGGCGGTCGAGAAGCTGTTCGAAGTTGAAGTAAAAGATGTTCGCACTCTGCTGGTCAAGGGTAAAACCAAGCGTACCGGTATGCGTGTTGGCCAACGTTCCGACTGGAAAAAGGCCTACGTGACCCTGAAAGAAGGTCAGGACATCGACTTCATCGGCGGCGCCGAGTAAGAGAGGAGTAATTAACAATGGCAATCGTAAAATGTAAGCCTACTTCTCCGGGTCGCCGTCATGTGGTCAAGGTAAGCAACCCGGAACTGTACAAAGGCAAGCCGTTTGCAGCCCTGCTGGACAAAAAGTCCAAGTCTGGTGGCCGCAACAACAACGGTCGCATCACCACCCGTCATATCGGTGGTGGTCACAAGCAGCACTACCGTATCATCGACTTCAAGCGCAACAAGGACGGTATTCCGGCCAAGGTTGAGCGTCTTGAGTATGATCCGAACCGCTCTGCCAACATCGCCCTGGTGCTGTACGCAGACGGTGAGCGTCGTTACATCCTGGCCCCGAAAGGCGTTCAGGCCGGCGACCAGCTGCTGTCCGGTGACGCTGCTCCGATCAAGGCCGGCAACTGCCTGCCGATGCGCAACATTCCCGTGGGCTCTACCGTTCACGCGATTGAAATGAAGCCTGGCAAAGGCGCGCAGATCGCCCGTTCCGCCGGTACTTACGCCCAGATCCTGGCTCGCGAAGGCAACTACGTGACCCTGCGTCTGCGCTCCGGCGAAGTACGCAAGGTGCTGGCCGAGTGCCGTGCCACCCTGGGTGAAGTGGGCAACGCTGAGCACATGCTGCGTCAGCTGGGTAAAGCCGGTGCACAGCGCTGGCGTGGTGTTCGCCCGACCGTACGTGGTGTGGCGATGAACCCGGTAGACCACCCGCACGGTGGTGGTGAAGGTCGTACCTCTGGTGGCCGTCACCCGGTTACCCCCTGGGGTAAACCGACTAAGGGCGCCAAAACCCGTAAAAACAAGCGTACCGACAAGTTCGTGGTACGTCACCGTAACAAGTAATAGTTTTTTAGAGGTATCACCATGCCACGTTCTCTCAAGAAAGGTCCGTTTATCGACCTGCACTTGCTGAAGAAGGTAGAGAAAGCGGTGGAAAGCGGGGATAAAAAGCCAATTAAAACCTGGTCCCGTCGTTCAATGATCATTCCGAACATGATCGGTTTGACCATCGCTGTCCATAATGGTCGTCAGCACGTACCTGTCTACGTTTCCGATGAAATGATCGGTCACAAGCTGGGTGAATTTGCACCGACTCGTACTTATCGCGGCCATGTCGCTGATAAGAAGGCCAAGAAGCGTTAAGGGGTAAAAGATGGAAGCTATAGCTAAACACCGCTTTGCTCGTACTTCTGCCCAGAAGGCGCGCCTGGTAGCCGATCAAGTTCGCGGCTTGTCCGTAGACAAGGCACTGAATGTCCTGGCGTTCAGCCCGAAAAAGGCTGCCGTTCTGGTCAAGAAGGTACTGGAATCTGCCATTGCTAATGCCGAGCACAACGAAGGTGCGGATATCGATGAGCTGAAGGTGACCAAGATCTTCGTTGACGAAGGTCCCACCATGAAGCGTATTCGTCCTCGTGCCAAGGGCCGCGCGGACCGTATCATGAAGCGTACCAGCCACATCACTGTGGTTGTGTCCGACCGCTAAGAGGCTAGGAGACAAGCAATGGGCCAGAAAGTACACCCGAATGGTATTCGCTTAGGTATCACCAAGCCTTTTAATTCGACCTGGTTTGCGAATACCAAGGACTTCGCTGACAACCTGCACAGCGATTTTCAGGTACGTCAGTTCCTGAACAAGGAACTGAAGAACGCCTCCGTTTCTCGCGTCGTGATCGAGCGTCCGGCCAAGAGCATCCGTGTGACCATTCACACTGCTCGTCCCGGCGTGGTGATCGGCAAGAAAGGCGAAGACGTTGAAAAACTGCGCAAGCACGTCGCCAAACTGGCTGGCGTACCTGCTCAGATCAACATTTCCGAAGTGCGTAAGCCTGAGCTCGACGGTCAGCTGGTTGCCGATTCTATCGCTTCCCAGCTGGAGCGTCGCGTAATGTTCCGTCGTGCCATGAAGCGCGCGGTTCAGAACGCCATGCGCATTGGCGCCAAGGGCATCAAGGTAGAAGTGAGCGGTCGTCTGGGCGGCGCTGAAATCGCGCGTACCGAATGGTACCGTGAAGGTCGTGTGCCTCTGCACACCCTGCGTGCCGACATCGACTACGCAACTTCTGAAGCATCTACCACTTACGGCATCATCGGCGTAAAGGTTTGGATCTTCAAGGGTGAGGTACTGGGCGGCCTGCAAGCCGTTGCCCAGGAGCCGCAAGCCCCGTCCAAGCCCAAGCGCAAAGGCCGCGGTAAGTAAGGAGACTCGGACATGTTGCAACCAAAACGTACGAAATTCCGTAAAGTCCACAAAGGCCGTAACCGCGGTGTGGCGACCTCAGGCAACCAGGTATCCTTTGGTTCCTTTGGTCTGAAAGCGACCACTCGTGGACGTATCACTGCTCGTCAGATCGAAGCAGCGCGTCGTGCCATGACTCGTCACGTCAAGCGTCAAGGCAAGATCTGGATCCGTATCTTCCCGGACAAGCCGATTACCGAAAAGCCCCTGGAAGTACGTATGGGTAAAGGTAAGGGTAACGTGGAGTACTGGGTAGCACAGATCCAGCCGGGTCGTGTTCTGTACGAAATGGATGGTGTACCGGAAGCGCTGGCTCGCGAAGCCTTCGCCCTGGCTGCTGCCAAACTGCCCGTTAGAACCACTTTTGTAACTCGGACGGTGATGTGATGAAAGCACAAGATCTGCGTGAGAAGAGTGTTGAAGAGCTGAACCAGGAACTGCTGGGTCTGCTGCGCGAACAGTTCAACCTGCGCATGCAAGCGAGCACTGGCCAGCTGGCTCAGACTCACAACCTCAAAACGGTACGTCGCGACATCGCGCGTGTGAAGACTGTTCTGAATGAAAAGGCAGGTGCCTAAGATGAGCGAACAAAACATTCGTACTCTGCAGGGCCGTGTAGTCAGCGACAAGATGGACAAGTCCATCACTGTGGCTATCAACCGCTTCGTGAAACACCCGATCTACGGGAAGTACATCAAGCGTACTACCAAACTGCACGTTCATGACGAGAACAACGAGTGCAAGGCCGGCGACGTCGTGACCATTCGCGAATGCCGTCCTCTGTCCAAGACCAAGTCCTGGACCCTGGTAAAAATCATTGAGCGTCCGGTCAAGGCCTAACGTTCTCTGATATACTAACCCGGTCAAACGGCCCAGCGATGGGCCGTTTGTTTTTTACGCTACCCTTTCGCATTTGGCGGTGCTATAATGCCGCGCCTTCTTTGGCAGCCAACATGCCCTGAAAGGGGTTTTAACGTAGTAATTTTAGCGGAGCACTAACATGATCCAAATGCAAAGTATGCTGGACGTGGCCGACAACTCCGGCGCGCGCAGCGTAATGTGTATTAAGGTCCTGGGTGGTTCGCACCGCCGTTACGCCGGCATCGGCGACATCATCAAAGTTACCGTCAAGGAAGCAATTCCGCGCGGTAAGGTTAAAAAAGGTGATGTAATGAACGCGGTGGTCGTTCGCACCCGTAAAGGCGTTCGTCGTCCGGACGGCTCTGTCATCCGTTTCGACCGTAATGCGGCCGTGATTCTTAACAACAATCACCAGCCGATCGGTACTCGTATTTTTGGCCCGGTGACTCGTGAGCTTCGTTCTGAGAAGTTCATGAAGATTGTTTCACTGGCACCGGAAGTACTGTAAGGAGTCAACGATGGCAGCAAAAATCCGTCGCGATGACGAAGTCATCATTCTTACCGGCAAGGACAAGGGCAAGCGTGGCACTGTCACCAAGGTCCTGACCGAGGAAGGTAAGGTAATCGTCTCTGGTATCAACATGGTCAAGAAGCACCAGAAGCCCGTGCCCCAACTGGGTCAGGCTGGCGGTATTATCGACCTGGAAGCACCGATTGACGTTTCTAACGTAGCGCTGTTCAACTCTGCCTCTGGCAAGGCTGACCGCGTAGGTTTCCGGATTGAAGACGGCAAGAAAGTCCGTTTCTTCAAATCCACCGGCGAACTTGTGAAGTAATTGGAGTATACGATGGCGAAACTGCATGATTACTACAACGAAAATGTAGTAAAAGAACTGATGAGCCAGTTCGGGTACAAGTCTATCATGCAAGTCCCTCGGATTGAGAAAATCACCCTGAACATGGGTGTGGGTGAAGCGCTGGCTGATAAAAAGATCCTGGATAATGCTGCTGCCGATCTGGCTGCCATTTCCGGTCAAAAGCCGCTGGTCACCAAAGCTCGTAAATCCGTTGCTGGCTTCAAAATCCGTGAAGGCTACCCCATTGGTTGTAAAGTAACTCTGCGCGGCGAGCGTATGTGGGAGTTCCTGGAGCGTCTGATTTGCATCTCTATTCCCCGGATTCGTGACTTCCGTGGCCTGAACCCTAAGTCGTTCGATGGTCGTGGTAACTACTCCATGGGCGTGCGTGAGCAAATCATTTTCCCTGAAATCGATTATGACAAGGTAGATCGTGTACGTGGTCTGGATATCACCATCACTACCACTGCCCAGTCAGACGAAGAAGGTCGTGCTCTGCTGGCTGCCTTTGACTTCCCATTCCGTAAGTAAGGTGTAGGGTTATGGCAAAACAATCAATGAAAGCTCGCGAAGTCAAGCGCGCAAAGCTGGCTGCCAAATACGCAGTCAAGCGTCAGGCACTGAAAGACATCATTTCCGACGTTAAGACTTCTGATGAAGACCGTTGGGATGCGGTGCTCAAGCTGCAGCAACTGCCCCGTGACGCAAGCCCCTCTCGTCAGCGTAACCGCTGCAACATCACTGGTCGTCCGCATGGTTTCCTGCGGAAGTTCGGCCTGAGCCGCATCAAGGTGCGCGAACTGATGATGAAGGGTGAAATTCCGGGCCTGAAGAAGGCTTCTTGGTAAGCGAACACGGGAGTAATACACAATGAGCATGCAAGATCCGATCGCGGATATGCTGACCCGCATCCGCAACGGTCAGGCAGCCAACAAAGTTGCTGTCTCCATGCCTTCCTCCAAGGTCAAGGTAGCGATTGCCAAGGTCCTGAAAGAAGAAGGTTATATCACTGACTACGCTGTATCCGGTGACACCAAGGCCGAACTGGAAGTTACTCTGAAGTATTTCCAGGACGCCCCCGTGGTTGAACTGCTGCAGCGTGTAAGCCGCCCCGGTCTGCGCATCTACAAGAAGCGCGACGAGCTGCCGAAAGTAATGGCCGGCATGGGTGTGGCCATCGTTTCCACGTCTCAAGGTGTGATGACCGACCGTGCCGCGCGTAAAGCCGGTATGGGTGGTGAGATCATCTGCTACGTTGCTTAAGGAGTAGATATGTCTCGCGTTGCTAAGGCACCTATCGAAATTCCTGCCGGCGTAGAAGTGACGTTGAACGGTCAGGAAATTACCATCAAGGGCGGCAAAGGTACGCTGAATCGTACCCTCAATGCTGCTGTTGAAATCAGCCAGAACGACAACCAGTTGACCTTTGCCCCGCGCGAAAACGTGGCCGGCGCCAATGCCCAGGCCGGTACCGCCCGTGCTCTGGTCAACAACATGGTTATCGGTGTTACCCAAGGCTTCGAGCGTAAGCTGCAGCTGGTTGGTGTGGGCTATCGTGCTCAGATGAAAGGCAACGCCGTTGCCCTGTCTCTGGGTTTCTCTCATCCGGTTGAGCATGCGCTGCCTGAAGGTGTATCCGCTGAATGTCCGTCCCAGACTGAGATCGTTCTCAAGTCTGCCGACAAGCAGCTGATCGGCCAGGTTGCTGCCAACATTCGTGCGTACCGCAAGCCGGAGCCCTACAAGGGCAAGGGTGTTCGCTACTTTGGTGAACAGGTTCGCAGCAAAGAGGCTAAGAAGAAGTAAGGTAACACTATGGACAAAAAAGCAGCTCGTATCCGCCGTGCTACTAAAGCACGCAAAAAGATGCTGGAACTGGGTGCTACTCGCCTGGTGGTTCACCGTACTCCGCGCCACATCTATGCCCAGGTTATTGCACCGAACAGCACCGCTGTTCTGGCTTCCGCGTCTACCGTCGAGAAGTCTGTTCGCGAACAGGTGAAGTACACCGGTAACATCGATGCCGCCGCGCTGATCGGTAAAATCATCGCTGAGCGTGCGCTCGAGAAAGGTGTTAAAGAGGTCGCTTTTGACCGTTCCGGTTTCCAATATCACGGTCGTGTAGCCGCTCTGGCTGCTGCTGCCCGTGAAGCTGGTCTTCAGTTCTAAGGGTGGAGTCGAAAATGGCAAAAATCGAAGCTCAAGCCGGTGAACTGCAGGAAAAGCTCATTGCAGTAAACCGTGTATCAAAAGTGGTAAAAGGTGGTCGTATCTTCTCCTTCACTGCACTGACAGTGGTAGGTGACGGTAACGGTCGCGTTGGTTTTGGTTACGGCAAGGCCCGTGAAGTACCCGCCGCCATTCAAAAGGCGATGGAACAGGCTCGTCGTAACATGTGTACCGTTGGCCTGAACAACGGCACCCTGTTCCACCCGGTCAAGGGTCGTCACTCTGGCTCCAACGTGTACATGCAGCCCGCTTCCGAGGGTACCGGTATCATCGCCGGTGGCGCCATGCGCGCCGTTCTGGAAGTGGCTGGCGTGCACAACGTGCTGGCCAAGACCTACGGTTCCACCAACCCGAACAACGTAGTTCGCGCTACCATCGACGCTCTGGCTCATATGAAGTCGCCCGAGCAGGTCGCTGCCAAGCGTGGTCTGAGCGTTGACGAAATTCTGGGGTAATGCGCCATGGCTAACAAGACTGTAAAAGTTACTCAGACTCGTAGCTCCATCGGCCGTCTGCCTAAGCACAAGGCAACGCTGCGTGGCCTCGGTCTGCGTCGCATTGGTCACACCGTTGAGCTGGAAGACACAGCTTGCGTACGCGGTATGATCAATCAGGTTTACTACATGGTTAAGGTAGAGGAGTAATCGCATGCGTTTGAATACTCTGTCTCCTGCCGCCGGCTCCAAGCCTTCCGCCAAGCGCGTAGGCCGTGGTATCGGTTCCGGTCTGGGCAAGACCGGCGGCCGCGGCCACAAGGGTCAAAAGTCCCGTTCCGGTGGTAAGGTTCGCAATGGTTTTGAAGGCGGTCAGATGCCGCTGAAACAGCGTCTGCCGAAGTTTGGTTTTACTTCGCGCAAGTCTCTGGTCAGTGCCGAAGTCCGTCTGAGTGAACTGGCGAAAGTTGAAGGCGACGTGGTGGATCTGAACACCCTGAAGCAGGCTGGCGTTCTGACCAAGAACATCCAGTTTGCCAAGGTCGTTCTGTCCGGTACCATTGACCGTCAAGTGACTGTGGTCGGCCTGGGTGTCACCAAAGGTGCCCGTGCTGCCATTGAAGCCGCCGGCGGAAAAATCGAGGAATAATAAGTACTATGGCCAAGAAACCAGGATTAGAAGCTAAAAACGCACAGGGCGGGCTGAGTGAACTGAAAAGCCGTCTGCTTTTCGTTCTGATCGCGATTGTCGTGTTCCGCGCCGGCTCCTATGTGCCTATTCCTGGTATTGACGCCGCCGTACTTGCCGACTTGTTCCAGCAACAACAGGGCACCATCATTGAAATGTTCAACATGTTCAGTGGTGGCGCTCTGGAACGAGCGTCCATACTGGCGCTGGGGATAATGCCGTATATTTCTGCGTCCATTATCATCCAGCTGCTGACTGTGGTTCACCCTCCCTTGGCCGAGCTCAAGAAGGAAGGTGAAGCGGGCCGCCGCAAAATCAGTCAGTATACCCGGTATGGCACGCTGGTTCTGGGCACCATTCAGGCCATCGGTATTGCCACCGGTCTGCCGAACATGATGCCGGGCCTGGTGATAAACCCAGGGCTCGCTTTCTACTTTACGGCAGTGGTGAGCCTGGTCACCGGTACCATGTTTTTGATGTGGTTGGGTGAGCAGATTACCGAGCGGGGCATTGGTAATGGTATCTCGTTGATTATTTTCACGGGTATTGTTGCCGGTCTGCCTTCGGCCATCGGTGCCACGGCAGAGCAGGCGCGTCAGGGGGAATTGCACATTCTGTTGCTGTTGCTGCTGGCCGTGATCGTGTTTGCCGTGACCTATTTCGTGGTGTTTGTTGAGCGTGGCCAACGCCGCATTGTGGTGAACTATGCCAAGCGTCAACAGGGCCGCCAGGTGTTCGCGGCACAGAGTACACACCTGCCCCTGAAAGTGAACATGGCGGGGGTTATTCCAGCGATTTTTGCATCCAGCATTATTCTTTTCCCGGGTACCGTGGCCTCTTGGTTCGGTCAGGGCGAAGGGTGGTTTGCCAACCTGCTGCAGGAGCTCTCGCTCACGCTGCAACCCGGCCAGCCGCTGTACGTAATGTTGTATGCCGCTGCCATCATCTTCTTCTGTTTCTTCTATACCGCGCTGGTGTTTAATCCGCGCGAGACGGCAGACAACCTGAAGAAGAGCGGTGCCTTCATTCCGGGTATTCGCCCGGGTGAACAGACAGCGCGCTACATTGATAAAGTAATGACTCGCCTGACCCTGGTCGGTGCCCTGTACATTACCTTTATCTGTCTGGTTCCACAGTTCCTGATGACAGCCTGGAACGTCCAGTTTTACTTTGGCGGAACCTCGCTGTTAATTATTGTGGTCGTCATCATGGATTTCATGGCTCAGGTGCAAACCCACATGATGTCTCATCAGTATGGCGATGTCCTGAGAAAAGCGAACCTGAAGGGTTACAACCGTTAAGGTTCGGTTATTTACGGAGTTAAGCAATGAAAGTCCGTGCTTCCGTTAAGGCTATTTGCCGTAACTGCAAGATCATCAAGCGTCACGGCGTGATCCGCGTGATCTGCACCTCTGACCCCAAGCACAAGCAGCGCCAGGGTTAAGGTTAAAAAAGTTACGGTTTAGCTTGAAAATTGAAGGCAGGCTGGCTAAAGTAGCCAGCCACCTTCGTTAGGTGAAAGTTCAGCCATTACGTATCCTCGACGGGCTTTGTAATGGCTTTTTATTCGTTAATATGTAGGAGTGCATAGTGGCCCGTATCGCTGGCATTAACATTCCTGACCATAAACATGCCGTCATCGCTTTGACCGCTATTTATGGCGTCGGTCGTACCCGCTCCAAGGCCATTTGTGCCGCAGCCGGTATCGCCGAGAATGTGAAAATTAAAGAATTGGATGAAGCTCAGGTAGAATCTCTGCGTGAGCAAGTGGCCAAGTTCACCGTTGAAGGTGACCTGCGTCGCGAAGTTTCCATGAACATCAAGCGTCTGATGGACCTGGGTTGTTACCGTGGCCTGCGTCATCGTCGCAGCCTCCCCGTTCGCGGTCAGCGCACCAAGACCAACGCGCGTACGCGCAAAGGTCCTCGTAAACCGATCAAGAAATAACGGGAAGGTAGATCATGGCTAAAACTCCGGCTCGTAGCGCTCGTAAGCGCGTCAAAAAGCAGGTGAGCGACGGTATCGCCCACGTTCATGCTTCTTTCAACAACACCATCGTAACCATCACTGACCGTCAGGGTAACGCTCTGTCTTGGGCAACTGCCGGTGGTTCAGGTTTCCGTGGTTCCCGCAAGTCCACCCCGTTCGCGGCTCAGGTAGCTGCCGAGCGCGCCGGTGAAATTGCCAAGGAATACGGTGTGAAGAACCTGGAAGTAATGGTTAAAGGTCCGGGTCCGGGCCGCGAGTCATCCATCCGTGCGTTGAATGCGGCAGGTTTCCGCATCACCAACATCACCGATGTGACTCCCATCCCGCACAACGGTTGTCGTCCTCCCAAGAAACGCCGCGTATAACGTTTCTTGTAGGATAGTTGGAGAAAGAACATGGCAAGATATCTGGGTCCCAAGCTCAAACTGAGCCGTCGTGAGGGCACTGACCTCTTCCTGAAGTCAGGTGTTCGCGCGATTGATTCAAAGTGTAAAATTGATACCGCACCCGGTCAGCACGGCGCTCGCAAGCCCCGTCTGTCTGACTACGGTGTACAGCTGCGTGAAAAGCAGAAAGTTCGTCGTATCTACGGCGTGCTGGAAAAGCAATTCCGCAACTACTACAAAGAAGCTGCGCGCCTGAAAGGCAACACTGGTGAGAACCTGCTGCAGCTGCTGGAAGGTCGTCTGGACAACGTCGTATACCGCATGGGCTTTGGTGCTACCCGCGCCGAGTCTCGCCAGCTGGTGAGCCACAAGGCCATCCTGGTAAACGGTCAGGTTGTTAACATTCCTTCCTTCCAAGTTTCTCCCGAAGACGTTGTCAGCGTTCGCGAGAAGGCCAAGAAGCAAGCCCGGATCAAAGCTTCCCTGGAGCTGTCCGGTCAACGTGAAAAGCCGACTTGGGTAGAAGTTGACGCTACCAACATGCAAGGCACCTACAAGCGCCTGCCTGAGCGTAGCGACCTGTCTGCCGAGATTAACGAACAGCTGATCGTCGAGCTTTACTCCAAGTAAAGCTGGCTTCTAAGAGAGGACACAATGCAGGGTTCTGTAACAGATTTTCTTAAGCCGCGTCTGGTTGATATTGAACAAGTCAGCCAGACTCATGCCAAAGTGACTCTCGAGCCGCTGGAGCGTGGCTTTGGTCATACATTGGGTAATGCGCTGCGTCGTATTCTGCTTTCTTCCATGCCGGGCTGTGCCATCACCGAAGTTGAACTCGACGGTGTACTGCACGAGTACAGCAGCAAGGAAGGTATCCAGGAAGATATTCTGGAAATCCTGCTCAACCTCAAAGAGGTTGCTATCAAGCTGGAAGGCAAGGACGAAGTTACCCTGTCACTGACCAAAACTGGTGCAGGTCCCGTAACTGCAGGCGACATCACCCATGGTGATGACGTCGAGATCGTTAACCCAGAGCACGTCATCTGTCATCTGACAGGGGACGACGCCGACATCAGCATGCGTCTTAAGGTGCAGCGTGGCCGGGGCTATGTACCTGCCTCCGCCCGTGCCCACACCGAAGACGACGAGCGTCCGATTGGCCGCCTGCTGCTGGATGCGGCGTACAGCCCCGTGGTTCGTATCGCCTACAATGTAGAGGCGGCCCGTGTTGAACAGCGTACCGACCTGGACAAGCTGGTTATCGACATGGAGACCAACGGCACCCTGGATCCGGAAGAAGCCATCCGCCGCGCGGCCACTATCATGGCCGAACAGCTGGAAGCCTTCGTGGATCTGCGTGACGTCAGCGAGCCGGAAGAGAAAGAAGACAAGCCTGAGTTCGATCCTATCCTGCTGCGTCCTGTCGACGATCTGGAACTGACAGTTCGTTCTGCGAACTGTCTGAAGGCAGAAGCGATCCATTACATTGGTGATCTGGTACAGCGTACCGAGGTGGAGCTGCTGAAGACTCCCAACCTGGGTAAAAAGTCTCTTACCGAGATTAAAGACGTGTTGGCGTCTCGTGGTTTGTCTCTGGGCATGCGCCTGGAGAACTGGCCGCCTGCCAGCATCGCTGA
>NC_016745.1:0-172500 GCF_000243075.1 Oceanimonas sp. GK1 | reverse complement strand
ATTCCTTGTCGGGTAAGTTCCGACCTGCACGAATGGTGTAACCATGGCCACGCTGTCTCCACCCGAGACTCAGTGAAATTGAAATCGCCGTGAAGATGCGGTGTACCCGCGGCTAGACGGAAAGACCCCGTGAACCTTTACTATAGCTTGGCACTGAACATTGACCCTACATGTGTAGGATAGGTGGGAGGCTGTGAAGCGGTGACGCCAGTTGCCGTGGAGCCGACCTTGAAATACCACCCTTGTATGTTTGATGTTCTAACTTAGCCCCCTTATCGGGGGTGAGGACAGTGCCTGGTGGGTAGTTTGACTGGGGCGGTCTCCTCCCAAAGTGTAACGGAGGAGCACGAAGGTTGGCTAAGTACGGTCGGACATCGTACGGTTAGTGCAATGGCATAAGCCAGCTTAACTGCGAGACGGACAGGTCGAGCAGGTGCGAAAGCAGGTCATAGTGATCCGGTGGTTCTGAATGGAAGGGCCATCGCTCAACGGATAAAAGGTACTCCGGGGATAACAGGCTGATACCGCCCAAGAGTTCATATCGACGGCGGTGTTTGGCACCTCGATGTCGGCTCATCACATCCTGGGGCTGAAGTCGGTCCCAAGGGTATGGCTGTTCGCCATTTAAAGTGGTACGCGAGCTGGGTTCAGAACGTCGTGAGACAGTTCGGTCCCTATCTGCCGTGGGCGTTGGATGATTGAGAGGGGCTGCTCCTAGTACGAGAGGACCGGAGTGGACGAACCTCTGGTGTTCGGGTTGTCACGCCAGTGGCACTGCCCGGTAGCTAAGTTCGGAATCGATAACCGCTGAAAGCATCTAAGCGGGAAGCGAGCCTCGAGATGAGTCATCCCTAGAGCTTCGAGCTCTCTAAAGGGCCGTCCGAGACCAGGACGTTGATAGGCAGGGTGTGGAAGCGCTGTGAGGCGTGCAGCTAACCTGTACTAATGACCCGTGCGGCTTAACCATACAACACCCAAGAAGTGTGAGAGACTTGCGGTCTCAAGACTACCAACAGATTCATCAAAGAAAGCTTTTTCCGAATTCAGTTTTATGCCTGGCGGCCATAGCGTTGTGGAACCACCTGACTCCATGCCGAACTCAGCAGTGAAACGCAACCGCGCCGATGATAGTGTGGCAGCTGCCATGTGAAAGTAGGTCACTGCCAGGCACCCATTCCAAAAGCCCGATACTGATGTATCGGGCTTTTTTCGTATCTGCTGCTCTCACCAAATTTGACTCAGTTCACATTTTTTACTCTAATGTCGGCTCGTTTTTCAGACATATAAAGGAAAAATCATGCCGATTCTCAATATTGCCCTGATCGAAGGTCGCAGCAATGAGCAGAAAGAAGCCCTGATTAGTGAAGTGACCGACGCCTGTGTTCGTGCCCTGGATGTGAAGCCCGAAACGGTGCGCATCCTGCTGCAGGACATCGCCACCCAGGACTTCGGCGTGGCCGGCGAGTCAGTACGGGCCAAGCGCGAACGCCAAGGCTGAGTCATTCGAGCATGGGTTTTTGAGCCCGACCGGCGTAAACTGAAGCCATCTTTTTTTACGCCGGTTCATCATGAAAACCCTGCTGTTTATCGCACTGGGCGGCGCCACCGGCGCCGTGTTGCGCTTCGTTATTACCGATCTGATGGGCCGTCTGCTCGGCCGTTCCTTTCCCTTTGGCATTCTTACCGTCAACCTGATTGGCTCCCTGCTGATGGGCATCCTTTTCGTGCTGGTACAGCAGCAGGCCATCAGCGCCCACTCCTGGCGCCCTTTCATGATGGTGGGCATGCTGGGTGCCCTGACCACCTTTTCTTCCTTTTCCCTGGATACGGTGCTGTTGCTTGAGCACGGTCACTGGGTAAAGGCCGGGCTGAATGTGTGCCTCAATGTGGTTTGCTGTATGATATTCACTTTTATGGGAATGCAGATCACCCACAGCCTGCTGGCTTCCCGTTAGTCCGGCCCGGGCATGTGCAGTACACTGCCCTACTTTGATTTTTACAGGTGTCTTGAGAATGTCAGAACAGCACAAGTCGACGACCCATTTCGGTTACCAGACCGTGAATGCCGAGGAAAAAGAGCAAATGGTGGCCAGCGTTTTCCATTCGGTGGCGGCCAAGTACGACGTGATGAACGACCTGATGTCTTTTGGCATTCATCGCCTGTGGAAACGCTTTACCATCGACTGCTCTGGCGTGCGTCCGGGACAGAAGGTACTGGATCTGGCCGGCGGTACCGGTGACCTGACCGCCAAGTTCTCCCGCATGGTGGGGGAGCAGGGCCAGGTGGTACTGGCCGACATCAACGACTCCATGCTCAAGGTGGGCCGTGACAAGCTGCGCAACAAGGGGCTGGGCAGCAATATTGCCTATGTGCAGGCCAATGCCGAGGCACTGCCTTTTCCCGATAACCATTTCGATCTGATCACCATCGCCTTTGGCCTGCGCAACGTCACCAACAAGGACAAGGCGCTGGCGTCCATGCAGCGGGTGCTCAAACCCGGCGGTCGCCTCTTGGTGCTGGAGTTTTCCAAGCCCCAGCACGAGATCATGAGTAAGCTGTACGACTTTTATTCCTTTAATGTGCTGCCCAAAATGGGGGCGCTGGTGGCTCAGGACAGCGACAGTTACCAGTATCTGGCCGAGTCCATTCGCATGCACCCGGATCAGGAAACCCTTAAGCAAATGATGGAAGAGGCCGGCCTGGAGCAGGTGGAATACTTCAACCTGACCGACGGCGTGGTGGCCCTGCACCGCGGGTTCAAGTTCTGATGAAGGCACTGCTGTTGCCGTTGCTGAACGGCACCCTGGAAACCGCCATTAATCGTCTGTTGCTGCAGGACCCCGCCCGGGCGAAAAAGCTGCAGCCTCTGAACGGCCGGGTATTACAGTTGACCCTGACGGAGCTGGCCAGTTTCTATCTGGTGTTTACCGCTGGCCGGCTGGAGCTGCTGGGCCATTACGAAGGCAAGGTCGACAGCCACCTCAGCTTGTCGTTCAACGCCCTGGGCCTGCTCAAGGACAAGGGACTGTTGATGCAGTATATTCGTGACGGTCGCCTCGATCTTGAAGGCGATCCCCAGCCCTGGCAGGAGTTGAGCACCATTATTCGGGAAACCCCCGTCGATATTGAAGAATGGCTGGTGCCCTATACCGGCGACGTGCTGGCCCATCTGTTGTGCCGCCATGGTCGCGAGGTGAAAACCGCCCTTACCTATCGTCTGACCGGTGCCCGCTCACACCTGGGCGATTATGTCCGCGAAGAAGCCCGGCTGGCGGTGGGGCCGCTGGAGCTGGCCGACTTCGGTGACGAGGTCGACGCGCTGAGCAAACGACTGAACCGCCTGCAGGGACGCCTGGCGGCACTGACCGACAAGGTGACCCATTCATGAGAAAACTGCGGGAGCTGCGCCGTCTTTACCAGATTGGCCGTACCCTGTTCGACTATGGCCTGGATGAACTGATCCCGATCCGGCTGCAGATCTGGCCGGCGCGCATGGCGCGTAAAAGTCTGTTCTGGCTGAAGAACAAGCATCCGGACTTGTCTCGGGGCAAGCGCATTCGCCTGGCCCTCGAGAGCCTGGGCCCGGTGTTCATCAAGTTTGGCCAGATGCTTTCCACTCGCCGGGATCTGCTGCCGCCGGACATCGCCGAAGAGCTGGCCCTACTGCAGGACCGGGTTCCGCCCTTTGACGGCCGGCTGGCACGCCAGCAGATAGAGCGCAGCCTGCGTCAGCCCATTGAAACCCTGTTTGACGACTTCGACGAAAGGCCCCTGGCCTCGGCGTCCATTGCCCAGGTGCACACCGCCCGGCTGAAAACCGGTCAGGACATCGTGATCAAGGTGATCCGTCCCGGTATTGAACGGGTGATCGAGGCCGACGTCAGCCTGATGCACTCCATGGCTACCCTTATTGCCCGCCTGGTGCCCGAGCGCAGCAGCCGCCTGCGACCGGTGGAAGTGGTGGAGGAGTATCGCAAGACCCTGCTCGACGAGCTCAATCTGTTGCGGGAAGCGGCCAATGCCATTCAGTTGCGGCGCAACTTCGAAGGCTCCCGCACCCTTTATGTGCCGGAGATCCATTCCAGCTATTGCCATGAAAACGTGCTGGTGATGGAGCGCATCTACGGCATTCCGGTATCAGACATCGACGCGCTGGAAGCCAACGGCACCAACATGAAGCTGCTGGCCGAGCGGGGGGTGGAGGTATTCTTTACCCAGGTATTCCGCGACAGCTTTTTTCATGCCGACATGCACCCGGGCAATATCTTCGTGTCTTACGACCACCCGGAGGATCCCCAGTGGATCGGCATTGACTGCGGCATTGTCGGCACCCTCAACCGGGACGACAAGCGTTACCTGGCGGAAAACTTCCTGGCCTTTTTCAACCGGGATTACCGCAAGGTGGCCGAGCTGCACGTAGAGTCCGGCTGGGTGCCGGCGGATACCAAGGTGGAGGAGTTCGAGTCGGCCATTCGTACCGTGCTCGAGCCCATCTTTGAGAAGCCCCTGTCCGAGATCTCCTTTGGGCATGTGCTGCTGAATCTGTTCAACACTGCCCGCCGCTTCAACATGGCAGTACAGCCGCAGCTGGTGCTGTTGCAAAAAACCCTGCTCTATGTGGAGGGGGTGGGCCGGCAGCTGTATCCCCAGCTGGATCTGTGGAAAACCGCCAAGCCCTTTCTGGAAGACTGGATGCAGAAGCAGGTGGGCTACAAGGCGGTGATCAACGCCGTCAAGGAAAAGGCGCCCTACTGGGCCGAGAAACTGCCCGAGATCCCCGAGCTGGTGTACGATGCCCTGCGCCAGAGCAAGCTGCAGCAACGCCAGATGGCAGGATTGTACGAGCGCTACGCCGGGCACGACCGACGCCGGGCCCAGGGCCAGTTTTTACTGGCGATGGGCGCCTCCACCCTGCTGGCCAGCACCCTGTTGCTGGGCATGAATGAAAGCCGGCTGGCCACGTCTGGTCTGGTGCTGACTTTGGTTGTATGGTGGCTGGGATGGCGACGCATCGCACGATAGTTTGATCCGCTATCAAATATTCGTCATTTGCCTGCAATATAATGGTTTTTTATCGTTTACTGTTTGTATAGGAAAGGTGAGTTATGGGTGGAATCAGTATTTGGCAACTGCTTATCGTGGTACTCATCGTGGTGCTGTTGTTCGGCACCAAGAAACTGCGGGGCATGGGCAGTGATCTGGGTTCGGCGGTCAAGGGCTTCAAGAAGGCCATGAGCGACGAAGATCAGGGCAAGAAGGACGCCGACTTCGAGCAACAGAAACTGGCAGACAAAAAGGAACAGGGCGAGTCACTGAACGAGCAGGACAAAGCCAAAGACAAAGATCGGGTATAAGTCATGTTCGATATCGGTTTTTGGGAGCTGGTGGTGATTTCGGTGATCGGCCTGGTGGTGCTCGGGCCGGAGCGCCTGCCCGTGGCCATTCGCACCGTATCCCGGATGTTTAAAACGGTACGCGATACCGCCAATGCGGTGAAAACCGAGTTATCCCAGGAGCTGAAAATGGAAGAGCTGCACCGGGATCTGAAAAAGGCCGAGCAACTCGGCATGAAGGATCTCAGCCCCGAGTTGCAGCAATCCCTCGATCAACTGAAAGACGCCGCCGCTTCGGTTAACCGGCCCTATGCAAAGGGCCCTGAGCAGAGTGCGGATGAACCTGCCAACACTGAGCCCCGGAAACCTTCTGAATGACTGAATCACAGCAGCCCCTGATCAGCCACCTGGTGGAGCTGAGGACGCGTCTGTTGCGTGCTCTGGCCGCGGTACTGGTGGTGTTTCTGGGCCTGGTTTACTTTGCCAACGACATCTATACCCTGCTGGCCACGCCGTTGCTCAGGCAGTTGCCGGAAGGGGCCGGCATGATCGCCACCGGGGTGGCCACGCCTTTCCTGACGCCGCTCAAGCTGACGCTGATCGTCTCCTTTTTTGCCGCCATTCCCATCGTGCTCTATCAGGTGTGGGCCTTTATCGCGCCAGGCCTGTACAAGCATGAAAAACGGCTGATTGCGCCTCTGGTGTTTTCCAGCGCCCTGTTGTTTTACGCCGGGGCCGCCTTTGCCTATTTCGTGGTGTTTCCGCTGGCCTTTGGTTTTTTCACCAGCATGGCCCCGGAAGGGGTGACCATCGCCACCGACATCGCCAGTTATCTGGACTTTGTACTGGGGCTGTTTATCGCCTTTGGCATCGCCTTTGAAATTCCCATCGCCACCATACTGCTGTGCTGGACCGGGGTCACCACGCCAAAGGATCTGGCCGCCAAGCGACCCTACGTGGTGGTGATCGTCTTTATCGTCGGCATGCTGCTCACGCCGCCCGATGTGATCTCCCAGACCCTGCTGGCCATTCCCATGTGGCTGCTGTTTGAAATCGGCGTCTTTTTTGGCCGCTTCTATGTGCGCAAAGAGGAAAACGACGAGCAGGAGCCCACCGCGTGATCGACATTGGCGTTAACCTCACCAGCTCCCAGTTTGATAAAGACAGGGAAGCGGTGCTGGCCCGGGCCGAGGCTGCCGGCGTGACTGCTTTAGTGCTGACCGGCACCAACCTGGCGGAAAGCCGGGCGGTGGCTACGCTTGCGGCCGGCCGGCCGGGCTTTTGCTATGCCACCGCCGGGGTGCACCCCCACGACGCCAAAACCTTTGATGACGCCACACCGGATGAGCTGCGCCGGCTGGCTGCCGAGCCTCAGGTGGTGGCCATCGGCGAGTGCGGCCTCGATTTCAACCGGGACTTTTCGCCCCGGCCCCAGCAGGAGGCCGCCTTTGAAGCCCAGCTGGCCCTGGCCGCCGAGCTGCAATTGCCGGTATTTATGCACTGCCGGGATGCCCATGATCGCTTTATGGCCATCCTCGGGCCCTGGCGCGCGCGCCTGCCAGCGGCGGTGTTGCACTGCTTTACCGGCACCGAGGATGAGTTAAACGACTGCTTGGCGCTGGATTTGCACATCGGCATTACCGGCTGGATCTGTGATGAGCGCCGGGGCGCCGAGCTGCAGCGGCTGGTGTCGTTGATCCCGCCTGAGCGGCTGATGATGGAAACTGACAGCCCCTATCTCATTCCCCGGGATCTGTCGCCCAAGCCCGCTTCGCGCCGTAATGAACCCGCCTACCTGCCCCATATTGCCGGCCGCATTGCCGCCTGCCGGGGTGAAGACACCGCCGGCCTGATCGCCGCCACCACGGCGACCAGCCGGGCCTTTTTTCAACTCCAGGAGTGAACATGACCAAACAAGTTCTGGGAGGCTTTCCCGGCCGCCGTCTGCGCCGTTTGCGCAAGCACGATTTCAGCCGTCGTCTGGTGCGCGAGCACACCCTGACCGTGGACGATCTGATCTACCCGATGTTCGTGCTGCCGGGCATTCAGCGTCGTGAAGCGGTGGCCTCCATGCCCGGTATTGAGCGGCTGTCCATCGATCTGCTGCTGGAGGAAGCCGCCGAGCTGGTGGCTCTGGGAATTCCGCTGATCGCCCTGTTCCCGGTAGTGAATCCGTCCGAAAAGTCCTTGCTGGCGGAAGAAGCGTACAACCCCGACGGCCTGGTGCAGGAAGCGGTGCGTGAGCTGAAGGCCGCCTTTCCGGCGCTCGGCATCATGACCGACGTGGCGCTGGACCCGTACACCGTACACGGCCAGGATGGCATTCTCGATAAAGACGGCTACGTACTCAATGACGTCACCACCGAGGTGCTGGTGAAGCAGGCGCTCAGCCACGCCGCCGCCGGTGCCGATATGGTGGCCCCGTCCGACATGATGGACGGCCGCATCGGCGCCATTCGCCAGGCGCTGGAAGAGAACGGCTTTATCAACACCCAGATCATGGCCTACTCCGCCAAGTACGCGTCCAACTACTATGGCCCCTTTCGCGATGCGGTCGGCTCTGCCGGCAACCTCAAGGGGGGCAACAAGGCGACCTATCAGATGGATCCCGCCAATACCGACGAGGCGCTGCAGGAAGTCGCCTTCGATCTGGAGGAGGGGGCCGACATGGTGATGGTCAAGCCGGGCATGCCCTATCTGGATGTGGTGCGTCGGGTCAAGGATCAGTTCGGGGTACCGACCTTTGCCTATCAGGTGAGTGGCGAATACGCCATGCACATGGCGGCCATTCAGAACGGCTGGCTCAAGGAAAGGGAAACCATCATGGAGTCGCTGCTGTGCTTCAAGCGCGCCGGCGCCGACGGCATTCTCACCTACTTTTCCAAGCGGGTGGCGCAGTGGCTGAAGGAGCAGGACTGAGCCAGCAGCCAGTCTCGAAAGGCCCCGAATACCGGGGCCTTTTTTTGTTCGGCCGGGTACGCCAGCCAGTAGCGGCAGGGGGCGGCCACCGCCGGGCCAAAGGGGGCGACCAAGATACCGGCAGCCAGCCTGGCAGCCACCAGATGACCGCGGCCCATGGCCACGCCGAGCCCGGCCTGGGCGGCCTGCACCGCCAGCTCGGTCTGGTCAAAATACAGATGCTGCTCGCCCATGGACAGGGTTTGCCGCTCCAGCCAGTACTGCCATTCCGCCTCGGGCCGACAACCAAACCAGGCACTGGCGTCGTGCAGCAAGCGGGCCTGCTGCAGGCAGCCCGATCCCAGCGTGGATAAATAGTCCGGGCTGCAGACGGGGATCAGGGTTTCGGTCATCAGGGCATCGTGAGCCAGGCCGGGGGGCGGGGCGGGCAGGTAATAAAGGGCGCCATCCCAGCGGCTGGCCCCGAAATCCACCTGAGCGTTGCCCGTGACCAGGCTGAGCCCCAGCCCGGGATAGCGCTGATAGAAGTCCGCCAGCCGGGGCAGTAGCCAGCCCTGTGCCAACCCCGGTACGGCATGGAGTCGCAGTTGGCCGCGCGGGCCGGGCTGCTCCAGCTGCGCGAGGATGTTGTCGATTTGCCCCAGGCTCTGGGCCAGGGTCTGGTAGAGGGTTTCGCCGCGCTCGGTTAGCACCAGGCCCCGGGGCAAACGCTGGAACAGGGGAAACCCCAGCTCTTCTTCCAGCTTGCGCATGCGATGGCTGACGGCGCTGGGCGACAGGTGCAACAGCTCGGCGGCCCGGGCAAAGCTCAGCTGCCGGGCACAATGCAGGAAACAATGCAGGGCGGCGAGCCGCCCTCCCTGCAGGCGCATGACTAGGCCTGCCCCTGGTGACAGTAAGCCTGGTATTCCTCCGCCGGCACCATGCTGCCGCCGGTCAGCCACAGCAGATGATGGGCCCGGGCGGCTCGCGACTGCCACTGTGGTTGTTGCAGTAGCAGTTGCAAACCGCCGGCGCCGGCCATGGCCGAGGGCTCGGCCTGAATGCCTTCGCTGTCCTGCAACAGTGCCAGTAGCCGGAACAGCTGGAGGTCTTCCACCGTCATGGCGCCGGCCAGCAGGGGTTGCATCAGCCTACAGACCAGGGCCGAGGGCCGGCCCACCGCCAGGCCGTCGGCGGCGGTGCGGTTGCTGAGACCGATGTCTTCCACCGAAACCTCTGCTCCCTTGCCGGTCATCATGCCCAGCAGCACGCAGGGGGACTGCACCGGCTCGACAAAAAAGCAGTGAACATGGGGACCGAATTCCTGCTTCAGGCCGTAGGCCACGCCGCCGGGGCCGCCGCCGACACCACAGGGCAGATACACCATCAGCGGGTGCTCGGCACTGGGCATGATGCCCTGGGCAGCCAGTTGGGCCTTGAGCCGGCGGCCGGCCACGCCATAGCCGGTGAACAAGTCGAGCGAATGTTCGTCATCGACAAAGTGGCAATCGGGATCCTGCTCGGCTAGGCGCCGGCCCTCGGCCACCGCCCGGCTGTAGTCGTCCTCATATTCATGGACCCGGACGCCCAGCTGCCGAAGCCGGTCTTTTTTCCATTGGCGGGCATCGGCAGACATGTGCACATCCACCTGAAAGCCCAGGTGGGCCGCCATGGTGCCGATACTGAGACCGAGATTGCCGGTGGAGCCCACGGCCAGGGTATGGCGGGCGAACAGGGCGCGGACCTCCTCGTCCAGCAGACGCCGGTAATCCTGCTCCAGATGCAGCAGGCCGGCGTTGAGCGCCAGTTCTTCGGCGTATTTCAGCACTTCGTGAATACCGCCCCTGGCCTTGATGGAGCCGGAAATGGGCAGTTCGTTGTCCCGTTTCAGCCACAGGGTGCCGGTGATGGGCATGCCCCAGACGCTTTCCAGGGCGGCGGCAAAATCATCGGCCCGGCTCAGCGGGGATTCGATAATGCCGTCGCCGGTGTCGGGAAACAGGGCGCGAATACAGGGGGCGAAACGGGTCAGGCGTTCGGCGGCCTGGCGAATGCCAATGTGGTCATCGGCGGCGGCACCGGAATGGTAGCCGGGATTGTGCCAGAAACAGGGTTGGGCCGAGCGCAGGCGAGTATCAAGGGTGGTCACCGGGGGTCTCCTATCAGGGGCTGGACTTCAGCTTAGCCCCGGGGCATCAGGACGACAAAAGGAATGATTGCATGGCTGGGGTGAACGCCATTCATGCCCGAAGGCCGCGTTAGGCTTCCACCACTTCCAGCGGCCAGCCCAGCGCGCTCTGGCGTTTGGCCTCTGCGCGCAGCTCGCTGGCGCGCAGGTGATGGCAGTCACACCAGCCGGCGGGCAGGGTCAGAATGAGCCGCGCTCCCTGCTGTTGCAGCCGAAACTCGGGCACCGTGCCCCGGGTGCGGCGCAGGCACAGAATAATGGCCAGGCGCAGCAGCCGGGCCAGCAAGATGGCGGATGCGGTGTCCAGGGCGCACTGCGCCTGCAGGGCGGCCAGGTGAAACTCATCCCGCTGGTTGAGCAGCAGGGCGGCCAGCAGTCGCTGCTGAGGCGCGGTAAATCCCGGCAGGTCAACATGGCGGATAATGTAGGCGGCGTGCTCGGGGGCGCGTTTGTATGCGATGCACAACCCCAGCTCGTAGAGCATGGCGGCCCGGGCCAGCATGCAGGCGGCGTCGCGCTCCAGGTCGGGCTGCAGTTGTTTCAGGGCCAGTAGCGCGGTGTGGCGCACCCGCTCCCCCTGTTCGCGATCCAGCTGGTAGCGGGCGATCAGGCTGTCGATGGTTCTGTCCTGGGCGTCGCCGTCCTGGCGGGTGCCGAGCATGCCATAGACCAGGCCTTCGCGCAGGGCGCCGCCGGCCAGCACCATGTGCTCAATGGCCAGGGTATCAAACAGGGCGATCAGAATGGCCAGGCCCGAGGCAAACACCGGCACCCGTTCGCAGGCCAGGCCGGGCAACTGCAGCCGGTTCACCTGGCCGCAGGCCACCGTCTGGGCTTTCAGCCGGTGGAGTTTGGCCAGGGTGATGTGTTCGTTTTCGCCCTGGGCCATCATGATTTCCTGAATGGCCTGTACCGTGCCCGAAGCGCCTATACAGTGCTGCCAGCCCAGCTTGAGATAGCCGGCGGCCACGGTTGCCAGCTCGGCTTGAGCGGCGGCAATGGCCCGCCCAAAATTGGCCTCACTCAGTTTGCCGTCGGGAAAATAGCGGTGCAGCCAGGTGACACAGCCCATGTTCAGGCTGTTGAGCAGGCTGGCCGAAGGGCCTTCGCCGATCACCAGCTCGGTACTGGCCCCGCCGATGTCGATCACCAGCCGCCGGCCGGTGCCGGAGGAGGTCCAGGCCACCCCCTGGTAAATGGTGGCGGCTTCCTCTTCACCGGAAATGATGCGCACGGGATGGCCGAGAATGGTCTCGGCCTGTGCAAGAAACTCACTGATGTTGGTGGCCAGGCGCAGGGTGGCGGTGCCCACAATACGCACCTGGCCGGCGGGCACATCCTGCAGTTGTTCGGCGAACAGCCGCAGGCAGTCCCAGCCCCGCAGCATGGCCTCCCTGTCCAGACTGCCGTCCGGCTGCAGGCCGGCGGCCAGGCGCACCTTGCGCTTGACCTTGGCCAGGGTGCGGCAGGCGCCTTCCACCTGCTGCACCACCAGCATGTGGAAGCTGTTGGAGCCGAGATCAATGGCCGCATACAGCGACGGGTTCACCATCAGGGTCAGCTCCGGCTGCCCTGGGGACGGCGGCGACGATTACCGGAGGGAGGACGCCGGTTGCCACCCTGGCGATCCCGTACGTTACGGTTCACTGCGGCCCGGTGATGATGAATGTGCCGGGGCGGCGTCACGTCGGTCAGCAGGGCGTCGCGGTCGTACTTGCTCACCGGAATTTCATGCTCGATATAGGCTTCCACCGCCGGCAGGTTGAACACGTACTCTTCGCAGGCAAAGCTGATGGAGTGCCCGCTGGCGCCGGCCCGGCCGGTGCGGCCGATGCGGTGCACGTAGTCTTCGGCGTCGTCGGGCAGATCGTAGTTGAACACGTGGGTGACGTCGGGAATGTGCAGGCCGCGGGCGGCCACGTCGGTGGCCACCAGAATGTCGAGGGCGCCACTGGTGAAGTCTTCCAGGATCTTGAGCCGCTTTTTCTGGGGCACATCACCGGTCAGCAGGCCCACTCTGTGGTGGTCGGCCTTCAGCCAGGCGTAGACTTCCTCGCAGCTGTGCTTGGTGTTGGCAAAGACGATGGCCTTGTCGGGCCACTCTTCTTCCACGAGGGTGAGCAGCAGCAGCATTTTTTCTTCCTGGGCCGGATAGAACAGCTCTTCCTGAATGCGGACGCCGGTTTTCTGCTCCGGCTCCACTTCAACATGCTCGGGGCTGTTCATGTGCTCGTAGGCCAGCTCCTGTACCCTGAGTGACAGGGTCGCGGAGAACAGCATGTTCTGACGCTGGCTGGCCGGCGGCATGCGACGGAACAGAAAGCGGATGTCCTTGATAAAGCCCAGATCAAACATGCGATCCGCTTCATCCAGTACCACTACCTGAATGGCGTCGAGGCTGATCACCTTCTGCTTGAAGAAATCGATGATGCGGCCGGTGGTGCCGATCAGAATATCGACGCCGGCGTCTAGCACCTCCACCTGCTTTTCATAACCTTCGCCGCCATAGGCCAGGCCCAGCTTGAGGCCGGTACTGGCGCTCAGGGTATCGGCGTCGTTATGGATCTGTACCGCCAGTTCCCGGGTCGGGGCCATGATGATGGCACGGGGCTGGTTGGTGTTGCGGTTGGCGGGAGCGGGGGTGGTCAGCAGATGGTTAAAGGTGGCGGCGAGAAAGGCGATGGTTTTGCCGGTGCCGGTCTGGGCTTGCCCGGCAATGTCCTTGCCTGCCAGCAGGGGCGGTAACGACAGCGCCTGTATCGGCGTGCAGTGGTGAAATCCCTTGGCTTCCAGTCCGGCCAGCACTTGCGGCTGCAGGCCCAACTGGGCGAATTTTGTTTCGGTAAGGTGTGTTTTGCTCATAGCGTTCAGATTATCAGGTTAGGCTTGCAATAATAAACAGGATCATTTGAAATAGGGCAACTAAATTGCCCCTTTGTTGTGTGTTTGTGGGGCAAAGACTGACTGGAGTTGGAGATGAGTGACAAAATTGTTCAGCTGACCGATGCCAGCTTCGATGCGGATGTCATCAAGGCTGAAGGCCCGGTACTGGTAGATTTCTGGGCTGAGTGGTGTGGTCCCTGCAAGATGATCGCCCCTATCCTGGATGAGGTGGCCGGTGAATATGAAGGCAAGGTGACCGTCGCCAAGCTGAATATTGATCAGAACGCAGAAACCGCTCCCAAGTACGGCATTCGTGGCATTCCCACCCTGTTGCTGTTCAAGAACGGCGAAGTGGCGGCCACCAAGGTCGGTGCCCTGTCCAAGACTCAGCTGAAAGAGTTCCTGGACGCCAACCTGTAAGTCCGGCAAGGGGTGCGCAAGGCACCCCTTGTGGTTTTTGCTAGACGCTTTTTCTTTTTGGTGCTAGTTTGTTGTTCGTTTGCTAGCCTATTTTGTGCCTTTAAGGCTCTTCTTAATCAATACATCAATCCGGCAGATTTTTCTGACCATTTGACATTCCTGGTTGATAGACACTCACCACTATGAATCTGACTGAACTCAAGAATACCCCTGTATCTGAGCTGATAAAGCTTGGGGAAAACATGGGCCTGGAAAACCTCGCCCGTCTGCGCAAGCAAGACATCATCTTTGCTATCCTCAAAGCCCATGCCAAAAGTGGTGAAGATATCTTCGGTGACGGTGTGCTCGAAATTCTGCAGGACGGCTTCGGCTTTCTGCGCAGCGCCGACTCCTCCTACCTCGCGGGCCCCGACGATATTTATGTGTCTCCCAGCCAGATCCGTCGTTTCAACCTGCGTACCGGCGACACCATCTCCGGCAAGATCCGGCCGCCGAAGGAAGGCGAGCGCTATTTCGCCCTGCTCAAGATAAGCGAAGTCAACTACGACAGGCCTGAAAGCTCCCGCAACAAGATCCTGTTTGAAAACCTCACGCCCCTGCATGCCAACGAGCGCATGAAGATGGAGCGGGGCAACGGCTCGACCGAAGACATTACCGCCCGGGTGCTGGATTTGGCTTCCCCCATCGGCAAGGGGCAGCGGGGCCTGATTGTGGCGCCGCCCAAGGCCGGTAAAACCATGCTGCTGCAGAATATCGCCCAGAGCATCACCTACAACCACCCCGAATGTGTGCTGATCGTGCTGCTCATCGACGAGCGTCCGGAAGAAGTGACCGAGATGCAGCGCATGGTCAAGGGCGAAGTGATTGCCTCTACCTTTGACGAGCCGGCGGCCCGCCACGTGCAGGTGGCCGACATGGTCATCGAAAAGGCCAAGCGCCTGGTGGAGCACAAGAAGGACGTGGTCATTCTGCTCGACTCCATCACCCGTCTGGCCCGGGCCTACAATACCGTGGTGCCGAGCTCCGGCAAGGTACTCACCGGCGGTGTGGACGCCAACGCCCTGCACCGGCCCAAGCGTTTCTTTGGTGCGGCCCGTAATGTGGAAGAGGGTGGCAGCCTGACCATCATCGCCACCGCCCTGGTGGAAACCGGCTCCAAGATGGACGACGTCATCTACGAGGAATTCAAGGGCACCGGCAACATGGAACTGCACCTGTCCCGCAAGATCGCCGAGAAGCGAGTCTATCCGGCCATCGACATCACCCGTTCCGGCACCCGCCGGGAAGAGCTGCTCACCACCCCGGACGAGCTGCAGAAGATGTGGATACTGCGCAAGATTGTCCATCCCATGGGCGAGATTGACGGCATCGAGTTCCTCATTGACAAGCTGGCCATGACCAAGACCAACGATGAGTTCTTTGAGGCCATGAAGCGTCAGCAGAAGTAACGTATTGTTTTAGCATGAAAAAACCGCGGCCTGTCCGCGGTTTTTTGTTGGCGATACAAGCCCGTCTCAACCGGGTATAATCCTCAAGCCACTCGATACACTCGGAACAAGCCTATGAAATACAAGGATTTGCGAGACTTTATCGCGCAACTTGAAGCCCAGGGGGAGCTCAAGCGCATTCATCAGGAGATCGATCCCTACCTGGAGATGACCGAGATCTGCGACCGCACCCTCAAGGCGGGCGGTCCGGCGCTGCTGTTTGAAAACCCCAAGGGCTTTGATATGCCGGTGCTGGGTAACCTGTTCGGTACTCCCAAACGAGTGGCCATGGGCATGGGGCAGCCGGACGTCAGCGCCCTGCGCGAAGTGGGCCGCTGGTTGTCCTACCTCAAGGAGCCGGAGCCGCCCAAGGGTCTGAAGGAGCTGATGGAAAAGCTGCCCATCTTCAAGCAGGTGCTCAATATGCCGGTCAAACGGCTGAAAAAGGCGCCCTGCCAGGACGTGATCCAGGAAGGGGATGAGGTGGATCTGACCCGCATTCCGGTACAGCACTGCTGGCCGGGCGACGCTGCACCGCTGATCACCTGGGGCCTGACCATTACCCGTGGCCCTTATAAAAAGCGCCAGAACCTGGGGATTTACCGCCAGCAGGTACTGGGCAGAAACAAGGTGATCATGCGCTGGCTCAGCCATCGCGGCGGGGCGCTGGACTTTCGCGAGTGGCAGGAAGCCCACCCGGGTCAGCCTTATCCGGTGGCGGTAGCCCTGGGCGCCGATCCGGCCACCATCCTCGGGGCCGTGACGCCGGTGCCCGACACCCTGTCGGAATACGCTTTTGCCGGTCTGCTGCGCGGCAGCCGCACCGAGGTGGTCAAGTGCATTGGCTCCGATCTGGAAGTGCCCGCCAGTGCTGAGATTGTGCTCGAAGGCCACATCTATCCCGGCGAGATGGCGCCGGAAGGCCCTTATGGCGATCACACCGGTTACTACAACGAAATTGACGAATTCCCGGTGTTTACCGTGGAGCGCATTACGCGCCGGCGCGACGCCATTTATCATTCCACCTATACCGGCCGCCCGCCCGATGAGCCGGCGGTGCTGGGCGTGGCGCTGAATGAGGTGTTCGTACCCATACTGCAAAAGCAGTTTCCGGAAATCACCGACTTCTATCTGCCGCCGGAAGGCTGCTCCTACCGCATGGCGGTGGTGACCATGAAAAAACGCTACCCCGGCCATGCCAAACGTGTCATGCTGGGCGTTTGGTCGTTTTTACGACAATTCATGTACACCAAGTTCGTTATTGTGTGCGACGACGATATCAATGCCAGAGACTGGAATGACGTGATCTGGGCCATTACGACCCGAATGGACCCGGCGCGGGATACCACATTGATCGAGCACACGCCCATCGATTATCTGGATTTTGCCTCGCCGGTCTCCGGTCTGGGCTCAAAAATGGGCCTGGATGCCACCAACAAGTGGCCGGGTGAAACCAATCGGGAATGGGGGCAACCCATAGTGATGACGGACGAGGTCAAACAACGGGTCGATGCGCTGTGGGACCAACTCGGTATCCTGAACGCGAGTGCAGAACAGAGTGAGATCAAAGGATAGTCATGCAAAAAATAAGCTGTAATGTCGAAGCGCTCCACGAAATGGCCGACACCCTCTGGTATGTGCGGCTGAAGCCGGAGCAGGCGGTGGACTTTCATCCGGGTCAGTACCTGCTGGTGGTAATGGCGGACGACGACAAGCGTCCCTTCTCCATTGCCAACAAGCCCCAGCAAAACGGCGAGATTGAGCTGCACATTGGCGCCTCTCCCGACAATACCTACGCCATGCAGGTGCTCAAGCGCATGCAGGAGCAGGGTCAGATTGAGGTGCAGCTGCCGGCGGGCAAGGCCTATCTGCGCGAGTCGCGCCATCCGGTGATCCTGATGGCCGGCGGTACCGGTTTTGCCTATACCCGTTCCATTTTGCAGCAGATGCTGGCCGACGGCCTGCACAAGCCGGTCTTCATTTACTGGGGGGTGCGTCATGAAGAGCATCTTTATGCGCACAATGAGCTGACGGCCTGGGCCGCCGAGCACAAGGAGCTGACCTATGTGCCCGTGGTCCAGAACGGCAACGAGCACTGGCAAGGGCGCAGTGGCCTGGTGCACGAGGCCATTATGGAAGACTTTCCCAGCCTGACCGGTTACGACATTTACGTGGCCGGCCGCTTTGAAATGGCCGGTGTGGCCCGGGAAGCCTTTAAAGAGAAGGGCGTGGATGCCGAACGCCTGTTCGGTGACGCCTACGAGTTTATTTAAACTCGCGTTCTTGCTTGCTGAGATGACATCAATGCCGGGCGTGCCCGGCATTGTGCGTTTTGAGGGTCAGTCGCCGCCGGGGCTCTTGTGTTCTGCGCTGTGTTCAACAAAGGGGCTAAGGTCGAGCCGACGAATGGCATCCATGGCCAGCTCAAGGCGGCCTTGCTGGCACAGTCCCAGCAGGCCGCCTTCTTCATAGGCATTCAGGGCGGCGGTCAGGCAGGCCTGGCGCAGCTGTTCGGCTTCATTCCTGGTCACTGCGGCCATCGGCCAGTTGCTGTTCCAGCAGGGCCAGGCGGGTTTCCAGCTCGTTCAGCTTTTCCCGGGTGCGCAGCAGTACCTTGGTCTGCACGTCAAATTCTTCCCGCGTCACCACATCCAGCTTGCCCAGCTGGGATTGCAGTACGGTGCGAATGCGCTTTTCTGCTTCCTCACCCATGTTTTTCAGCCCGGAGGGCAGGTTGCTTTGGATCTGTTTGGCGATCTCTTCCAGTTTTTTCGGGTCCAGCATGGTCGCTCTCCTTGAAATATTGCTGCCATTGTAACCCATGCCCAGGGGCGGCACACACCCTAATCATGGGGCTCGGGATTGCCCTGTTGCAGGGCAATCTGGCGAAAAGCGCGGATCAGCGGATCCTCCAGCTGTTTTTTCAGCAGGCAGACCCCCACCTCAAAGGGTTTGAGATCCGGAGTCACCGCCAGCCGCCGAATCTTGTCGGCCATGGGACTGTGGCGAATGACCGCCGTCGGCACCAGGGCCACGCCGCAGCCCAGCGCCACCATGCCGACAATGGCCTCGTTGCCGGCCACTTCCGCGTAGATGTGGGGGCTGATGCCCTTGTTGCGAAACCACTGGTTGGTGCGTTTGCGGGCGACGCCCTGCTCCGGCAGGATCACCGGAATACGGCTCCAGTCGGCGGGGCTTTGTTGCAACAGCTCGTTGGCCAGGCAGGGAATACGCGGGGCGATAAACACCAGCGGCACCGTTTGCAGCCGAATGAATTCCAGTTTGGCGGGCAGGGCGTCGGGGCGGGCGGCAATGGCCAGATCCGACTCCTCCTGCAACACCTTGTCGATGGCGAGGGCGGGATCCCCTGTTTCCAGGCGAAGCTCCAGCTGCGGGTAGCGGGTGCGAAAGCGGGCCAGAATGTCGGGCAGCAGGAAGTAGCTGGCGGTGACCGAGCAGAACAACCTGAGCCGGCCCTGCAGCGGGCTGTCGTTGTGGCGCAACTGGTCGCGCAGGTGCTGCCACTCCGCCAGCCAGTCACCGGCAAATTGCTGCAGCCGCAGACCCGCCGGGGTCAGCGCCACGCTGCGGTTGTCGCGCAGCAGCAGCTCGCAGCCCACTTCCTGCTCCAGCCGCTGAATGGCCCGGCTCAGGGTGGACGGACTCACCGCCATGGCGTCGGCGGTACGGCCAAAATGCAGACTCTGGCTGAGATGAACAAACAGTTCCAGGTTGCGTAAATCCATCACGTTGCACCAAATGAAATACTCTGTTTCGAATATATCATTTCAGGCAACGAATTGCCTGGGGTATAGTGCTGGGGTCGTCACCGAAAACGGTGCAAGCATTCAAAAATAACGGATTAATTGGAGCAAAAGGTCATGGCTAACTATTTCAATACCCTGAACCTGCGTCAGCAGCTCGAGCAGCTGGGCAAGTGCCGTTTCATGAACCGCAGCGAGTTCGCCGACGGTTGCAACTACCTGAAAGGCAAAAAGGTGGTTATCGTCGGTTGCGGCGCTCAGGGTCTGAACCAGGGTCTGAACATGCGCGACTCCGGTCTGGACGTCTCCTACGCCCTGCGTGCCGAAGCCATTGCCGAGAAGCGCAAGTCGTTCGTGCAGGCCACCGAGAACGGCTTCAAGGTCGGCACCTATGAAGAGCTGATCCCCACCGCCGATCTGGTGATGAACCTGACCCCCGACAAGCAGCATACCTCTGCCGTTAACGCCGTTATGCCGCTGATGAAAGACGGTGCCGCCCTGGGCTACTCCCATGGTTTCAACATCGTGGAAGAAGGCATGCAGATCCGTAAAGACATCACTGTGGTGATGGTGGCGCCCAAGTGCCCCGGCACCGAAGTACGCGAAGAGTACAAGCGTGGCTTTGGTGTACCAACCCTGATCGCCGTTCACCCGGAAAACGATCCCAAGGGCGAAGGTCTGGCCATCGCCAAGGCCTGGGCCTCTGCCACCGGCGGCGACCGTGCCGGCGTGCTGGAATCTTCCTTCGTGGCCGAAGTGAAATCCGACCTGATGGGTGAGCAGACCATCCTGTGCGGCATGCTGCAGGCCGGTGCCATCGTGTGCCACGAGAAAATGGTGGCCGACGGCATCGATGCCGGTTACGCCGGCAAGCTGATCCAGTTCGGCTGGGAAACCATCACCGAGGCCCTGAAGCAGGGCGGCATCACCAATATGATGGATCGCCTGTCCAACCCCGCCAAGATCAAGGCCTTTGACCTGGCTGAAGAGCTGAAAGAGCTGATGCGCCCGCTGTTCAACAAGCACATGGACGACATCATTGAAGGCAACTTCTCCGCCGGCATGATGGCCGACTGGGCCAAGGACGACCACGACCTGCTGACCTGGCGTGAAGAAACTGCCGAAACCAGCTTCGAGCAGTACCCGGCCACCGACGTGGTGATCGGCGAGCAGGAATACTTCGACAACGGCATCCTGCTGGTGGCCATGGTCAAGGCCGGCGTCGAGCTGGCGTTCGAAGCCATGACCGCGTCCGGTATCATCGACGAGTCCGCCTACTACGAGTCGCTGCACGAGCTGCCGCTGATCGCCAACACCGTAGCGCGCAAGCGTCTGTACGAGATGAACGTGGTGATCTCCGACACCGCCGAATACGGTAACTACCTGTTCGCCAACGCCGCCGTGCCGCTGCTGCGCGAACACTTCATGCCGAAAGTGGGCACCGACGTGATTGGCAAGACCATCACCGTTGAGTCCAACTCTGTCGACAACCGTCGCCTGATCGACGTGAACGAGGCCATTCGCAACCACCCGGTGGAAATCATCGGCAAGACCCTGCGTGCCTACATGACCGACATGAAAAACATCGCCGTTGGCGGTTAAACAAACAAAACGATAAACAGAGCGGTAACAGGGAGACTTCGGTCTCCCTTTTTTGTTTGGTGAGCAGGGATTTGGGAATGGGGATTAGGGACTGGCGGTTTTAGTCCCGAGTCCCTAATCCCCAGTCCCGGTGACTTTGATATAATGCCCCGCTAAAGCGAGGGGAGTGATGAAATGAGTTTTGACGAGCGTTTCGGGGGTATTGCCCGCCTGTATGGTGCCCGGGCCCTGGCCCGCTTTGCCGAGGCCCATGTGTGCGTGATCGGCATTGGCGGCGTGGGCAGCTGGGCGGCGGAAGCCCTGGCGCGCTCCGGCATTGGGGCCATTACCCTGATCGACATGGACGATATCTGTATTACCAATACCAACCGGCAGATCCATGCCCTGCATAACCAGATTGGCGCGGAAAAGACCCAGGCCATGGCTGAGCGCATTGCGCTGATCAACCCCGACTGTCGGGTTACCGTGGTGGATGACTTTATCGGCGCCGATAATCTCGCCGAGCACCTGCTGGCGGGCTTTGATTACGTGGTGGATGCCATCGACTCGGTGCGGGCCAAGGCGGCGCTCATTGCCTTTTGCAAGCGCAACAAGATTCCGGTGATCACCGCCGGCGGTGCCGGTGGCCAGGTTGATCCTTCCCAGATCCAGTTAAAGGATCTCAGCAAGACCATTCAGGACCCTTTGGCCGCCAAGGTGCGGGGCGAGCTGCGCCGGCTCTATAACTTCAGCAAGAATCCCAAGCGCAAGTTTGGCGTGGACTGTGTGTTTTCCACCGAGCAGCCCCGTTACCCGGACGGCGAGGGCGGCATCTGTAGCGCCAAGCAGGAATCGGACGGCACCATGAAAATGGACTGCGCCTCCGGCTTTGGTGCCGTTACCCACATCACCGCCACCTTTGGCTTCTTTATGGTCAGCCGGGTGCTTTCAAAGCTGGCCACCAGAGAAGAGCGTGAGGGGTAAAGGGTGAGGAGGAAAACACCTGACTCTTTACGCCTCACCCCTCACGTTCATTTACAGCTTTGTTTGATGGCGGTCACCACCGCTCTTAGGCCGTTGCCCCGGGACGGGCTCAGGTGGTTGAGCAGCTGCAATTCCTCGAAATAGGCATCCATATCAAAGGCGGCAATGTCGGCGGCGGTCTTGTTGCTGAGGGCCGCCAGCACCACCGCCATCAGGCCTTTTACAATGCGGGCGTCCGAGTCGCAGTGAAACTGCCAGCGGCCCCGTTCATCCTGCTTTGCCACCAGCCAGGCCTGGCTTTCGCAGCCGTGAATGGCGTTGGCGTCGACCTTATCTTCTTTGGGCAGTGCTGGCAGCTGTTTGGCCAGCGTGATCAGCTGTTTGTAGCGGGCTTCCCAGCCCTGGGCAGCGGCAAACAGGGCGCGCACTTCGGTATCGGTGATGGTGGTGCCAAAAGGGTGGGTCATCAGAGCAGCTCCCGGGCCTTGTCGATGCCGGCCAGCAGGGCGCCCACGTCATCGGCGGTGTTGTAAAAGGACAGCGAGGCGCGCACGGTGCCGTTTTTCAGCCCCAGTGCCTGCATCAGCGGCATGGCGCAGTGATGACCGGTGCGCACGGCAATACCCTGCATGTCGAGCAGGGTGGCCAGATCCTGGGGGTGTACTTCGTCCATGACAAAGGACACGGCGCCGGCCTGAGGCCGGCCGATGACGCGAATGTCGTCCATGGCGGCCAGACCATCCAGCAGTTGCGTCAGCAGCGCCTGTTCGTGGTGCAGCAGTGCGGCCCGATCCAGCCCCTGCAGGTAGTCCACCGCCGCGCCCAGGGCGATGGCACCGGCAATATTGGGGGTGCCCGCCTCGAATTTGAATGGCGGTGCGGCAAAGGTGGTGTGCGTAAAACTCACGGTCTTGATCATCTCGCCGCCGGTCTGCCAGGGTGGCATTTTCTCCAGCCAGTCGGTTTTGCCATAGAGCACACCGATGCCGGTGGGGCCAAACATCTTGTGGCCGGAGAAGGCGTAAAAATCGCAGCCAAGGGCACGTACGTTCACCGGGAAATGGCCCACTGCCTGAGCGCCGTCGACAAGGGTGACCGCACCCACGGCTTTGGCCATGGCAATCAGCTCCGCCACCGGGTTCACCTGGCCCAGGGCATTGGAGACATGCCCTACGGCCAGCAGCCGGGTGCGCTTAGTTATAAGCCGTTCGGCGGCGGCCAGGTCCAGCTCGGCGTGCTCGGTGAGGGGAATGACCTTCAATAGGGCGCCGGTGGCGGCGGCCACCTGCTGCCAGGGCACGATATTGGCGTGGTGCTCCGAGGTGGACACCAGGATCTCGTCACCTGCTTTCAGGAAATGCCGGCCAAGGCTGAAGGCCACCAGGTTGATGGCCTCGGTGGTGCCCCGGGTCCAGATAATCTCGGTGGGCGAGGACGCGTGAATAAAGCGCGCCACTTTTTCCCGGGCCTGCTCAAAGGCGCGGGTGGCCTGGCCGCTCAGGGCGTGAGAGGCCCGGTGCACGTTGGCGTTGGTATCCCGGTAGTAATGGTTGAGCGCGTCCAGCACCGGTTGGGGCTTCTGGGTGGTGGCGGCGTTGTCGAGATACACCAGCGGGTGGCCGTTAACGATTTGCGCCAGGGTAGGGAAGTCGCGTCTGAGTACTCGAATATCCACGATCATGCACAGTCATAAGAAAAAACTCCCGGGATCATGAGCCAAAGCCGGGCCGATGACAAGGCGCCCTTCACCCGGCGCCGTCATGGCGGTAAAATCACCGCCTTCAAAATATCATCAAGCCAGTTGCTGCATATGAGCAGAAGGGTAAAGGAGAGGGTTTCACGACCGATCAAATGCCAGGGACGGCATTTGCCGAGCGTTACAGGGGGCGAGCTTGCTTGCCGTGACGAGCTCATGAAGCCTGACCGAACATCCAGTGAATGTTCGCAGCAGACTTCATGAGGGAGTGGCATTTATTGAAGCGTGTCGTGAAACTGTTCCTTTGCCCTGAGAGCCGGACAATCAGCGCAAACAGGAGCCGCCATGAAACTCAACCCCGCCCAGGACGACGCCGTTCGCTACATCGCCGGACCCTGCCTGGTGCTGGCCGGCGCCGGCTCCGGCAAGACCCGGGTGATCACCAATAAGATCGCCTACCTGGTGCGCCAGTGCGATTATTCCGCCCGGCACATTGCCGCCGTGACCTTTACCAACAAGGCGGCGCGGGAAATGAAGGAGCGGGTGGCGCAGACCCTGGGCAAGCACGAGGCCCGAGGCCTGATGGTGTCCACCTTTCACACCCTGGGGCTGGAGATCATTCGGCGCGAGCACAAGACCCTTAACCTGAAGGCGGGCTTTTCCCTGTTTGACGATCAGGATCAGCTGGCGCTGATCAAGGAATTGACCGAGAAGGAGCTGGAAGGCGACAAGGACAAAATTTCCCGGCTGTTGTCCACCATCTCCAACTGGAAGAACGATCTGGTGCTGCCGGCCCGCGCCGCCCGGCTGGCCACGGATCCCGAAACCGTGCTGTTCGCCCAGTGCTACGAGCGTTACCAGCGCCACATGAAGGCCTACAACGCCCTGGATTTTGACGATCTGATCCTGATGCCCACCCTGCTGCTCAAGACCAATGCCGAGGTGCGGTCCTGGTGGCAGAACAAGATCCGCTACCTGCTGGTGGACGAATATCAGGACACCAACACCAGCCAGTATGAACTGGTCAAGCTGATTGCCGGCGAACGGGCCCGCTTTACCGTGGTGGGGGACGACGATCAGTCCATCTATTCCTGGCGCGGCGCCCGGCCCCAGAACCTGGTGCTGCTGAAGGAGGACTACCCCAGCCTCAGGGTGATCAAGCTGCAGCAGAATTATCGATCCCGGGGGCGCATTCTGCAGTGCGCCAATATTCTGATTGCCAACAATCCCCATGTGTTCGAGAAGCAGCTGTTCTCGGAAATGGACTACGAGGCGCCGGTGCGGGTGTTGTTCGCCAAAAGCGAAGAGCACGAGGCGGAGCGGGTGGTGGCCGAGATCATGGGCCACAAGTTCATGAATGCCAGCAAGTTCGGCGATTACGCCATCCTCTACCGGGGCAACCATCAGTCCCGGCTGCTGGAAAAGGCGCTGATGACCAACCGCATTCCCTACAAGATCAGCGGCGGCACCTCCTTTTTTTCCCGCACCGAGATCAAGGACATCATGGCCTACCTGCGGCTGCTGGTGAATCCGGACGACGACAACGCCTTTCTGCGGGTGGTGAACACGCCGCGGCGGGAAATTGGCCCCACCACCCTGGAAAAGCTGGGCACCTATGCCAACGGTCGGGGCAAAAGCCTGTTTGCGGCCAGCTTTGAGCTGGGGCTGGAGCAGAGCCTCACCGGCCGGGGGCTGGTGGCGGTGCGGGCCTTCAGCGACTGGCTGGTACGGCTGGGGGATGAAGCCGCCCGGGGCAACGCGGTGGAAGCGGTGCGTGACATGATCAAGGACATTCACTATGAGGAGTGGCTGTATGAGACCTCACCCAGCCCGCGAGCGGCGGAGATGCGTATGCAGAACGTGTCCACCCTGTTCAAGTGGGTCAGCCAGATGCTGGAAGGCTCGGATCTGGAAGAGGCCATGACCCTGCCGCAAGTGGTCACCCGCCTGACCCTGCGCGACATGATGGAGCGGGGCGAAGACGAGGACGACGGCGAGCAGGTGCAACTGATGACCCTGCACGCCTCCAAGGGCCTGGAGTTCCCCTTTGTGTTTATGGTGGGCATGGAAGAAGGGCTGCTGCCCCACCAGAGCAGCATCGACGAAGACAACATCGAGGAAGAGCGGCGACTGGCCTACGTGGGCATTACCCGGGCCCAGCAGGCGCTCACCTTTACCCTGTGCCGGGAGCGGCGGCAATACGGTGAAACCATTCGCCCCGAGCCCAGTCGCTTTTTGCTGGAACTGCCCCAGCAGGATCTGGACTGGGAGCACAACCGCAAGCCGCCGAGTGAAGGGGAGCGGATGCAAAAGGGCCAGGCCGGCGTGGCCAGCCTGCGGGCGCTGCTTGATAAGAAATAGTGAGGGATGAGGGCAATAAAAAAGCCGCATGACTGCGGCTTTTTCACTGTTTGACCTGCAGGACTTAAATGGCGTCCAGCATATAGTCAACGGCGTTGGCGATCTCTTCGTCGGAGCAGTTGCCACAGGCACCGCGCGGCGGCATGGCGTTAAAGCCGTTGATGGCATGGCTCAGCAGGGTATCGCGACCCTTGTCGGCGCGCGGACCCCAGGCGGCGGCATCACCCTTGATCGGGGCACCGGCGGCACCGGTGCCATGGCAGGCAGCGCAGGCGGCAGTGTAGACCGCTTCACCGCTGCGGGGCTCGGCGGGTTCGCCGCTGTCGCCGGCGGCGGCAGTGTCGACGATGCCTTCCAGATCGGCGGCGGTATAGACGCTGCCCACCGGTTTGGTGCGCTCGGCAATGGCTTCAGGCGACATATCATTGGCGGCGTAGGCCATACCACTCAGCGAAGCAGCGGCAACACCGGCAAGCAACAGGTTTTTAAACAGGCTCACCTTTTCATTCTCCCAGTTGGCTTTCATTGTTTTCCGTTAAACCCGGCGAGTATACCCCAAGAATCATGGCCATTAAATGCGCCGTGCGGCGAATATCCCGATATCGGCCCGGGGCTTAGGTCCCGGGCTTTATGTTATGATGTAGATTGTCTTGATATCAAAATGACGTCCAGGAAGAACCAAGAACAATGAACAACAACCACACGCAACATACCGACGGCATCATGGATCAGATTGATCGCATCGTGACCCTGTGGCAGCGGGCCCGTCCCGATCTGAATTTTGACAGTACCGAAGTTATCGGCCGGGTGGTGCGGCTCGAATATTTCATCACCCGCCGGGTATTGCAGGATCTGGCCCGCTTTGATCTCAACGTCGGTGAATTCGATGTGCTGGCGGCCCTGCGCCGGCATCCGCCCGCGTTTCAGCTGTCCCCCAACCAGCTGCAGAGCATGGTGCTGATCTCCTCGGGGGCGCTGACCAACCGCATCAACCGGCTCGAAAGCCGGGGGCTGGTGACCCGGGCCCAGGCGGATCACGATCGCCGCGGCGTGATCGTCACCCTCACCGACGACGGTTTCAGGGTGGTGGAAGAAGCGGTCAGCAACCACCTGGCCGCCGAGGCCGAGCTCGCCGGCGTCCTGTCGGCGGATGAGCAGCAGCAGTTTGCAGCCTTGCTCAAAAAAATGCTGCTGGCGGTCGAAGACTGAGGCTCCGCTCACTGTTCCGGTATCCGGTTGGCGACATTTCCTGGTGAAGCGTCGCCAATTTTCCATTCCCTGCCAATACTTGATGTAAGTTCACGGCGGCGGCTTCAGCGCCGTCGTGGCGTTGTTGCCGTATCAAGGAGGCCTTATTCGATGAAGTTGTATTACAAGCCCGGTGCCTGCTCCCTGGCTCCGCATATTGTACTGTGCTGGCTGGAGCTACCCTTTGAGCTGGAGCTGGCGGACACGCGGGATCCGGCGTTTCTCAAGATCAATTACATGGCGGCGGTACCGGTGCTGATGACCGACGACATGGGCGCTCTCTACCAGAACAGTGCCATTCTGCGCTATCTGGCCCGCTTGCCGGAGGGCGGTCACCTGGGGCCGGGCAGCGACCCTGTGCTGCAGTATCAGTGCGACTACTGGCTGAGCTTTCTCAATGCGGATGTCTACCACGCCTTTGTGCCTTTTTTTGCGCCCCAGAAATATACGTCCGATCGCAGCTTTGCCGCCCATGAGGCCATCAAGGCAGCGGTACCCGAGCGAGTCGCGCCCTTTCTGCAGCGCATGGACAACCACCTCGCCAGCCGCACCTGGTATATGGATGAGCACCAAAGCATTGTCGATGCCTGCGCCTTTGCCTATGAATACTGGGCCACGCAAGTGCTGCCCCAGGGGCTGGCGCCCTACCCGCACCTGGCCCGGCACTTTCAGGACATGAAGGAAGATCCGGGCGTGCGCCGGGCGCTGGGGGCAGAAGGACTCAGCCTCTAATCGTTATGGCCCTGGCGGCCAGTTCCTAACGAGTCACAATCAACGCCGTGCCAATCACGGTGGCCAAGGCGCCCAGCCAGGCACCACCGGCGGGACGGCGTTTCATGATGAGCCACAGCAGAGGCAGCACCAGTACCGGGCTCACCGAGCTCAGCATGGCCACCATGCCCACCTCACCGTAACGTAACGCCAGCAAAATCAAGGTCATGCCTACGCCCATGGCGAGAAAGGCATTGAGTGCCACCATGCCGAACACCGGCCAGTTAATGCGTTGCAGCGGCCGGGCGATTGCCAGCCCGGCCCACAACAGCGCCAGGTGCGCCACAAAGGCGGTGCTCATGCGCACCGCCGAGGCGGCCACCGCGTCGATATCTCCTTCCATCACCGGCTTGACCATCAGGGTTGCCACCGACTGGCACAGGGCCGACAGCAGCCCGAGGGCGATGCCCGGCCAGGGATTGCCGTTGTCCTGCTCCCAGGCATGGGTTTCATTGCCCCGTTTGCCAAGGAAGATGGCGGTCATCACGCCGCCCACCAGCAGGCCGCCCCCCAGCAGCGCCTGACCGCCGATGCGTTCATCAAACAGGGCATAGCCCAGCGCCACGGAAAACAGCGCATGGGTGGCAAAGAGCACGCTGGCCCGGCGCGGGCCCAGCCGGTTCATGGCGGCATAGAGGGCGGTATCACCGATAAAAATGCCGATCAGTCCCGACAAGGCCATGATGCCCAGGCTGGCGGTGTTCAGGCTGGCCCAGCCACCGGTCACCAGGGCGGCGCTCCACAGCATGAGGCTGACGCAAAACATGCGCCAGCGGGAATAGGCAAAGGCCCCCAGATGACGGGCGGCGCTGGCCGACAGCAAACTGGACACGGCCCAGCAGGCGGCGGCGGCCAGGGCGAGAAAATCGTAGGAAAACGGCATGGGGCAACAAACCAAAAGAGAAGGGCGTCAGTCTAGCAAGTTTGGCGACAAGGCCAAGGCCAATTGCACCGCCGCGGAGGAGCGGGTTTAATAGCCGGCAAACCCGAACGCACACAAGGGCCTTCATGCGCATACTGCATACCTCCGACTGGCACCTGGGCCAGCATTTTATGGGCAAAACCCGCCTTGACGAGCACACCGCCTTTCTTGACTGGCTGGTTGAACAGGTGAACCGCCATGAGGTGGACGCGCTACTGGTGGCCGGTGACATCTTCGATACCGGCACGCCCCCCAGCTATGCCCGCGAGCTCTACCACAACTTTGTGGTGGCCATGAGCCGCACCGGCGCCAGCCTGGTGCTGCTGGGCGGCAACCACGACTCGGTGGCCATGCTCAATGAATCCCGGGAACTGCTGGGGGCGCTGAATGTGCGGGTGATCCCCGGCGCGCTGGCGGAGCCGGAGCAGCAGCTGATTACTCTGGCCAACCGGCGCGGCGAGCCGGCGGCGGTGCTCTGCGCCATCCCCTTTCTGCGTCCGCGGGATCTGCTGGAAAGCCGGGCCGGCGACAGCGCCGACGACAAGGGCCGGGCCCTGCAGCAGGCCATTGCCGGGCATTATCAACAGCTGTTTGAGCAGGCGCAGGCCCGCCGTGTTGAACTGGGCGGCGAGTTGCCCATTGTGGCCACCGGCCATCTCACTACCGTGGGGGCCAGCAGCAGCGATTCGGTGCGGGAGATTTACATCGGCACCCTGGAAGCTTTTCCCGCCAGCGCCTTTCCCGCCGCCGACTACATTGCCCTCGGGCACATACACCGGCCCCAGAAGGTGGCCGGCTGCGAGCACATTCGCTATAGCGGTTCGCCGCTGGCGCTGGGCTTTGATGAAGCCGGCCAGCAAAAGGAGGTGCTGCTGGTGGAGCTGGCGCCCTCGGGCCTGCAAGGGGTTACGCCGTTGCCGGTGCCGGTATTTCAGCCCCTGGCGCGAGTGAGTGGCAGCCTGACCGAGCTGGAACGCCGGCTGCCCGAGGCGGCCGCCGCGGGCACGCCCGAACGGCCGGTGTGGCTGGAAGTGACCGTCACGGAAGACGACTACCTGAGCGATCTCCAGCCCAGGGTACAGGCCCTGTGTGAGGAGCTGGCGGTGGAGGTGCTGCTGGTACGCCGGGGCCGGCGCGAACGCGGCGCGACCCTGATGGCCGAGCAGAAGGAAACCCTGAGCGAGCTCACGCCGGAACAGGTGTTTGAACGGCGGCTGGCCGCCGAGGAGCTGGCGCCGGACGAGGCAACCGGGCTGCATGGCCTCTATGCCCGGGTATTGGCAGATCTGAAGGAGCATGCATGAAAATCCTGAGCCTGCGGCTGAAAAACCTCAACTCCCTGCAGGGCGAGTGGAAAATCGACTTCACTCAGTCGCCCTTTGCCGACAACGGCCTGTTTGCCATCACCGGGCCTACCGGCGCCGGCAAAACCACCCTGCTCGACGCCATCTGCCTGGCGCTTTATCACGAGACGCCGCGAATAGGGACGGTGTCGGCCACCAGCAACGAGCTGATGACCCGGCACACCGCCGACTGCCTGGCGGAAGTGGAGTTCGAGATTAAAGGCGAGGGTTACCGGGCCTTCTGGAGTCAGCGCCGGGCCCGGGGCAAGGCCGACGGCAAGCTGCAGGGCCCCAAGGTGGAGCTGGCCAGGCGGAACGGGGAAATTCTCACCGACAGAATCAACGACAAGCTCAGGCTGACGGAAACCCTCACCGGTCTCGACTTCGGCCGTTTCACCAAGTCCATGATGCTGGCCCAGGGCGGCTTTGCCGCCTTTTTGCATGCCGGCGCCAACGAACGCGCCGAACTGCTGGAAGAGCTCACCGGCACCGACATTTACGCCCGCATTTCCCAGCGGGTGTTTGAACAAACCCGGGAACACCGGCAGGCGCTGGCCCGGCAGGAAGCCCAGTTGCAGGGCATGGCCCTGCTGAATGAAGAAGACCGCCGGGCCATTGAGCGGCAGCGGGAGCAGGCCGCCCGCGAGCTGGCCGAGGGCCAGCGAGCGCTACAGCAAGCCCGGGACGCATTGCAGCACCGGCAGCAATGGGATCGGTGCGAGCAGCAGCTGGCGCAGGCAAGCCAGGCCCATCAACAGGCGCAGGCGGCGCTAACCGAGGCCGCACCCGAACAGCGTAAACTGGAACAAAGCGAGCCCGCGGCCCGGCTCCAGCCCCAATGGCAGCAGCAACAGCAGCAGCAGGCCAGCCTGGCTGCCTTGAGCACTCAGCGGGAGCGGCGTGAGGCCGAGCTGGCCCGTCTGACGGCAGAACGCGCTCAGTTCTGCTGGCGAGGGCTGTCGTTCAGCCGTCAGCATCAGCAGGCCTTGCAGGCGCTGGACAATGAGCTCGAACAGCAACTGCAACAGCGGGCGGAGGCCATGGCCGCCAACGTCGCCGGTGAACGGCTGGGCGAGCAACTGGCGGGCTGGCGTGCCAGTGTGGGCCGGCTGACCGACCTGCAGCGCCAGGCGGGCGAGCGGCAGGCCCGCCGGCAGGAGCAACAACAGCAGCAAGAGGCGTTGCAGCGGCAAGGCCGGAACCTGGCGGAGCAGCTGGCCGACGCCACGAAGCGACGACAACAGGCGGAGCTGCAACATCAACAGCAGCAGCAGGCGCTGGCGGGCCTGCTTGGTGACGAGAGCGAACCGACCTTCAAGGCGCGGCTGCAGCAACTGCGCGGTGAACAGTCCCACTGGAGCGCCCTGCAGCAGGGCGCCGACTGGCTGGCCGGCCAGCAGGCCGAGCAGCGCCAGTTGCAGGACCGGCTCGCCACCCTGGAACCGGCCTGGCAGCAGGGTGAGCAACAACTGGCCCAGTTTCGCGAACACTACCGTTTGCTCAAGGAGCGGGTGCGGGACAAGACCACGCTGCTGGAACAGGAGCAGCTGATCCGCTCCCTGGAGCAACACAGGGCCCACCTGCAGCCCGGCGAGGCCTGCCCCCTTTGCGGCAGTGAGTCCCACCCGGCAATTGAGCGCTATCAGGCGTTGGACGACGGCACCGCCAGGGCCCTGGCCGAAGCGCGGGCTGAGCTGACGGAGCTGGAGAAAAACGGTCAGCTCCTGAGTCAGCAGCAGGCGGAGCGCAAGGCGGCGCTGGAGCAGGCCCGGCAGCGGCTGCAGGATCTGACCCAGGCCATTGACCAGCAGCTCGGCCGTCAGCAGTCGCTGTTGCAGCGGCTTGCGCTGACCGCCGAGCACTGGCCGGCGCAACTGGCGGAACGCCGCCATCGGCTGACGCAGCTGGAGACACTGACCGAGCAGCTGGAGGCGGCGCGGCAAGCACTGAGCGAGGCGGAACAGACGCGGCAGGCCGCCATCACTCACGTCGGCGAGCTGGAACATCAGACCCAACTGCTGGCTCAACGACAAGCGGCGTTGCAACAGCAGGCGCAGCAACTGGCGCAGGACGAGGAGCAAGCGGCTCAACAGGGTGAAGCGCTGCAACAGACCCTGAGCCGAACCCTGGCCGAGTTTGGCTGGGCCTGCCCCGAGGACTGGGCCGGCTGGCTACGGGACAGGGAACAGCAGTGGCAGCACTGGCAGCAGCAGCAACAGGCCGTCAACCAGCTGAAGGAGCAGCGCCAGCAACTGGCCTCCGGGCTGAATGAGGCGGCCCGTTTGGTCCGGCGCTGGCAGGAAAGCTGGCAGTCGCTGGAGCTGGCCGATGGTGAGCCGGTGACGGCGCCCGATCCGCTGGCGGCAGCACACGAGGCGGAGACTCGGCTTGCTTCACTGCATGATGAACTGCAACGCCAGAGCGCGCTGCTGGAGCAGGAGCGCCGGCAGCAGACGGATCTGGAGCGGGGGCTTAACGAGGCCCGAGAAGCCTGGCAACAGGCGCTGGCCGCCAGCCCCTTTGCCGACGAGGCCGCCTTTCTCGCCGCGCATCTGGAGGAGGACGAGCGCCGGCAGTTGCAGGCGCGGTGGCAGGCTCTGCAACAGGCGCAGGCATTGGCGGCAGACCGGCTGGCTCAGGCCGAGCAGGCCCGGCGGCAGCTGGGGGATAGCGCGCCCGCGGCCCTCGATGCACTGCAACAAGGAGAGCAGCAGCACCAGCAGGCCGTCAACCTGTTGCAACAGCAACTGGGCCGGCTGGACGAGCGTCTGGAGCACGATGCCGCCCAGCGCCGCCGGCAACAGGCGTTACTGGACGAAATTGAGCGGCACCGCCGTCAGTTGCAGCGCTGGGATCAGCTCAACAGCCTGATCGGCTCCGCCGATGGCGCCCGTTACCGCCGTTTCGCCCAGGGACTGACCCTGGAGCACCTGGTGTACCTGGCCAACCGCCGGTTGGCACGGCTGCATGGCCGCTACCGGCTGGCCCGCAACGACAATGCCGAGCTGGAGCTGGCGGTGATCGACACCTGGCAGGCGGACGTGGCCCGGGATACGCAAACCCTGTCGGGGGGGGAGAGCTTTTTGGTCAGTCTGGCGCTGGCACTGGCGCTGTCGGATCTGGTGAGCAGCAAGACCCGCATCGACTCGCTGTTTCTCGACGAAGGGTTTGGCACCCTGGATGCCGACACCCTGGAAGTGGCGCTGGATGCCCTGGATGCGCTCAACGCCAGCGGCAAGATGATCGGCATCATCAGCCATATCGAGGCGTTGAAGGAGCGGGTGCCGGTGCAGATCAAACTGAGCAAGGGGCAGGGGTTGGGGCTCAGCCGGCTGGCACCGGAATTCGCCTTTAACGGTGAGGGGTAAAGAAAGAGAGGAGTGAGGGGATAGGGGGGAGGAGAAAATACTGGGGGAGTTGCTGTGGGTCTCCTCACCCCTCACTCCTCACCGCGCAGTAATAAAAAAGCCGGAGCAGGGCTCCGGCTTTTTGCTGGTGTGGGCTTATCAGACGCCGGTGATCAGCGCCGGAATGCCCGGCAGCATGCCCACGGCGGCCATGATGGCCAGCAGAATGACAAAGGTGATGCCCGGAATGACCCAGCGGTCCATCAGGCGCAGTTTCTTGCCCCGCTCCTTGTCGCCGATCAGGCCCAGGTTGTCGAGTAGCATGGTCATGGACCAGCCGAACACGGGGTTAACGAAGGCGGAGGCGAACACCACTATGCCGGCCGCCTGGCTGCTGGTGGTGTTGCGGGTCATCTGCATGCCGGCTTCCAGCAGTGGCATGAACACGCCCACGATCAGCGCCACCCGCAGTACCGGGGCCCATACCGCCAGATCCATGGGGTAACCCCAGAGCGCGGCCACCACACAGAACACACCGGTGAGCACGGCGCCGGCGGGAATAGGGCGCTTGGCGATGGCGGCGGGGATCATATAGGTCCCCCAGGACGACGCCAGGTTACCACCGCCCAGCACGCTGCCCACGGCCTGACGCACCGAGGCCACGGCCATGGTGTCGTCCACGTTCATCAGCACCTTGTTGGCCTTTTTCGGGTAGTTCAGCTCCTGGAACACCCGGTGACCCATAAAGTCCGGGGACCACATGGCCACCGCCAGCACGGCAAAGGGCGCCACACTGATAAAGTGCTGCAGGCCGGGCCAGCCCATCTGCCAGCCGGTGTTTTCACCCCACCAGTAGGAGGGGCTCAGGTGGGGAATGCCGGGCTCGGTCACGAACTCAAAGGGTGCGCCCAGCACGATGGCAATCAGAAAGGCGATGCCGGAGCCGAGCGGAATCGACAGCCAGCGCATTTCCAGCCGGGCCAGCAAGGCATACATGATGATGGTGGCGAGGATGACCACAAAGGCGATATGACCCATGTCCAGGCCGTTGGCCCAGGCGGTGAGTGCCTTGATCTGGCTGATCAGGCCCACGGCGCCGAGGTAAATCAGCAGGCCGCCGCGCACCCCGTCGCTGGTCAATGCCATCAGCTTGCTGCCGCCCTTGCTGATGCTGAGCAGCAGCCCCAGCAGGCCCACCATTAAGCCCAGGGCCAGCGGATGGCCGCCGGAGGCCACAATCAGCGGGATCAGCGGGATCATGGGGCCGTGGGTGCCGGCCAGGTTGGCGTTGGGGTTGATAAAACCGGAAAACAGGATGACAAACAGCAGCGCCGCTATCAGCATTTCAAAGCGGACGTTTTCCACCACAAAGGCATCGCTCAGGCCCAGGGGGCCGGCAAAGGCCGCCACCACGGCGGCCACCATCACGATTTTGCCAATGGTGGCCGCCAGTGCCGGCACCAGATCTTCCAGTTCAAAACTGTAATCGCGAAACGGTAGGTTGATCCCCCAGCGGCGGGGCGACATGATGGACAATTCGTGCTCCAGATAGGCGGCCCGGTTGTCGAAATGACGGCGGGGCTTGCGCTGAGAGCGGTAGGTCTGGGATGGTGCATCAGACATGATCATCTCCTCGATGAAGAATACTTTCCCTGTTTAAGCATTCGCCATCCTAAGGGCTGTTAACGGTTGTCACCATTGGACATAAGTCTTAAAACATTTTTGTTACATTTCTGGTCGGTCAATGCCGGACCGCATTCAGCAAGGAGACCATCATGATCACCCTGCACTACCTGGAACACTCCCGCGGCCAGCGCATACTGTGGCTGCTGGAAGAGCTGGAGCTGGACTACGAGCTGGTGTGCTACCGGCGCGATGCCGACACCGGGCTGGCGCCCCAGAGCCTGAAAAAAATACATGCACTGGGCAAGTCCCCGGTGATCACCGACGGCAGCCTGACGTTGGCCGAGTCGGGAGCCATTGTCGATTATCTGGCCCAGCGTTACGGGGCCGCGACCCTGCTGCCCGAGCGGGACAGTGCCGCCTGGTGGCAGTATGTGTACTGGCTGCACTACGCCGAGGGCTCGCTGATGCCGCCGTTGCTGATGCGCTTTGTGTTTGAGCGGGTCAGGCAGGCGCCTATGCCGTTTTTCGTGCGGCCCCTGGTGGGCAAAATCGTGGCGGGAGTAAACCGGGCCTTTCTCGACGGCCAGATCCATACTCACCTGAATTTTGTGGCGGATCATCTGTCCTGCCACGAGTGGTTCGGCGGGGAGCGGTTCAGTGCCGCCGACATTCAGATGAGCTTTCCGCTGGAAGCCGCCATGCACAGCCCCGAGCTGGCCGACAGCTTTCCCCGGTTGCGGGCCTATGTGGAGGCGCTGCAGGCCAGGCCGGCGTATCGCAAGGCGCTCAAGGCCGGCGGCGATTATCGTTATGGCCCCGCTATTTGATGAGGCCTGATGCAGCCGGTAGCATGATGGCTTGTATCAACAACAAGGGTGATAGCAATGAATGAGGTCAAGGATCTGGAAGGCTGGCTGATGCCCTGGCTCAACCAGTATGTGCCGCAGTTTGCCAAACTGGCCTATACCGGCATTGCGCTGGGGTTGATTGTGCTGATTTCTCTGGGCATCCATTTTGTGCTGCACCGGGTGGTGCTGCGCTGGGTGGAAAGCCGGGCCCGGGGAACGCAACGTATCTGGCGCAGTGCCTTTTTTGAACACAAGCTGTTTGGCCGGCTGGCGCTGACCCTGCAGGGCATCATCATTTATATACAGGCCGGCCTCTGGCTGGAAGGTGAGACCCTGCTGCTGCCCTCCATTCAGACCGCCGCCAACCTGTGGATACTGCTTTACGCCCTCTTGTCGCTCTATTCCCTGCTGGACGCCCTGCTGGATATTTTTCGCCAGCATTCGGCCATGCGCAATTTTCCCCTGCGCGGCATTTTTCAGAGCGTCAAGCTCATGGCCAGCATCTTTATCGGCCTGCTGATCGTGTCCACCCTGATCGGCAAGTCGCCGGTGATCCTGCTGAGCGGCCTGGGGGCCATGACGGCGGTGCTGATGCTGGTGTTCAAGGATCCCATTCTCGGCCTGGTGGCGGGTATTCAGCTTTCCGCCAACAACATGCTGGCAGTCGGAGACTGGCTGGAAATGGGCCGGTACGGCGCCGACGGCGAGGTGATCGACATCGGTCTGACCACGGTCAAGGTGAAAAACTGGGATCACACCATTACCACCATTCCCACCTATGCCCTGATTTCCGATTCCTTCAAGAACTGGCGGGGAATGAGTGAGTCCGGTGGCCGACGCATCAAGCGCAGCCTGCGCCTTGACGCCGCCAGCGTGCGCTTTTTGAATGAAGCCGACATTCACCGGCTGCAGAAAGCCCGTCTGCTCGACGGCTACCTCAATGACAAGGTGCAGGAAATCAGCCGCTACAACAGCGAGCAGGCGGCCGACATGACGTCTCTGGTCAACGGCCGGCGGCTGACCAACCTGGGCACCTTCAGAGCCTATCTGGCGGCCATGCTGCGTCAGCACCCCCACATTCACCAGCAAATGACCCTGATGGTACGCCAGTTGGAATCCGGCAGCGAAGGCATCCCCATCGAGATCTACGCCTTTACCAGCACCACTAGCTGGGTGGAATACGAGGGGATACAGGCCGACATCTTCGATCACATCTTCGCCGTGCTACCCGAGTTTGACCTGCGCGTGCACCAAAGCCCCACCGGTTTTGACATGCGCATGATGACGGGAAAAATAGCAGCATCAGGCTCCTACCAAAAGGCGGTGTGATCTCGGCGGTTCAAGGTGCAAAAAACAGAAGAACTTTTGAGTTACGGCACAAAAGATGAGCTTATCTATTTCTGGCCGCCAAAATGGCGGCCAGAACCAGTGACGAATTTAATAATAAATTCCGCTTCTTTATTATGAATGGTTATAAATGTACAGTGTAAATTTAGCTCCGAATGAGGCTTTATGGTTTCTATTTTAAAAAAGAGGTCTCGCTCGAGTGCTTTTGGAGACAATGCTTGAGTTTAAATAGGTCTGTTTGTGGTAATTCAATGGTGCCTCTTCAGAGATTTGGTTTCATATGGGGTGCTGTTTTAAGCATTTGGTTTTCAAGTTTAGATTCAATTGATTCTGTTACCTTAAAAATGAGATTTCTTATATGTGATACACTGTCTTTTTTTTGTGAATATTTCAATTTGATTTAACTTTGCTCGATTTTGATACGTCATTATCAAGTCCCTCCGCTAACCTTTAAATTAGGGTTGAGCAGAAAGAACCCTGAGCTCGCCAAAGGCAATTGCATTAGCATTAATTGTCTGCAGTGGCGAAATAGGTGGACACAACGCTGAAATAAAAGCAAAAGAGGGACTTTATCATGTCTATTCAAAAGAAAACCCTAGCCGTAATTATTGCCGCTTCCCTGGGTATGTCATTTGGTGCGAGTGCTACGGGTTATCCTTGGTCAGGCGGTGGCGATGGTTATAATAATGAAGATGATGCCTGCTGCTCCGGTGGTACTGAGATGACCAATGATGACGGTATTCAGGCCGGCAAGGACGTTCGTATTAACGATAACGATACTTACACTAAGACAAGTTCTAAGGAGTACAATAAAGAATACAACCTTAGTGATGATGACGACCACAGTATTAAACATAGCTTCAACAAAGATTATGACTATGATTACGACTATGACTTTAATTGGACTCATGAAAAATACAATATCAGTGAGCAGAAGAACAAAAACTTCCAGATAGGCTACGGCGGTACCGTTTCCTCCACCTCTAAGGGCGGCGGTAATACTGCCGACTCATATGCCGGAAATGAAGGAAATATGACCCAGGAAAGCCTTAACGTGGGTGCCGGTGTGGGCCTGGGCGTAGGGCTGGGCGTGGGTGTCGGTCTGGCCGGCGACAGCAGTGGCGGCAACGGCGGTAATGGTGGCCACGCTGGTGTGCTGGACTTTGGCCTTTTCACCCTGGGCTTTGACAAGGGTAATGATGCCGATGGCGGCGATGGCGGCGATGGCGGTGATGGCGGTGCCAGTACTGGCCTGGGTGCCGGCCTGGGTGCGGGCATGGGTGCCGGTGCGGGTCTGGCCAAGCTGATGCCTGATCAGGATCTGGATCAAACTGCTGCGTCCAACGCGCAAGTGATGGTGAAGTCGGTATCCATGATTACTTCCGGTAACAACAACCTGAGCAATGCCGGCTCGATTCATGGTATGGCTCAGCAAGCGGCTGTTTCCGGCCATGCTTCTGTAGCTAACCAGTCCATTAATGTTAACGGCAGTGTTCAGTTCTAACTGTTTGGGGCCGGCCTTTCGGGGTCGGCCTGATATTGGAGGGAACCATGAAAAGTTTACTGATTGTTTCGGCAATGGTGGCTTCTTCGGCATTTGCCAATACCGCTGCGTTAGAGCAGTTTTCCGTTATCGATGAACATGCACTGAGTGATGAGCGAGGTATGTATCTTGTTCATGATGATCAGGATAATTTGTCTGTTCAGCATGGCGAAGTGAATGGTGCCGTCATAAACAGTCTGACCGGGTTTAATGCCATCTCCCAAGGAGCTTTTAATGGTGCCCACGGCATCATGATGATAAACCTTAGTTCAGGGAACAATAACGTTACCAATATGAATACTAACGTCAATATAATCTCGGTGAGATGATATGAAAAAGTTACTATGGATAGTCGCTTTTTTACCAGCCATGAGTTTTGCACTGAATATGCCAGGCGCTGGTGGTAGCCGGCTAAGGGTGCCGGTTCAGTCGTTTTCTGAAATAAAATTCGGGGAGGTAGTGAAACAAAAGTATGATTTTAGTTGTGGCTCGGCCGCACTGGCTTCACTTATGAGCCATCACTACAACATGCCTATGACAGAAGAAATGGTGTTTGAGGAAATGTTCAGGTATGGAGACAAAGCGAAGATAGAGGAAAAAGGCTTTTCCATGCTGGATATGAAAAGTTTTCTGGCAAGAAGGGGCCTTAAGTCGGATGGTTTCAGACTGGATGTTGACAAGCTGAAAGATATCGCTATGCCCGCAATTGCCCTGGTGAATTACAGTGGCTATAACCACTTTGTGGTTGTTAAGGGAATTCAGGACGATAAAGTGCTGGTCGGCGACCCCTCATTGGGTCTGCATGTTATCGGCATAAATGAATTCAAGTCGGCCAGTAATGGTGTGTTTTTGTTTATCAGGGATAACGTGGAGCTGGCTAAGGCGAGTTTTAATCAGCGTGAGGACTGGGAACATTCGGCGGCTGACGCACCGACAAGAATGGCGTTAATGCAGAGACTGCCTCATCTGACGGATTTGATGTTGCCATCCGAATATGATTACTAATGGAGGAGCCGCTATGAAATGGTTGATGGTAGCATTGGTGTTGACCTCTTCCTTGGCGGTGGCAAAGAGCAATGAACCTGCTTTTAACAGTCTTACCGCCTTGACAGAGAGCGTATTGGAGCAGCAGCGAGGAGGGTTTTATACAGCCGATACACACTTTTCAATAGGCCTCAGTATGAAGGTAACGGTTAATAATAGACTGGCTTTGTATAGTAGCCTGCGGGATCTTCTCAATGGCCAGGCAAACAGAGAAATAACGGATGTCACGGGAGTGCGGATTACTCCGGTTTTAGATGCAGGAAAAATGGGGCTGATTATCAAAAACTCAGCAAATAACATTAAGACTAATGCTACTGTTGACATTAATGTGAAAACACCAATTAATTATGATGTCTACCGGTCACAAAGCAAGGTGGCAACAAGAGTCAGGGCTGCCACTCAGCGGGTGGGATATTAACAGTGTAGCAACATGGTGTGGAGATGGAGGGTGCATAAGATGGATCTTATGTTAAAGCGTGTTTTGCTGATTATTTGCTTATGGTGCAGCGGCAAGGGATGCACTCTCCGGTGCTAAAAAATTACTGCACAATCATTATCTTAGCTATTTTTTGTGGAGCTTTCCGCGTCCTTGTCCTCTATGAGCTATATTGTTATCTACTCTCCAGAGTAACGAGTCGGTGGATAGACATGTTTTTGGAAAGGGAGATTCTTCTGCTGCAGTGTTCAAGCAGCAAAGCAGTTCTGACATCACTGGGCGATCAGTTTATTCACTGGTCGCTGGCCCGCTATTCCAACCTTGATTCTGCATCAGCGTACCTTGACAGTCGTGAGACAACGGTTGCCCTGCTGGATTGTGCGGGTGAGACTGAGCCTACGACGACACTTAAGTCTTTTATGAACAGATACCAGGGAATATCCTGGATTGCCCTGCTTTCGAGGGAGCAGCTTTCTCAGAAGGCCTGGAGTCTGTTTGTAGTGAATTATTGTTATGATTATCACACTACGCCGGTGTGTGGCGAGCGTTTGCTGGTGACACTCGGGCGGGCCTATGGCATGAGTGAACTTAGGAATATGTTATGTTTACCAATGCAAAAAGGCGAAGTCGTCGGTAAACATGAAGAGTTTAAGAAGACATTAAAAAAACTGTATGCCAGTAATGATGGTTGTCTTACTTTGTCTGGTGAAGCTGGCGTCGGGAAGAGATTCCTTGCCAGACGCTGGGCCGATACTCATAATTACTCAATACTTGATTTGGTCAGTTTGAATTTAAATTCAAAGAATAATGACATTCATGAGCGACTAAGATTTATCAAGAACAGAAATAATAGAGTCTGTTTTTTTGTTAATGATGTTGTTGATCTTCCTGAGAAAGTGCAATGGGGTATATGTGACTTTCTTTCCATGAATGTCGAAGGATGCTTTTTTGTTTTTAGTTGCAGTATGGAGCTGCAAGATGTTGACCGGTGTAACTCTGTAATACCTGAGTTGATTTCATATCTTAAGCGTGAATGGATTTGCGTACCTTCCCTCAGGCACCGAGGGCAGGACAGATTGCTGCTGGCCAGATATTATCTTCAAAAAATTTCAACAAAATGGGGTAAGTCAATATTAGACTTTTCACCCAGTGCTGAAGACATCATCCTTAGCTATAGTTGGCCAGGTAATGTGGTCGAGTTGATTGACCGGATCACCATTGGGGTTTCCAAGTGTGAGAGTGACTATCTTGATGCATCCATAATGGGCTTGGATGATGATTTTGTCATTGCCACGCACCGTGATCTAAGCTTGAGAAAAGCGAGGGAAAAAGCAGAGGAATATGCAATAAAACGGGTGTTGGATATGGTGCCGGGGCGGACAGGAAAAGCCGCAGAATTGCTGTGTATTTCAACGTCGTCATTACACAGGTTGATAGCAAGATATGGAATAAGGAGATAGTTATGAAAAAAGGGATATTCTTCACCGGCTTGCTTTTTTCACTGGTGGTGCCGGCCCATGCTCAAGATAAACAAGTTGTTGACTCTATTGCTAATACGCTGGAAACCCGAGGCTTGTTGACTCCAAAGGGGACGTTTGAGATCGAGCCGGCATTCAGCTACTCCCAGAATACATCAAACCGCATTTCCATCCTGGGCTTTACCCAGGTGCCGGCATTTCTGGTAGGGATTATTGAACTGGAAGATGCAGACCAGGCTACCTTCACCACCAGTCTAGCCGCGCGTTACGGACTCACTGACAGGATTGAACTGGAGTTGAGAGTTCCCTGGGTGTATCGCTATGATACTTTCTCCAAGCGTATTGGTAACAATGAAGCGTCAGAAGCGCCAAGAACCTTTACTTCAAACGGTGGAGGGCTGGGAGATATTGAAGGTGCAATTCGGTATCAGTTTAATCTGGAATCGGCGCCCTTCTGGATTGGGGGGGTCAGAGTGAAATCAGATACCGGAGACTCCCCCTTTGATAATGAACTGGATCAAAATGATATCTTCAAGGATCCGCCCACCGGCTCCGGCTCTTGGTCCATTGAGCCCAGCATGACATTGATTTATCCCACCGATCCGGCGGTGCTCTTTGGTACTGCCGGTTATACTTGGAGTCTGGGTGATACCGCTGGTCGTGATCTTACTCCAGACGATCCGAATAATGGCCCAGACAAATTCAACCTGGGCAACAGTTTCTTTCTGGGTATGGGCATGGGGTTTGCGGTAAATAACCGGTTGTCATTCAGTCTGGGTGTGAACCACAGAACCGTGTTTAAATCCAGCATCAATGGTAATAAAGTGGGTGAAATGTTACAGATTGATAGCCTTTCCACCGGTTTTTCATTGGCCCTGACTGAAAAAATGTCGCTCAACATGAATTTGCAGGCGGGTTTGACCGAAGATGCGCCGGATGTGGAAGTGAGCTTCAGTCTGCCCATCGCCTTCTGAACATAAACAGCGCGTATCAGTAATAAGGGCCGCATTTGCGGCCCTTGTTTGATAGCAGCGGACAATTACGGCTTGTTCGGGTGATTAGGATAGCTGGCGGTGCCCAGCACGCTGCCATTCACTTCCTTGCCGTACTGACTGTGGCCGCCGTGGAATTGCTCAACGGTTTTTTCCAGCGAGCCCTGGTTGCGGGGATCCTGGGGGCGCTCGTGAGTGTCGAGGTACATGGCCACGTCCCAGGCTTGTTGTTCGGTGAGTTTTTCCGGCTGGCCCAGGGGCATGTTCTGGTGAATGAAGTAGGCGGCGGTGTTCACCCGCTGCATACCGGCGCCCCAGTTGTAGGTGTCCGGGCCCCACAGGGGCGGGAACACATAGCGATCGTTGACCTTCTGGCCTTCGCCGTTGGCGCCGTGGCACACCGCACATTCCTGCTCATAGACCTGTTTGCCCCGGGCGATGTCCGGCGCCTGGGCCGGTTCGTCGATCACCGGATAGCCCCGTCCCGGCAGGGCCGGTTCTTTGCTGCCGCCCGCTTCCAGGTAGGGCTGCATAAAGGGGAAATCGTCGCGCTTGCCGCCCTTGACCAGATCTTCATCGCTGGGAATGACCATGTCGGCCGGATCGAAAGCCTCGCCGGTCAGGGTGCCCTGGGCCAGCCAGTAGGCGTAGGCCGACAGATCCACCAGTGCCGGATCCAGGTGGCCGGGCGGGGTGCCGTTCATGGAGAACAGGAAGCAGCCCTGGATTCGCTCTTCATAGGTGTTGATCTTGTTGTTCTTGGCACGGAAGGCCGGGTAACTCATGTAGGCAGCCCACAGGGGGGCGGCGTTTTCCTTCTTGCCGCCGTCCATGTGGCAGTTCACGCAGTTCAGGCCGTTGCCCACAAACACGGGCGCCAGCGCCTGGGTGTTGACGAAGTAGTTGTAACCGCGAATCACCTTGTCACCAAACTCGCCCTCGGGCAGCTTGTCCCAGCCCGGTGCCTGCGGATACTCACCGGCCACCTTGCCCACCGGCAGCTCTTCCTGAATGGCCAGTTTGGCGGTGTCTACCGCCTGGGCGGCGGTCACGCCGGCCAGCGACAGGCCGAGCATAATGGCAGAAATTCGGTTCATGTTATTGGCCTCCCAGGCTGGCGAAGTAGCTGGCGACGGCGGTAATTTCTTCCGCGGTCAGTTTTTTGGCCACCGGGGCCATCAGGCCATGGGGATCGGTGGCGCGGCTGCCGCTTTGCCAGGCCTTGAGCTGGCTTTCGATGTAGTCGGCATGTTGGCCGGCCAGGCGCGGGAAGATCTCTCCTACACCCACTCCTTCGGGACCGTGGCAGGCCACGCAACTGGGAAGGTCCCGCTGCCAGTCTCCCTGGTAGGCGAGCTTTTCTCCCGGCGCCATGTGCTGGGGGGCCGGCTTTTCACCCCGGAATGCCGGATCCTCGGGCAGGCTGACCGGCAGCCCGGCAAACCACTGGCTTACCGCCTCAACGCCGGCGTCGTCCAGCATCATGGCCATGGGTTTCATGATGGCGTTGTCGCGCTCGCCAGTCTGAAAATGGCGCAACTGTGCGGCCAGGTAGGATGCCGGCATGCCGGCAATGGAGGGTGCCACATTGGCCATGCCGAGGCCGGAGGCCAGGTGGCAACTGACGCAGGTGGCGGCCTGGGGTGGCATCTCGGCCATCACTGGAGCGGCAGCGGCGCCCAGCAAAGCTCCCAGTAGTATGGTCTTGGTCATTGTTATTATCCCCGATTTGAAAATGGGTGTTACTCAGGGCTAATTCTAGAGCCCGCGGGGGAGGGCGAGTATACGTATTTCCCACATAAAGAGCGGGTTCTTTATTGTTTTTAAAAGGAAAAATATCGGGTTAAGGCCGCTCAGCTTCGGTCGGCGTGATCCCGCCACAGCAGCCACAGCCGGGTATCCAGCTCCAGTTGGTGATAATCGGGCTCCATATGACAACACAACTGATAAAAAGCCTTGTTGTGATCCTTTTCCCGAAAGTGAGCGAGCTCGTGCACCACTATCATGCGCAGAAACTCCGGCGGCCCCTCGCGGAACAGGGCGGCCACGGTAATGCTGTTGCGCGTTCTGAGCTTGCTGCCCTGCAGCTGTGCCCGGTAAGTGTGCAGGCCCAGCGCCTGCTGAACCACGTTGAGCTTGCTGTCGTAGCGTACCTGGCTCAGTGGCGCCGTTTTTTTCAGGTAACGGCTTTTCAGCCCGCTGACATAGTCATAGAGCGCCTTGTCGTTCTGCACGCCATGGGACTGGGGATACTTTCGCTCCAGGTAAGTGCCCAGCCTGCCGCTGGCGAGCAGCTCGCGGGCCTGTTGCTGAAGGCTGTCCGGATAGCCGGCCAGATAATTGGGGGTCGTCAATGGGGTTCTCCGCCGGTGGTCATGAGCCCCATTATAGAGGCAAGCCCTGGCTCAGGCGTAGCGCCGCCCCAACGCCACGCAGGCCACCACGGCCAGGCAGATCCAGATGGCCTGGGCCGAGACCGGCTCGCCCAGCAGCAAGGCCGCCAGCCAGAGGGCGCCAAAGGGTTGCAGCAACTGCACCTGACTGACCAGGGGCACGCCGCCCAGGGCCAGGCCGCGGTACCAGAAGAAAAACCCGATAAACATGCTCACCGAACTCAGGTACAGCATGCTCAGCCAGCCCGACAGGGCCACCTCGGTTGCCGGCCAGCTGGCCCACACAATGGGCAGCAACAGCGGCAGCGACAGCACCAGGGCCCAGCAGATCACCTGCCAGCTGCCCAGCTCCTTTGCCAGCCGCGCGCCTTCCGCATAGCCCAGGCCGCACAGCACACAGGCCAGCAACAGCCACAGATCCGCCAGTTGCCACTGGCCCTCGGCCTGGCGGGCCGCGTAAAACAATACCAGGGCGGTGCCGGCCAGGGCGTACAGCCAGAAGCCGGGGCGAGGGCGGTGGTGGTGCAGAAAGGCGCCAAACAGGGCGGTGCACAGGGGCAGCAGGGCGGTCACCAGCACGCTGTGGGTGGCCGAGACGGTTTCCAGGGCCACCGACGACAGCAACGGATAGCCAAACACCACCCCCAGCGCCACCACCCCAAGCCGGGCCCACTGACGGAAGGAAGGCAGGCGCTGACGGGTCAGCAGCAGCAGTGTCATGGCGAACAGCGCCCCCAGGGCCGCACGACCGGCCCCGGTAAACAGTCCCGACATGCCTGCTTCCACCGACACTCGGGTGGCGGGCAGGCCGGCGGAAAACAGCATCACGGCCAGCAACCCCCAGGCCATGCCGAGCAGAGGGCGGGGCGCCGGAGCGGAAAGCCGGTGAGTGGTGTTCATAACAGCTCCTGATGGCGAGAAGAGGACAGGTGAAGCACTTGCGTCTGGCCATCATAGTCGCTTTACTACCAGACAATCAGGACACTTCCTATAAAAATGACCCAAGTGTACAGGTGACTTCGCCATGACAATTTCCGCCGCCGACTGGGCGTTCGACAAGGCCGCCGCCGCCCCCTTTGTGGAGCAGCTGGTGCGCCATGCCACCCAGGCCATAGGAGAAGGACGCTGGAAGCCCGGGGAAAAGCTGCCCTCTATCCGCGCGCTGGCCGAACAGCTGGCAGTGAGCCGCTTCACCGTGGCCGACGCCTACGAGCGGCTGGTGGCCGCCGGCCTGGTGGTCAGCCGCCAGGGCAGCGGCGTGTACGTGGCGCGGAGCCCGCAAACCCGCCGGCTGGCGCTGGAGGTGGACGCCTCGGGCAGCGCCATGGCCCAGGAGGTGGCGCTGCTGCGCCAGGTGATGGACACCGAGCGGTTTCGCTTCAAGCCCGGCAGCGGCTGCCTGCCCGGCGGCTGGCTGGGCGACGAGGACATTCGCTCGGCGCTGCGCGAACTGGCCCGGCAGCCGGCGCCGCTCACCGAATACGGCACCGCCCAGGGCCACCCGGCCTTGCGCCGCCAGCTCGGCCTGCGGCTGGAGCAGATCGACATTCAGGCGGATCCGGCGCAGATCCTGATGACTGCCAGCGCCTCCCACGGCCTGGATCTGGCCCTGCGCACCCTGGTGCGGCCCGGTGATCGGGTGCTGGTGGACGATCCCGGTTTCTACAATTTCCTCGCCGCGCTGCGGCTGGTGGGGGCGGTGCCGGTGGCGGTGCCCCGGGAGCAGGAGGGGCCCGACCTGGCGGCACTCAAACTGGCCCTGGAGCAACACAAACCGGTGCTCTACATCACCAACTCGGTGCTGTCCAACCCCATCGGTGCCAGCGTCAGCCGCAGCCGGGCACACAAGGTGCTGAGCCTGCTCGCCGGGCACCAGTGCTGGCTGTTGGAAGACGACATCTACGCGGATTTCGATACCCAGCGGGCCTCCCGCTACGCCAGCCTGGCGGGGTTCGAGCGGGTGCTGTACCTGGGCAGCCTGTCCAAGACCCTGTCGGCGGATTTCCGGGTCGGCTTTCTGGTCGGCAACCCGGCCGTTATCGCCGAGCTGACCGACATCAAGCTGATCACCGGCATGTCCACGCCGCCTTCCACCGAAACCCTGATGTACCGGTTATTGACCGGCGGCCGCTATCGCCGCCATGTGGAGCAACTGCGCCGGCGTCTGGACGAGGTACGCCATCCGGTGTTTGAACGGCTGGAGTCCCTTGGCTGTCGCCTGGCCCACAAGCCGGCGAGCGGCTTTTTTTGCTGGGTCCGCCTGCCTGCGGGCATCGGCGCCGCCCGGCTCAGCCGGCGGGCGGCGGAGCAGGACATACTGCTGGCCCCGGGGCGCCATTTCAGCAGCCAGGACAATGGCGACGACTTTATGCGCATCAATATCGCCCACTGCCAGCACGAGGCGGTATGGCGCGGGCTGGAGCTGGCCCTGGCCGGCTGCTAGCCGGCCCGCCAGCCGCCGCCGAGGGCCTTGTACAGGCCGAGAGCGGCGTCCAGCCGGCTCTGGCGCAGGCTGGCCAGCTGGTCTTCGGCGCTGAACAGGGTGCGCTGGGCGTCGATCAGCGCCAGCAGTTCCTCGGCCCCTTCCCGGTAGCGCAGTTCGGTCAGGCGCAGGGTTTCCCGCGCCTCGGCAACGATGGCCCGCTGCTGGCTTTCCTGCTCCCGGTACAACGCCTGGTTGCCGAGGGCATCCTCCACTTCCTTCAGGGCGGTGAGCGCCGCCTGGCGGTAACTTTCGGCCAGCTCCCGGCGGCGGGCCTCGTTCAGCCGCACCTGGGCGCGCAGCCGGCCGCCGTCGAACAGCACCTGGCTGAGGGACGCACCCAGGCTCAGGCTGCGGCTGGGATCCGCCAGCGACAGCAGGGCATCGGAGGCCAGGCCGCCGCTGCCGGTGAGGCTGACGCCGGGCAGTAGGGCGGCGCGGGCCGCGGCCAGGTTGGCGTCCGCCGCCAGCAGCGCCGCCTCGGCACTGGCCAGATCGGGGCGGCGGGCGAGCAGCTCGGCGGGCAGCCCGGCCGCCACGGCCGGCAGTTGCAATTGCATCAGGCCGGCGTCGGCCAGCTCGAACTGCTGGGGCGACTCACCCAGCAGCACCGCCAGGGCGGAGCGGGCCTGGCTGGCCTGCTCGCGCAGGGGCCCCAGGCTGGCCCGCTGGCTGAGCACGGCGCTGCGCTGGCGGTGCACCTCGCTCAGGGCGCTGGCGCCGTGGCGGTATTTGGCCTCGACGATCGCCAGGTTGTCTTCCGCCAGGCGCAGGTTGGCCTCGCCGATGCCAAGCCGCTCCCGGCTGGCCAGCCACTGGAACCAGGTGGTGGCCACCGCGCTGGTCAGGCCGAGGCGGGCGCTCTCGTAGTCATAACGGCTGGCCCTGAGATTGGCGTCGGCGGCCAGCCGGGCGGCCCGGTTCTTGCCCCACAGATCCAGCTCGTAGCCCAGGCTGAGCCCCAGGCTGCTGCGCTCGCCGACGCTCGCATCGGACCAGCTGCGGCTGGCGTCGCCGCTGGCGTTGAGGCTGGGAAACAGCGAGGCGCCGCTGGCGGCGAGCTGGGCCTCGGCCTGGGCAATGCGTTCGGCGGCGATGCGCAACTCCGGCGCCCCGGCCAGGGCCCGTTCGATCAGGGCGTTCAGCTCGGGGGAGCCAAAGCCCTGCCACCACTGGCGATCCAGCTCGGCATGGCCGTCGGCCGGGTTGCGCCATTGCTCCGCCAGGGGCGGCTCGCCGCCGGGCAGAGCGCAGCCGGTCAGGGCCAGCAGCACCAGCAGGGACAGGGTGCGGGGGGATAAAGCGGTCATGGTTACTCCGAAGCCAGGGCGATAACGGGGTCGAGCCGGGCGGCCTTGCGCGCCGGCAACCAGCCGAACACCAGGCCGGTGACAAAGGCGCAGCCGAAGGCGAGCAGCACCGGCGACAGGGAAAAATACACGGGGATCTCGAAGCGGCCCACCAGGGCGGCGGCGGCCAGCCCCAGCACCACGCCGATGGCGCCGCCCAGGGCCGAAACCACCAGTGCCTCGGTGAGGAACTGCTGCAGTATGTGGCGTTGGCGGGCGCCGGTGGCCATGCGGATACCGATCTCCCGGGTGCGCTCGGTCACGCTCACCAGCATGATGTTCATCACCCCGATGCCGCCCACCAGCAGCGAGATGGCGGCGATGGAGCCGAGCAGCCAGGTGAAGGTGCGGGTGGTGGCGGAGACGGTGTCGATGATGGACGACATGTTGCGGATCTGAAAGTCCTCCACCCCGTGGCGGGCCAGCAGCAGCCGGTGGATCTCGGCCTCGGTGTCGCCGATGCGGGCCACGTCGTCCACCGACACCGTGATGCTGCGCAGGAACTGCTGGCCGAACAGCCGCAGGCCGCCGGTGGTGTAGGGTACGAACACCACGTCGTCCTGATCCTGGCCCCAGGGCGAGGCGCCCTTGGGCGCCATTACCCCGATCACCTAGAACAGGATGTTGTTGACCATGACGTACTGGCCCAGGGGATCGGTGTCCGGGAACAGGGCGTCCACCACCGACTGGCCCAGCACCGCCACCGTGGCGTAGCTCTGCTCGTCGTCGGCGGTGAAAAAGGTGCCGGCGCTCAGGGCCCACTGGCGGGCGGCGGGAAAGTCGGCGGAGGTGGCGTTGATCTCGGGGCTGTGGTCCAGGTTGCCAAAGCGCAGGGTGGCGGCGCCGCCGATCTCCGGCACCGCCGCCGCCACGTTGGCCACTTCCCTGATGGCTTCCATGTCCGCCGCCACCAGGGTGGAGGTGGCGCGCCGGCCCCACTGGTTGGGCGCCCCGGGGCGCACCAGCAGCAGGTTGCTGCCCATGGCACTGATGCTCTGCACCACCTGCTGCTGGGAGCCGTTGCCGATGGCCAGCATGGTGATCACCGACGCCACCCCGATCACGATGCCGAGCAGGGTGAGGGCGGCGCGGAACAGGTTGCTGTGCAGGGAGCGAAAGGCGGTGCGCACCGCCTCCAGCAGTTCGGTGGCGAGCGAGCCGGCGGGGCGGGGGCGAGCAGGGACTGCAGTGTCTTCCCGCGCTCTGGCCGGGCCCGGATCGGCGATAATGCGGCCGTCGCTGATTTCAATGCGGCGATCCGCCTGGGCCGCCACCTTGGGGTCGTGGGTAATCAGGATCACGGTGTGGCCCTGGCGGGCCAGGGCGGTAAGCAGGGCCATCACCTCGGCGCCGCTGTGGCTGTCGAGGGCACCGGTGGGCTCGTCGGCGAGAATGATGTCGCCGCCGTTCATCAGCGCCCGGGCGATGGACACCCGCTGCTGCTGGCCGCCGGACAGCTGGCTGGGCTTGTTGCCCAGGCGGTTTTCCAGCCCCAGGGTCGTCAGCAGTTGCTCCGCCCGGATCTTACGCTCGGCCCGGGACAGGCCCGAGTACAGGGCCGGCACCTCCACGTTTTCCCGGGCGCTCAGGCCACCCAGCAGGTGGTAGCTCTGGAACACGAAGCCGAAGGTGTCCCGGCGAAGCGCCGCCAGCTCGTCGCCGCTCAGGCTGGCCACGTCCCGCCCCAGCAGCCGGTACTGGCCGCCGCTTGGCCGGTCCAGGCAACCGAGCAGGTGCATCAGGGTCGACTTGCCCGAGCCGGAGCTGCCCATGATGGCCACAAACTCGCCCCGGTTGATCACCAGATTGATATCGTGCAGCACTTGAGTGGCCAGCTCGCCTTCGCCGTACTGCTTGGCGATGCCATGGAGGGAGATCAGTGGCGTGCCCATCAGAAGCGCATCCTCATGCCGGAGCGGCGCGCGCCGCCCTCTTCCCCGGCCGGCGCCACGTTCAGCACCACCTGCTCGCCGGCCTCGAGTCCGTCCAGCACTTCGGCCTGAATGCGGTTGCTTACGCCCACCCGCACCTCGCGCTCCTGAAGGGCGCCGTCGTTGCCGAGCACGGTGATCCGCGCCCTGTCGCGCCCGTCCCGCCCGGCAAAGCGCAGCGCCGACACCGGCACTAGCAGGGCGTCCTCGGTTTCGGCCCGCACAAAAAAGACCTGGGTGGTCATCTGGGACATCAGCCGGCCCTGGGGGTTGTCGATGTCGAACAGGGCGTTGTAGAGCACCACGTTGTTTTCCACCACCGGGGTGGGCTCGATGCGGCGCAGCTTGCTGTACCAGCGCCGGCCAGGCTCGCCCAGGGTGGTGAAATACACCTTCATGCCGGGCTTGAGCTTGCCCACGTCCGCTTCCGACACCTTGGCCTGCACCGTCATGGTGGCCAAGTCGGCAATGCGCATCAGGGTGGGGGCCTGCTGGTTGGTGTTCAGGGTCTGGCCCTGGCGCGCCTCTATGCTGACCACGGTGCCGTTCATGGGGGCATGAATGCGGGCGTAATCCAGGTTGGCCTCGTCGGCGCGCAGGCTGGACTCGGTCTGGGCAATCTGCGCCCCGAGCGCCTCCACCTGGGCCTCGGCCGAGCGCAGGCCGGCCTCGGCGCTTTGCAGCGCCTCCCGGGAGGTGGCGTTATCGGCCATCAGGCTCTGCTGGCGCCGGTGCTGAAGCCGGGCCAGGGTAAGCTGGGCCTCCCGGTCTTTGAGCTGGGCCCGCTGGTTGCGCAGCTGGGCGCGGCTGGCATCCACCTGGGCGAGGTAAACGGTGGGGTCGATCTCCGCCAGCAGGTCGCCGGCGCCGACCTGGTCGCCCACTTCCACGTGGATCACCTTGAGCTGGCCCGACACCTGGGCGCCCACGTCCACATAGCCGCTGGGCTGGAGCACGCCGGTGGCGGTCACCAGATCACTGAGGTCGCCACGCTGCACGGCGGCGGTGACCGGGGCCGGCGCCGCCTGGTGGTCAAACAGCGGTGAATAAAACAGAAGGAGTGCCAGGGCGGGCACCAGCAGCAGCGGCATCGCCCACATCAGAGTGTTTTTTTTCATAGTATGCGCAGTTGGAGCACCGGCGGTGCCCGGCCGTGATTGAGTGAATGACGCCGGTTATTGAACCCGGTAAATGTCACCAAAGTTTGTCAGGGTGAGACAAAGTGCCACGGCAGCAGGGAAAAGCGGCCATGCCGCTGCCGCGCTCAGGCCAGGCCGATGAGCGCCCGGGCCTGGTGCTCGGCGGTGCGGCCGTAGACACCGGCAATCACCTCGTTGCGGTGTTGCATCTGGCTGCGGTTGTCCGCCGTGGAAGGAGACGGGCTGGTGGCATGCGGCTCCGTGGCCGCAGCCGGCGCCTGGCGGGGTTCGCCGGTGCGGGCGGCCGGGCCTTCGCCCTGAGCGGTATCGCCCCTGCTGTGTGCCTTGGGGGGTGTCGCGCTGTTGTTCCCTGAGCTCGGCCCTGGCCTCGGCCATCAGCTGTTCGGCCTGGGCGGCGGCGCTGCGATCGGCCTGGGAAGGCTCGGCCGGTGCCAGGGCGGCGGCCTTGATCTGCTGCATTTTATCAATGGTGGCTTGGGGGTCACCCGGCACCGGCGACATGTCGACCTGCACCTCGCCTTCCACCGCATACTGCTTGCCGTCGGGACCGGTTTCATATTCATAGCTGGGCGAGCCCGCGTGCTGCCCGCCCACGGCGGCGTGCTGCTGCTCATGGGTGCGCACTTCCTGATCCCGCAGCTTGAGATCGTTCAGCTCCAGCACCTCCTGCTCGCTCATGGGCTCGCCGGAGGGCTTGCTGGGGCGGGCCGAGGCCTCGGCGGTTTGCGGGTCGTCTTCGGTTTGGCCCGCCTGTTCTTCGGCTGCCTCGGTGGGAGCGGTTTCGTTGCCGGTTTTTTGGCCCCGGGCATCGTACAGGGCAACATCGTCGTTGCCGCGCTCCCGGCGTTCGTCGTGGCCGGCAAAGGCATCGGGCTCGGCGGCCGGGGTCACCCGCTCGCGCTGGTCGTTGTCCTGACGTGGCTGGGCGCCTGTGAGGGGCGTCGGGGCAAACAGCGGATCATTGAGCCGGTGGTCGATGTTCATGGGCACTCCGAATATCAATGCGCGGGCCGGGTGGCTGGTTCGTTTGAGACGTTCAATTATTCACCATAACGGCAGGCAGGAAAAGGCGCAAACGAAAAAAGGCCCTTCAGAGAGGGCCATACAGCAGGACTTGAACAAGGTTTAAAAGCGGATATTGGTGGACAGCCAGAGGCGGCGGCCTTCTTCCAGGGTGCCGTCGGTGGAGCGGCCGCTCTGGGTGTAATCGGATGCCCAGTCGGCACCGTTGTTATAGAAAGTACCGGTGGTGAAGTCCTTGTCGAGCAGGTTATAGATGGTGGCGTTCAGGGTTACGTTGTCGGAGACCTGGTAGGAGCCCCCCAGATGGAGCAGCTCATAGCCCTTGATATCGCCAACCGCGTCGAACAGGGCCTGCTGATCGGGGTCCAGGTTTTCACGCTTGCTGAGGAAGCGGGTGCGATCGCTGCGGTACTCGCCCTGCAGCCACAGGGTCAGTTGCTCGGTGGTGCTCCAGCTCAGCTTGGCATTGAGCATGTGTTTGGGGGTGTTGGTCAGGGGCTCGCCTTGATCCTTGCCGCTCTTCTGCTCGCTGTCGGTAAAGGTATAGTTGCCGGACAGTCGCCAGTCCGGGGCGAATTGCCAGCCGGCGGCCAGCTCCAGGCCCTGGGTGACGGCCTCGTCGACATTGACCTTTTGTGAACAGGTACCGCCGGAGTTGCCGGCGCACAGCGGATCGTTGATGGAGTTGCCCTCGGCAATCTTGTCATCGAACTGGTTATGAAACAGGGTGGCGTTGGCGTTGAAGCCGGCCAGGTTGTCGTAATAGGCGCCGATTTCGGTGCTGGTGGTGGTTTCCGGCCGCAGATCCGGGTTGCCGATGGTAATGGTCGAACCCTGACCGCTGATGCCGTTGATGCCCTCATGCAGATCGTTCAGGCTGGGGGTCTTGTAACCCCGGCTGACGCCGCCCTTCAGGGTCCAGTTGTCGCTGGCGGTCCACACCAGGTAGCCGCGGGGGCTGACATGGCCGCCAAAGGCGTCGTGATGATCGTAGCGGGCACCCAGGGTCAGGGCCAGATCGTCCCGCAGCAGCCATTCATCTTCCCCGAACAGGGCCCAGGAAGTTTGTTCGAAGGTCTCGGTGGCGATGCCGTCTTTCAGCTCGGCATCCTGCCACTGGCCGCCGACGGTGGCGATATGGGCCTCGCCGATGGGGGCCACCAGCTTGCTGTCGATCACCAACTCGGTGGCTTTCAGTTCCCGATCGTTACCCACAATGATGGAGGGAAAGCCGTCATAGCTGCTGTCAATGGGCTTGAAGCTGGACTGACCGACCCGTCCGCCAGGAATGGTACGACCCAGGGTTTCGGTGGTGTTATGGGTAATGCTGCTGTCCAGCTTGCCAAAGCCCAGGCGGGCGGTGTGCAGCAGGGCCAGCTGATCCCGCTCAAAGCGCAGCTCGTCCTTATAGCCATTGGCCTGGGTGGGTTCGTCAGTGGAGCAGCCGTCGGTCGCGCTGCCACCGCCCTTACCGTCCAGGTTGCCCAGCTGGCAGTCGTCATTGTTATAGACCTGCCGGCCCCGCTCCACATCCAGGGAGATATCGTGGTGTTCGTTCGGGGTCAGGGTCAGGCGGCCGCCCAGGGTGTAGTTGCGGCCTTCCACCGGTGAAACGCCGCGTTTGTTGACGGTACTGCCGTTGTCAAAGGTCAGATCGGAAGCGGCCCGGTCAAACACGCTGCCGCGCACCGCCAGCCCCAGTTTGTCTTCCATCAGCGGGCCGCTGGCATAAAAGCTGGTCTTGCTGCTGTTGCCGTAGTCGCGATCCTGCTGAAAGGTGTGGTCCAGATCCAGGGAGCCGCTCCATTCGTCGGCCACTTTTTTGGTGATGATATTGATCACCCCGCCCATGGCATCGGAGCCATACAGGGTGGACATGGGGCCACGGATCACCTCAATGCGCTCAATGGCGGACAGCGGCGGCATAAAGCTGGTGGAGGTGTCGTTAAAACCGTTGGGGGTGGCGTTGCCGGAGGTATTCTGGCGGCGGCCGTCGATCAGGATCAGGGTATATTCGCTGGGCAGACCACGCATGCTGATATTCAGGCCCCCGGTCTTGCCGGTGCCCTGGCGAATATCAATGCCTTCCACCCCGTCCAGGGCCTGGGCCAGGTTGCCGTAGCGCTTCTGCTGCAGTTCCTGCTGGCCGATAACGGTAATGCTGGCCGGCGCGTCCTTGACGTCCTGTTCAAAGCCGGCGGCGCTGACCACCACGGTATCGAATACCTGGGTGGACTGGGCCTGAGCGGTGCTGACGGCAACGGCGTTCAGCAGCACCATGGAAATGGCGCTGGCGAGGCGGCTGGGGGCGGGCATGGGCATTTCAACTCTCCTGTACAAAGATGCCGGCTGGCGATAAAAACAAACTTGCTAATGAGAATGGTTATCACAAGCGTAAGCATTGTAGGGAAAGAGTTCCCGAACAGTGAGAAAAAAAGATGGTACAAGCTGTTCCATATTTTGGAACAAGACGTCAGCGAACCGCGAGCAGTCTCTTTGTGCCTTGGTGTTTTTTAATTTTAATTTATAAATCAATTATTTATTTTTATTTCTTAAAGTGGGCGCTGCTTATCACCAGGGCATTTCGGCTTCCACAGAGCAGTTTTCATATTCTAAATAGAGTTGACAATTATTCTCATTGGCAAGATCATCCCGGCGTTTCCGAACATTCGAACCCGCGCGGAGTGCCGTTCTTTCCATGTCCAGCCCGTCTACCCGTTTTTCCCAGGCTCCCCGCTGGGTGCGCCCGGTGCACACCTACAGCTCCATGCTGATGCTGCTGATCATGCTGTTTTTTACCGTTACCGGACTGACCCTGAACAATCGTCAGTGGCTGCCCGAGGCCGCGCCCGAGCAAGAAGCCGAGCTGGTGCTGCCCGGGCCGCTCGCCACCACGGCGCTGTGGCAGCAGGATCCCATGCTGGCGGCAGGTCAGGTGTGGCAGTGGCTCAAAACCGAGCAGTCACTGGCCGGCGGCGAGGTGCGCCTCGACTGGTCCGCCGACGAGGGGGTGCTGTTTATCGACCTCAAACAGCCCGGCGGCTACAGCCTGGCCGAGGTGATCCCAGAGGAGGGTGCCGTGTTGCTTACCCGCCGCCATTACGGCTGGATGGCGGTGCTCAACGATCTGCACATGGGCCGTCATACCGGCTCGGCATGGGGCTGGTTTATCGATTTGTCCGCCGTTGTCATGCTGCTGTTTACCCTGACCGGCTTTTGGCTGGTGCTGCCCATGCGGCGCAAGCGCGGCCGTTTGCTGGCCGCCACCGGCCTGGGCACGGCGCTGATGGCCGGCCTTTACCTGCTGATCCTTTACTGAGCGGAGATGTCCATGAACAAGCCCCTGCTGGCCCTGATGCTGTGTGCCGTTCCGGCCATGGCGCAACCGGTAAACATTGACCTCACCCTGCCCGAGGGCAGCGGTGGCAGCCACTACCGGCCCTATGTGGCGGTCTGGGTGGAAGATGCCAGCCAGCAGGCGGTCAGCACCCTGGCGGTGTGGCGCAAGGAAGACGACTGGCTGAAAGACATGCGCCGCTGGTGGCGCAAGGCCGGCCGTTACGACCAGGGCGAGCTGGACGCGGTCACCTCCGCCACCCGCAAGCCGGGGCAATACCGGCTGAGCTGGGACGGCACCGATCAGGCCGGTGAGCCGGTGGCTGCCGGCAAATACCGCATTCATGTGGAAGCGGCCCGGGAGCACGGCAGCCGCAGCCTGGTGAGCCAGGTTATTGAACTCGGCGGCGAGCCCGCCCGTTATCACTTGCAGCCCACGGAAGAGCTGGGCGACGTCATCATCAGCACAGGAGCACAATAACGTGAACAAAATAAAGGCCTCTATCGCCGCCCTGGCCCTGCTGGCCGGCAGCGCCAGCGCCCACCCGCTGTGGATGCTGCCCAGCGAGTTCAGCCTGTCTACCGATGAGGCCAAGTGGATCACCGTGGATGCCACCGCCTCCCATGGCGTGTTCAGCTTCGACAAGCCGGTCGGGCTGGATTACGTCACCATCTACAACCCGGCCAACGAGCCCGGCCGCATCGGCTCCTACTTCAAGGGCCAGCGCCGCAGCGTGTTCGATCTGGAGCTGACCGACAGCGGCACCTGGAAGGTGGAGCTGCGTTCACCAGAGCGTTACTTCACCCATTATGTGGTGGGCAAGCGCAACACCCAGCGCCGTGTTTTCGGCAACAAGCAGGAAGTGCAGGAGCAGCTGCCCGAGGCCGCCCGCGAGGTGACCACGGTGGCGGTGCAGACCATCAGCGCCTTTTACGTCACCAAGCAGGCGCCGTCCCGGGAGGTGCTGCAAGTCACCGGCAAGGGCTTTGAACTCGACGCCCTGACCCACCCCAGCGACATTGTGGTGGGCGAGAACGCCGGGTTCCGCTTCACCTTCAATGGCGAGCCGGTCAAGGATCTCAAGGTGGAAGTGGTGCCCTACGGCACCAACTACCGGGATGACCGCCGCCAGACCGAACTGGTTACCGATGCCAACGGCGAGGTGTACTTCACCCCCGAGCAGGGCGGCCCGCACCTGCTGAGCACCAGCCTGCGCCGGTCCATCGACAGCCCGCTGGCGGATCAGGCGGGGGTGAATTACCTGCTCACCTTTGAAGCCATGCCCGAATGAGGAAACCTCCCATGATGCGAGCCCTGTTACTGTGCGCGGGGCTGGGGCTGGCGGCCCCGGCGTTGGCGCACTACCCGGTGATGGACTGCAGCCGCGACGGCGAGACCGTGGACTGCCGCGTTGGCTACAGCGACGGCACCCTGGCTACCGGCGCCGAGGTGGTGATGTACAGCTATGACGACGAGGAAATCGCCCGCGCCAAGGCCGATGCCCGCTCCGAGGTGCATTTCTCCTGGAGCGAGCAGGAGTTTTACATTCAGTTCGACGCCGGCCATGAGCAGCCGGCGGAATTCGATTATGTCGAGCTCTGAACTAAAGGCAGCCAGCCTGGAGCGGGTGCCGCCCAATGACGGCCGGCGCGAAACGCTCTGGGTCATGCTGACCCTGGCGCTGGTGCTGCTGGCGGGGGCAGCCGGCATCGCCTGGCGCCAGCATACCGCCACTGCCGCCGCCCCGCACACCGAGCTCAACCTTGAGGGCAGCCGGCTGCTTACCGAGCTGACCATCGCCGCCGAGGAAATTCGGTTTATGACCCCGGACGGCGAAGCCTGGCCGGGGCTAGATGAGTTGAGCGAGTCAGGTATCCCTCCCTTTGATCGGCCTGAGCTGGTCTGGCAACAGCCGGAAGCGGCCTGCTACCTCACCACAGAGCCCACCACGGGCGCGGCCTTTGCGCTCTGGCTGGCGCCGCAAGGGGGGCTGTTTTACCACGCCGGTGGCGAGGATCTGCACCATTGCCGGGATCTGGCCCACTGGACACAAATGGATAAACCACAATGAAACAATGGCTATTGTTTTGCGCCGGCCTGCTGCTCACCTTTAACGCCGCGGCCAAACACCTGGTGGTGGGCATTACCCTGCATCCTTATTACAGCTATGTGAGCAAGGTGCTGGGCGACAAGGGTGAAGTGCTGCCGCTGATCCAAAGCGGCTTCAACCCGCACAGCTACGAGTTGCAACCCTCGGATCTCAAGCGCCTCTCCCGCATGGACGCCCTGGTGCTCAACGGCATCGGCCACGACGAATTCGCCATGCACGCCCTGCAGGGGCTGGAGTTGCCCAACCTGACGCTGATAAAAGCCAACCAGGATTTGCCCCTGCTCGGCGGCGGCAACGGCGACAACAACTACAACCCGCACACCTTTGTGTCCATCGACGCCGCCATTCGTCAGCTCTATACCATAGCCCGGGAGCTGGGCCGGCTCGACCCCGACAACGCCGAGGCCTTTCAGGCCAACGCCCTGGCCTATGGCCGCGAGCTGCGCGCCATGAAAAACCGCTACCGGCGCGAATTGCTGGAGCTGGACTTGTCCGGTATCCGCATTGCCAGCACTCACAACGCCTACGGCTACCTGCTGCAGGAATTCGGCATCGGTATCGACACCGTCATCGAGCCGGCTCACGGGGTGGAGCCCAGCGCCAGCCAGCTACAGAAAACCATCGACCGCATTCGCGAGGCCAATATTCACCTGCTGTTTACCGAGCTCGACATGGAAAACCGTTATGTCGACACCATAGAGCAGGCCACCGGCATTCGTATTTATCACTTCTCTCACATGACCCACGGCGATTATGACCCCGAGCTGGTCAGCCGGGAGATGGAGCACAACCTGCAAACCCTGGTAAAGGCGCTGCGTTTTGCCGCCGGGGAGGCCTGATGGGACCCGGCATTACCCTTGAGCGGCTGGCGCTCAGCCTGAACCGGGTGCAAATTCTGGCGCCGGTATCCGGCCATTTGGAAGCGGGCCGGCTGCACGCCATTATCGGCCCCAACGGCGCCGGCAAGTCGTCGCTGATGAAATGCCTGCTGGGGCTGCTGCCCCATCAGGGGGAGATCACCCGGCACTGGCCCGGCCGCCCCGGGCCGCTGGCCTATGTGCCCCAGCTGGCGCGCTTTGAGCCCTCGCTGCCCATTACCATTGAAGAGTTCATGCTCACCACCCTGAGCCGGCGGCCGCTGTTTGGCCGCTCGCGCCGCCACTGCCGGAATCGCATCCTTGCCTTGCTGGCCCGGGTGGGGCTGGAGCACAAGCTGCACCTGCGCCTGGGCCAGCTGTCCGGGGGCGAGCGCCAGCGGTTGCTGTTTGCCCAGGGGCTGGAGCGCGACAGCAAGCTTTGGTTTCTGGACGAGCCCATGACCGGCCTCGACCGCGAGGCAGAAGCCCTTATCAACCGGGAAATTGCTGCGCTCAAGGCCGCCGGCGCCACCCTGCTGGTGATCCACCACGACCTGGACTGGGTGCGTCGCTTTGCCGACCAGGTCTGGCTGATTGACGGCGGCCTGCGGGCCCATGGCCAGCCCCAGCAGGTACTGCCGCACTATGCTCAGCCCGCACTGGAGGCCTGCGCCTGATGGAAACGTTGCGACAGGGCGTGCTGGCCCTTTATCAGCACGGCTGGCTGCCCGAGATGTTTCAGTATGCCTTTCTGACCAACGCCCTGGTGGCAGCCCTGGTGATGGGCCCGCTGCTGGGGGCATTGGGCCCCCTGGTGGTGGTCAAGCGACTGGCGTTTTTCTCCGAGGCGGTGGGGCATGGCGCCCTCACCGGAGTGGCGCTGGGCATTTTGCTGGGCGAGCCGGCCACCCAGCCGCTGGTGGCGCTGTTCAGCTTCTGCCTGATGTTCGCCCTGCTGCTGCACTGGGTAAAGAGCCGCACCCAGGTGCCTTACGACGCCCTGGTGGGGGTGTTTCTGTCGTTCGCCATCGCCCTGGGGGCGGCGCTGCTGCTCTATGTGGCCAAGAAGGTGAACGTGCACATTCTGGAAAACGTGCTGTTCGGCTCCATTCTCACGGTGAAGGACACCGACATCCTGGTGCTGACGGTGATCGCCGCCCTGGCGCTGGGGCTGATCTGGCGCGGCGCCAACCGGGCGCTGCTGGCCAGCCTGTCGCCGGAGCTGGCCCAGACCCGGGGCATTAATGTACGGCTTCATGACTACCTGTTTATTGTGCTGATCGCCCTGGTGACGGTGGCCTCGGTCAAGGTGGTGGGGGCCATTCTGGTGGGTGCCCTGCTGCTGATCCCCGCCACCACGGCGCGTCTGATAAGCCGCAACGGACGGCAGTTCTTCTGGCTGTCGGTGCTGTTTTCCACCCTCAGCTGCCTGCTGGGCATAGTGGTGCCCATGGCCGGCGCCCTGCCCATTCCCTCGGGGGCGGCCATCGTCATGTTTGCCGCCGCCGGCTTTGTGCTGGCGCTGGTACTGCGTCGTTGGAGAAACATCGAATGATAAAAAAAGTCTGTCTGTTATTGCTGCTGTGTCTGGGCCCCGGTGCCCAGGCCGCCGAGCCCGGCCCGGTGCTGGCCACGGCGGTGCCCGTGCTGCATGCCCTGGGGCAGTCGCTGATGCAAAACACCGGCGTCGAGGTGGCTTACCTGCCGCCCCGGCGCCTGCCGGTGAACCGCATTCCCGGCTGGCTGGGCAAGGCCGATGCCGCCAGTCTGCCCGACGCGACCGCGCTGCTGACCATCGAGTCGGTGTGGCCGGCGCTGTCGGCCTACCCGCTGCTGCGCCAGCGCAATATCGCGGTGATCCCGGTGGATGTGGCGCAGGAGCTGGCGCCACAGGGCGCTCAGGTGAGCCTGAGGCCCAACCTCTCCGAGCCGGATTATTTCTGGCTCGACACCAACAACCTGCTGCTGATGACCAATGTGGCGGCGCGGGATCTGGCCCGCATCTGGCCCGAGCAGGCCGGAAAAATCGAGACCAACCGGCGGGCGCTGCAACGGCATATTCAGCGCCAGTCCCTGGCCATGGACGAGCTGCTGTTTAACGCCAACATCGGCGCCCTGGCCACCGACGACGAGCGGCTGGTGCCGCTGGTGATGGGGCTGGCGCTGCCGCAAGTGAGTAGCGAACGGGCCGATTTGCGCCTCGGTGCCGGCAAGGGGAGCAGCGAGCCCGGCCTGTGGCGGCTCACGCCCCTGGCTCGCCCCGGCAAGGGGGATCTGACCGCCTGGCTGAGCGAACTGACCGCCGGCCTGGAGCACACCCTGACCGCCACCCCCTGATTTGAATTGCCGGTGTCCGCCATGGGGGGGCACCGGTTTTTCCCTTTTATTTTCAGACGTTTTTGCCTTTTCTGTGTTTGTTCCGTTTTTTACAACACCTTGTTGCAATACTTTCCATTTGAAACCCAATGATAATCATTATCATTGGTTGTCGCCGCAGTGCATGGCTGCCGGCAGACACGCTTCATCATGGAAAACCAATTACGTTGTTATCAAGGAGTCAACGACATGTCCGAGCCTTTTAACGCTTCCGCTTCCTTTACCCGCACCGCGCTGAGCAAGGCGCTGGGCCTGGCATTACTGGGAGCGGGCAGCGCTGCGGTGGCCGACGAGTTTACCGCCCTGGATACGGTGGTGGTGACCGCCGCCGGCTTTGAGCAGAACATTGCCGAGGCGCCCGCCAGCATCTCGGTGATCAGCCGGGAAGAGCTGCAGAAAAAGGCCTATACCGACATCACGGACGCGGTGAAAAACATTCCCGGCGTTTATGTCACCGGGGGCGGCAAGGCCCAGGACATCAGCATTCGTGGCATGGCGCCGGCCTACACCCTGTATCTGGTGGACGGCAAGCCGGTGTCTGCCGGTCGTTCGGTCAATACCAACGGCAGCGATGGCGGCAAGCAAATCGCGTTGCCGCCCATCTCGATGATAGAGCGCGTGGAAGTGATCCGCGGACCCATGTCGTCACTCTATGGCTCCGAAGCCATGGGCGGCGTGATCAACATCATCACCCGCAAGACAGAGGGGGCCTGGAGCGGCACCATCAGCAGCGATTACACCAAATCGTTCAACGAGGTCAGCAACGATGCCCGGCAGGTGAACCTGTTTGCCGGCGGCGCCCTGATCCCGGGGCTGCTCGCCGCCCAGATCAACGGCAGCTGGCAGGGGGCTGATGAAAGCGACTTTGCCGGTGGCGATGACGGCGCCGCCAGCACGCCGGACAGCACCCGGACCAAGGGCGGCGTCAAGCTGATACTGACCCCGGACGAGGCCAACGAGATTGGCCTGGCCTGGGACACGGCCGCCCTGGATGAAACCGCCACGCCGGGCAAGAGCATTGGCTTTACAGACGGCAGAGGCAACCCCACAGAGGCCTCGACCTACACCTATCACAAGGATGTTTACCAGTTGTCCCATGATGGCCGCTATGGCGATCTGATGCTCAGCAGTTATCTGCAGCACGATGTATCGGAGCAGGTACAGGATCTGACCAAGCGGGAAGAGGTCACCATTTTCAACACTCAGGGCAGCTATTTCTGGCGTGATCATGTGCTGACCCTGGGGGGCCAGTACAAGTTTGAAGACTTTACCGACGAAACCAATGGTCTGCTGGCCAGCGGGGTGCCCGGCGCCGTGGCCCAGGTGGATCGCTGGATTGCGGCCCTGTTCGCCGAGGCCGAATGGTCGCTGACCGACCGGCTTAACCTGACCACGGGCCTGCGCTACGATGATGACGAGCTGTTTGGCGGTCACCTGTCCCCACGGGCTTACGTCACCTATCTCCTGACCCCGGAGTGGACCCTGAAAGGCGGTGTGTCTACCGGCTACAAGCAGCCGGGGCTGGCCGAGGCCACCGAGGGCTTTGGTCGTCGTACGGGTCGAGGTACTGCGTTGATCATAGGCAACCCGGATCTGCAGCCGGAAAAGAGCACCAGCTATGAGGCCGGCTTTGTTTACCAGAGTCAGGAGCTGGGCTTGAATTCCAGCCTGATGGTGTTCCGTACCGAATTCAAGGACAAAATTGCCGAGGATCGTGTCTGTCAGAATGGTGATATGGGAGATCAATCCAGCTGGACTTGTCAATTTAACGGCAATGACTATTGGTTTCTCAGTGAACGCAAAAATATTGCGGAAGCTGAAATGCAAGGGGCCGAGCTTAGCCTGGATTACGATCTGACCCGGGACCTGCACCTGAGCTCCAGCTACACCTATACCGAGTCGGAGCAGAAGAGCGGCGAGTTTGCGGGTGAGCCGCTGAATAAAATTCCCGAACACATGGCCAATGCCAGCCTCGACTGGCAGAGCAGCGACCGGCTCAACCTCTGGGCCCAGGCCAACTACCGGGGCGAGACCAGCGATTTTCTCAGCCGTACCAGCATGAGCGACGGCACACCCGGTTACACCTTCTTCGATGCGGGCCTGGTCTATGCGCTCACGCCGGGCACCGATCTGACCGCCGGCATTTACAACATTGCCGACAAGGAAGTTACCAACGAGACCTACGGCGCCGTGCTGGACGGTCGCCGGGTCAACCTGGGGATCCGCATCGACTTTTGATCTGCGGCAACGCCTGTGAGTGCGCCGAGGGTTGCTTTCGGGGTAGCGGGTTCTCCTGCCGGTTACCCCGTTTTTTTGAACGGCCACCGTCGGTAGACTCTTAAACCATTCTCATTTCATTTATCAAGGTTGCCCGCTTGCGATAGGATGGGAGCGGTATGTTCCATAATCCGGAACATCCTGGCTTCGCCACCCCGCGGCCGCTTTCGCACGATTCGGAGCGGCCTTGTTTCATTTGTTTCATGGTATCGCTATGCAGGATTTACTGGAGCTGGAAGGGTTTGCGACCGTCATGGCCTGCGGCAGCCTCACCGAGGCCGCCCGTCGCCTGGGCTTGCCCAAATCCACCCTGAGTCGGCGCCTGAGCCAGCTTGAAGCGCGCCTGGGGCAGCCCTTGTTGCTGCGCCGGGGTAACCGCTTGCAGGCCACGGAAGCGGGGCTGTTGTTTGAACGCTACAGCCGGCAGATATTGCGTCTGGCCGAGCAGGGGCGCCAGGCCATGGAGGATTTGCGTGAAGAGGTCAGCGGCGAGCTGGTGGTGCGGGTGCACAGCAGCTGTGCCCGGGGCTGGTTTCCCCAGGCGCTGGAGCGTTTTCTGGCGGATTATCCCGGTGTGCGTATTTCCCTGCATACGGAGCACCGGCCGCCTGAAACCGGGGAAGGGCAGGGCGAGATCTGGCTGTGGGTGGGCCCGGATCCGGATTGTGGCCTGCGCCACGAGGTACTCTGTTACTGGCCCTGCCGGCTGTACGCCAGCCCGGATTATTTCGCCGGACAACGATTGCCTGCCCATCCGCGGGAGCTGGCGGCCCATGCCTGGGTGGACTGGCTGGGAGAGACCGGAGAGGGGCTGGTGCTGCGCCACGGCAGTGAAGGGGAATATGCCTTTCAGCCGCCGCCATCACGGCTGACGGTAGACAACTACACCCTGCAGCTGGATGCCATTGCCCGGGGCCAGGGCATAGGTGTGCTGCCGGTGCGCTTTGCCGAAGGATATCAGAAGGCCCATCCGGGTCGTTTACTGGCCTGTTTGCCCGAGTGGCGGCTGCCGTCGTTGCCGGTCGGCCTGCTGTACTCCTTCGGGCGGCAGCCCAAAAAGAGCACCGCCCTGCTGGCCTGCCTGCGGCGCGGGTTACCCGATGAGTGGCGCAACCCTCACGGCGAGGGCGGTTAACGGCGCCGTGGCGGGGCCATGGTTGTGCCAGCCTGGCCGCCGGGGCGCCTTACCACAGGCTTTTTTCCTGCCGATCCTGGACCAGCACCAGCAACTTGATGCGCTCGTAAATTTCCTGGGCCAGGCGGGTGGCGTCGGCCTGGGAGTCACAGGGGCTGTCGGTGAAATGCCAGGCCATGTGGCGCGCCGCCGGCACCGCCTGAGCGGCGGGCTCGGCCGGTTCGCACAGGCTGATGACAATATCGAAATACTCGCCTGCCACGGCGTCCAGCCCCTTGCTGCTGAGCCTGTCGGTATTGACGCCCAGCTGGTGCAGGGCGGCCAGGGCGTGGGCGTCGGTCTGGGCGGGCTCCACGCCGGCGCTCATCACACGATAGCGATCGGCCGCCAGGTGGTTGAGCAGCGCCTCGGCAATGGGCGAGCACACCGCATTGCGGTGGCAGACAAAAAGCACGGAAGTCATGGCGAGGTCGGTTTCCTTAATAATGCGCTCATCTTATATACGGACCTTTTCATGTCAACGCCGCTGTCATGGGCATGTCACAAAAATCATGGTGGCGTGACCCATCCCCTGTTCTGCAAATTGCAACGGCATGTTCACCATTCACGCTTAAAAATAACAACGCAAACCATTATCATTGGTGTTGTTTGGAGTGATTCCCCGTATCGTCGAGAGGTGTTATGTCAGTAAAAATGGTTATCCGTGCCGCTGCCTTGTTGGCCGGTCTGCTGGCGGCTCAGGCTCAGGCCGGCATGCGCACGCTGGAAACCCGGTATGGGCCCGTCACCCTCGACGGCGAGGTCTCGCGGGTGGTCACGCTGTATGAGGGCGCGCTCGACAGCAGTGTGGCGGTGGGGGTGACGCCGGTGGGGGCGGTAGCCACCCGGGGCAGTCAGGGGGTTGCCGCTTATATGCAGGATAAGGTCGGTGAACTGGCCATGGTGGCCACGGCCCGGGAAACCAACCTGGAGGCGGTGATTGCACTGCAACCGGATCTGATCCTGGCCTCCTCTTCCCTGCCCGAGGAGCAGTTCCGGCTGCTGTCGGCGGTGGCGCCTACCCTGGTGCCCGCCATTGAGGGGCTGGATCCCGACGCCTGGAAACAGGAAGCGCGGCTCTATGGGCAGGCGCTGGAACGGGAGGAGCAAATGGAGCGGGTGCTGGCCGGCGTTGAACAGCGGGCCGCCGAGCTGCGCCAGCGGGTGCAGCAGCTGCCGGCCGGTGATCGTCAGGCGGTACTGGCGCGCTGGATGCCCCAGGGGCCCATCATGATGTCGACCCGGCTGTTTTCCACCGGCCTGCTGGCGGCGGCCGGGTTTGAGGTGCAGGACGCCGGTATCGTCAAGGCCGATCGCCCCCACAGTGCCCCGCTGAGTCTGGAAAACCTGTCGCTGATGGATGAAGACTGGATTTTTATGGCCACTCTCAACCAGGACGGGCGTGACGCCATGGCCGCCGCCGAGCGGTCTTCCGCCTTTGCCCGCCTGTCGGCGGTGGAGCGGAACCGGGTCATGCCGGTAGACGGCCAGGTCTGGACCAGTGCCTCGGGGCCGCTGGCGGCACATGTCATGCTCGACGACATTGAGCGCATGCTGGAGCGGGCAACAGACTGATGCGTACCAGTGCCCGGGTACCCGCCCAGCGTCCGCTGTCGGTGTTGATGCTGGGCTGTGCGCTGTTGCTGTTGACGGTTTGCCTGGCCAGCCTGTTGCTGGGCGCGGGCGAGGTGACGCCGGGCCAGGCGCTGGCGGCGCTGACCGGCGGCGGGGACGAACGGGCCCGCTTTGTGCTGGCCGAGCTGCGCGGGCCCCGCACCCTGATCGGACTGGTCACGGGCATGACACTGGGGTGTGCCGGTGCTCTGATGCAGACCCTGGCGCGCAATCCCCTGGCCGAGCCGGGGCTGCTGGGGATCAGCGCCGGCAGCGGCTTTGCCGTGACCCTGGCCCTGCTGCTGGGGGCCACCTCGGCCACGCTGTCGGTGCTCGTGGCCCAGCTGGGGGCATTGGCCGGCTGCCTGCTGGTGCTGAGCGCGGCCCGGCTGCAAGGGGTGGGGAATGATCCGGTCCGGCTGGTGCTGGCCGGCGCCACCCTCTCCAGCCTGCTGCTGGCGCTCACCTCCATGGTGCTGTTGTTTGATCAGCGCAGTGCCGATGAAATTCGCTTCTGGATCACCGGCAGCGTGGCCGGGCGGGACTTGGCCACCCTAACGGCAATCATGCCGTCGCTGGCGCTGGCATTGCTACTGGTGCTGATGGTGGCCAGGCCGCTGGCGGCTCTGGCCCTGGGGGAAAAGGTGGCAACGGGCCTGGGCCATCACCCCGGGCGGGTGCGCCTGCTGGCGGTGGTGGTGGTGGCCCTGCTGACGGGCTCGGCCACCGCCGTGGCCGGCCCCGTGCTCTTTGTGGGGCTGGTGGTGCCGTTTGTGGCCCGGGCACTGGCCGGGCCCGACATTCGCCGCAGTTTGTGGCTGAGCGCCCTGCTGGGGCCGGTGATGGTGATCGCCGCCGACACGGGCTCACGGGTGCTGGTGGCACCGGCCGAGCTGCCCCTGGGGGTGTTGACCGCCCTGCTGGGGGCGCCGGTGCTGATTGCGGTAGTGCGCGGTCGTCGCCTGCCCAGACTGTAACTTTCACTCCGAGGCGTTATGAACTCTCCTTCCGTGTCGCTGCCACTGCCCGGCTACTGGATTTTGCGCCTGGGCCGGCGGAATATCAGCCTGCCGGTGTCGCGCCGCGCCCTGGCCGTTAACCTGCTGTTGCTGATCCTGTTGCTGGCCACGGCGGTCGCCAGCCTGGGTCTGGGCACGGTGCGGCTGGGGCCGCTGGAGGTATGGCTGGCGCTGTGGGGAGAAGGGCCGGCGCTCAATCAACTGGTGGTGCGTGAACTGCGGCTGATGCGGGTGCTGGCCGGGCTGGCCAGCGGCGCCGCCTTTGCCCTGTCCGGCTGTCTGATGCAGACCCTGGCCGGCAACCGGCTGGCCACCCCGGGCATCATCGGCATCGACAATGCCGCCACCGCCTTTGCCGTGGCGTCCGTGGTGGGCATGGCTTCTTCTCTGGTGCCTTCCGCCATGTCGCTGATCGGCGCCCTGGTGGCGACCGCCCTGGTGTTTGCCCTGGCCGGTGGCAGCGGTAACCGGGGCCATCGTTTTATTGTGGTGGGCCTGGGGGTGGGGGCCGTTGCCGGTGCCCTGACCCAGCTGATGCTGAGCATGGTGTCCATTGATGATGCCAATGCCGCTTTTCCGTGGACGGTGGGCAGCCTGAACGCCCGCTCGCCCGCGGCCACCATGCTGCTGGGCGCGGGCTTGCTGGCGGGGCTGGTGCCGGCGTTGTGGATGGGGCGCAGCCTGCGCCTGCTGCAACTGCCGGCGGCGGTGAGCCTCAGCCTGGGGGTTAACCTCAGGCGGGTGCGCGCCATGAGCCTGTTGCTGTCGGTGGCCCTGACCGGCCTGGCGGTGGCGGTGGCGGGACCGGTGGGGCTGGTGGCCCTGCTGGGACCGGAGGTTGCCCGCCTGCTGTGCCGTCATCGCGGGGTGCCGCTGTTGGCCTCGGCCCTGGCCGGCGGCCTGCTGATGCTGCTGGCCGATCTGGCCGGACGGTTGCTGCTGGCGCCGCTGGAAATCCCCGTGGGGATGGTGACCGCGGTGGTGGGCAGCCCGTATTTATTGTGGATGTTGTTAACCCCTGACCGGAGCCGGCCATGAATGCATTTACCCCTTTGTCGTCCGTGGTGGCCGAGCCGGCGCTGGAAGCCCGTGCGCTCAGCGTCGGCCATGACGCCACCCTGGTGCTGGACGGCCTTGACCTGCAACTGCGGCCCGGGCGGGTGACCGCCATCGTCGGCCCCAATGGCTGTGGCAAGTCGACCCTGCTCAATACCCTGGGCAGGGTGCTGCGCCCGGCTGCCGGCCAGGTATTGCTGCGCGGAGAGGATATTCGCCGCAAGCCCGGCCGTGAGCTGGCCCGGGAGCTGGCTCTGTTGCCCCAGCACAGCGCGGCCCCGGAGGGCATGACGGTGCTGGATCTGGTCCGGTTTGGCCGCCAGCCCCATCAAGGCTGGCTGCAGCAATGGTCGGAGCAGGATCAGGCGGCGGTGGCCGACGCCCTGGCCGCGGCGGATGTGCTGGAGCTACAACACCGGGAGCTGGACCGGCTGTCGGGTGGCCAGCGTCAGCGGGCCTGGATTGCCATGGCCATGGCCCAGTCCACGCCCTTGCTGCTGCTGGACGAACCCACCTCGGCGCTGGATCTGGGTCATCAGATTGAAGTGTTCGAGCTGATCCGGCGCCTGGCGGGCCGGGGCAAGACAGTGGTCATGGTGGTGCATGACTTGATCAACGCCTGCCGCTATGCGGATGAGCTGGTGGCCATGCACCAGGGCAAGGTGGTCGCCGCTGGCGCTCCCGGCGAGGTACTGACCTCGGCCCTGGTGCGGCAATTGTACCAGGTGGACTGTGACATCATGGCGGATCCGGCCACCGGCAGCCCCATGCTGGTGAATGTGCGCCGTGGCTGAGCTCAGAGGCCGCGTTCGCGCAGCCGGGCCGCCAGCCGGCGGGCACTGGTAAAGGCCGCTTCCACCCGTCCGCCCAGGCACCAGTCGCCGCAGGCGGCCAGCTTGCGCGCCGTATCCAGCACATAGCCCACCGGCTCGCCGTCCACCTCGGTGGCCAGGGCATAGCGCCAGCGGTGCAGTTGCGCTTCCTGCACGGCGTTTGGCGCGACCCCGGTCAGGGCGCAGAATTCGGCGGTGAGCTGCTCGCGCACCGCGTCCTGATCGTCTTCCAGGTGGGCCTCGGCCCAGTCGGCGCTGCTGTGGGCCACCACGGCGCCAACCTCAGGGTTGCGCCCGGGCAGCCGGTGGTTGAAGGCAATCCAGCCCAGGGGCGAGTCGTTCACCTTGGCGGCGTCCCACACCGGCAGATCCCGGTCGTCTACCGTCAGCATCAGGGCGTAGCAGGGGCGCATGCCAAAGCCGGCGTAAGCGTCGGCGGCCAGGGGCAGCAATTCCCGGGTTTGCGGCAGCGGCGCCGAGCTGATTACCCAGTCGAACTCACCCAGCCATTCCCCCTGGTCATCCAGTAGCCGCCACCGGTCGCCCTGCGGCTCCAGGCTTTGCACCCGGGTTTGCAGGGCGATGTTGAGGCCCGGGCTCATGGCCTTGAGCAGGCTGTTCATGGCCGGCGCCGCCACATAGTGGGGCTCGAACCAGGGCCGCTTGTAGGGAGCCTGGTTGGGGCTCAGGGTGGTGATATTGGGCTGCCATGCCACCACGGCGCCGCTTTCCATAAAGGGCGTGAGCAGGGCCTTGAAGGCGCGGGAGCGGGCGGTAAAAAACTGGGCGCCGTGATCCCAGCGCTGCTGGTCGCGGCGACGGCTGGACATGCGCCCGCCCAGCCCACGGGCCTTTTCAAACAGAGTGATGTCGGCGTGCTCGCTCAGTTCCCGGGCCAGGGTCAGCCCGGCCAGACCGGCGCCGATAATGGCAATGCGTGGTGTCATGGTTATCCTTGCTTTGAATTGAGGGTGCATTGTTGTACATGGGGCTGGCGGCGGTACCAGCACAGAAACAGCCGGTACCCCAGGGCCAGCAGCCAGCGCACCGGCGGTAGTTGCGCCAGGCGCGCCAGCCAGGCCAGCCGTGGCACGGTGCGCCACAGGGCCACAAAGGCATTCACGCCGGTGTGCACCTGCTGCCGCTCATCCAGCACATGCAGTTGTTGCAGGCAGCGGGCCGGGGTCAGCCCGGCGGCGGCCAGCTCCGGCGGCTGCTCCCAGAGATTGAGCCAGCGCACCGCCCCCGGCCGGGCGTGCCGGCGGTAAAAGGCAATTTCCCGGTCGCACAGGCCGCAGCGGCCATCGTAAAACACGGTGAGCATGATGAAGCTTCCTGATCAGGCGGGGGATGGATTTTTTTGAGACCGTGGCCGGCGGGGTTTGCTTTCAGTGGTTTTTTCGCGCGCATGCCGGGTGTTTCAGCCTTTACCGCATTACAATAAGGGTTTTTTGACGGCCACAAAGCGGTGAATATGGAGATACCGATACGGATCAAGCAGCAAACCTGCATGGACTGCCTGAGCGGCCAATCCCTGGGGTTTGACATTCGCATGGCGTTTCAGCCGATCATCGACTGGCAGCAGAAAGACATTTTTGCCTATGAGGCGCTGGTACGGGGCCCCGACGGACAGGGGGCGGGCTGGGTGTTTGAGCGCATCAACGACGACAACCGCTATTACTTCGACCAGATATGCCGGGTCACCGCCATTAAAACCGCTGCCCGGCTGGGCTGCGACCGGTTGCTCAGCATCAACTTTCTGCCCAACGCCATCTACAATCCCGACACCTGCATCCGTGCCACCATAGAGGCATCGGAGCTGTACGGTTTTGATCTTAAAAAGATTATTTTCGAGGTGACCGAGGGTGAGCGCATTGTCAGCCAGCAAAAGCTCAAGCGCATTTTCGAGTCTTACGCCCGTTACGGCTTTTATACCGCCATCGACGACTACGGCGCCGGCTTCACCAGTCCGGAGTGGCTGTACAGTCTGCGTCCGGCCATCGTCAAACTCGACATGGGCATGGTGCGCGACATTCACCGGGAGCCGGCCAAACAGCAGCGGCTGGCCGAGGTGCAGCGGGTGTGCGCCGAGCTGGGCGCCCTGGTACTGGCCGAGGGCATAGAAACGGTGGAAGAGCGGGACTACCTGGTGAACGCCGGCGTGCGCTATTTGCAGGGCTACCTGTTTGCCCGGCCCATGCTGGAAGAAATGCTCGATCCTGCGCACATCACGGGATGGGACTGAGCCGGCTGTTGGAAGGAAACTATGGACAGAATCCCTTCAATGGAACTGCTGAAGCTGCAGGCGGAAAACGAGCGCCTGAAGCGCATTGCCGCCGACGCCCGGGAAAAACTAGAGGCGGCCATGGACGGCACCGGCCTGTGCGTGTGGCAGCTGCATGTGCCCAGCGGCAAGCTGATTATTTTTAACCGGCGCTGGGGCGCCATGCTGGGCTTTCAGCCCAAGGAAATTGAAGCCAGTTTCGAGGTATGGAAGGCGCACCTGCATCCGGAAGACCGGGAGCAGGTGCTCAACAACTTTTTTGATCACCTGCACGGGCGCAGCCCGTTTTACGAGGTGCAGCACCGCATGGTGGCCAAGAACGGCACCGTTACCTGGGTGCAGGACAGAGGCCGGGTGGTGGAATGGGACGAGCACAACCGGCCGCTTCGGGTGATGGGCACCCATATCGACATCACCCAGGAAAAGGAGTACGAGCAGGCCCTGTCGCGCCTGGCCCACAAGGATCCACTCACCGGCCTGCTCAACCGCAGCGGGCTGATCGACTCCTTTAAAACCCTCAAGCCGCAGGGCGAGCTGACCCTGTGCTTTATCGATCTCGACGACTTCAAGCAGGTCAACGACACCCTGGGCCACCGGGCCGGCGATAAGCTGCTGATCAAGCTCGCCGAGCGCCTGCGCCGGCTGTGCCCGCCGGAGGTGGTGCTGGGCCGCCTGGGGGGCGACGAGTTCGTGCTGTTGCTGCCCTGGCCCTTGCACCAGTCTCGTACTCAAGGGTTGGCCCAAGCCTGTATCGACTGCCTGGACGAGCCCTTTGAGCTGGACAACGGCGAGGCGGAAGTGGGCATGAGCATGGGCGTGGAAGGGGTGCGTGAACCGGATGACTTTGCCGATGTGATGGCCCGGGCCGACGCCGCCATGTATCAGGTCAAGCGCGCCGGCAAGCGCGGCATGGCCTTTAACACCGCCCCGGTGGCCGGGCGCATTGGCGCGGAGGAACGCCGGCGCCACACCGGCTAGCGCCTTCGGTTATTTCAGTCCGGCAGGCAATGGCGGCGCCGCCATGGGCTCGCCGTCAAACCCCGGCACGTCGCCAAAGCGCGGGCTGCCCGCCTGCCAGTCGGCCAGGGCCTCGGCAATCTCGGTCTCGCTGTGGCCCACCAGGTTCCACCAGATGTAAATCCGCTCCTTGAGCGGCTCGCCGCCCAGCAACAGCACCCGGGTACCTTGCTCCAGGCCGAGTTCAAGCCACTCCTGCGCCGCCCCCAGATACACCAGCTCGTCGGGCCCGGTCCGCACTCCCGCCAAAGTAATGGCGCCTTCTAGTACCAGCAGGCCGTATTCAAACTCCGGGCGCAGCGGCAATTCCAGCCGGGCAGGCTGGTGCGCGTGCAAGTCCAGCCCTACCAGCGGTGAAAACAGCAGGGTGGGGGCCTTGTGCCCGGCGTAGTCCCCCGCCAGCAGGGTAAAGCACACCCCCTGTTGCGACCACATCGGCAGCCGGGGGTAGTGATCAAAGCGGGGCGGGGTATGGCGGTCGGCCTTGGGCAGGGCAATCCACAGCTGGGCCGCGTGCAGTGCTCGCTCGCCGGCCACCGATTCCTCGCTGTGGGCAATGCCCCGGCCGGCGGTCATCAGGTTGACCTGGCCGGGCTGAATGATCTGCTCGTGGCCCAGGCTGTCCCGGTGCAGCACCCGGCCTTTGAGCATCCAGGTAAAGGTTTGCAGGCCAATGTGCGGATGGGGCCCCACCCGCAACCCCGGCTCGCCGGCGGCAAACTGCGCGGGGCCGGCGTGATCAAGAAAACACCAGGCGCCGATCAGCCGGCGCTGGCGAACGGGCAGCAAACGGGCCACCGGAATGCCGCCGACGCTGGCCAGGCGGGCGGGAATATGTTCGGGCTGATTCATAGTGCTCTCCTTGCCAATGCACGTAATGCGATTCAGCATGGCAGCGTCGGTCGCGTTACAGGTAAATTTTGCCCTTCAGGTAAAGGACGCCGTGGCCGGAAACCAGCACCCGGTCTTCCGCCATGACACAGTGCAGCACACCGCCTCTTTTTGAGGCCTGACGGGCCACCAGTTCGGTTTTTTGCAGCCGTTCACTCCAGTAAGGGGCCAGACCGGCATGAATGGAACCGGTCACCGGATCTTCGTCGCCACCATTGGCGGGCCAGAAGTACCGGGAAGTAAAGTCGTACTCTGTGGAAGCTGCGGTGACCACGACATCCAGCGGCGCCAGCTGTTTTAATGATGCGGTGTCATAGCCCACTGCCTTGACGTCGGCCTCACTCTCCATCACGGCAAAATAGGCTTGCCGATTTTTCAGCACCTGCACCGGTTTGATGGTCAGGCCTTGCAGCAAGGCATTCGGCACAATAGAAACAGGTTCCGGCTTTTGATTGGGAAAGCTCATTTCTATCCTGTTGCCTTCCCGTTGCGATACGGTCAATGACCCCACCTGGGTGGTCAGATATTCGATTTCCCCTTTAAGCCCGTATTCGGTAAACAAGACAAAGGAAGCCGCCAGGGTGGCGTGGCCACAAAAGGCGATTTCCGTTAACGGTGAAAACCAGCGGATCTCATACTGGTTGTCGCCTGCACGTCTGATAAAAGCGGTTTCGGACAGATTGTTTTCCAATGCGATATCCTGCATGACGGCGGCGTCGGGCCAGGTTTCCACCGGTACCACCGCTGCCGAATTACCCTTAAAGCGCTGGTCGGTAAAGGCGTCAACAATAAAGATATCGAATTCCATTGGGTTCCCTTTTAAACATGAATGTTACGGCTGTTGCTCATACACGGCGACACCCTCCGGTATGGTGTACCAGTCTTGTTTTTCGCTTGTCCAGACGTGAGCCACCGGCTTGATAATGCTTGTGTCTGTCAGATTTGACGGTTTCAGTTTGATGGTGTCGGGATCTTCCGGATTGAAGTGGTAGATCCGGTTGCCACAGGTCGGGCAAAACTTCGCACCGTTGATGTTGCCGCTGTCTGCGGTTCGGCGCCATTCCTGCATGTTTCCATGAAACCGGATGGCGTCGGCCTTGACCACGGCGGTGATGCTGAAAGCGCTGGTGGAAAGCTTCTGGCACTGCTTGCAATGACAGGCCACCACCATAAGCGGCTCGGAAAGTAATTCGTAGGTGACATTACCGCACTGACATGCGCCGGTGATCGGGTATTGCATTTTTACCTTCGAATGGTCGGGAGATGAATGCTCCCAGAATATGCCTGCCCATTCCGGAAAGCCAGTCCATGTCTGCCGGAGCAGCCAGGGAGCAGGCTGAAACCATAGCCGGCGAACACGGCGGCTACGCCCGCGATCAGGGCAGCTACCAGCAACAGCACTTGGCGGGCATAAAAAAGGCCCCGCCAGGCGGGGCCAAACCAGACTAACAACTTCCAGACTTTACTTCGACATCAGCTCGGGCACGTCGCACTCCTGGGGCTCAATGGCCAGGCTGCCGGCATGGGCGGCGGGCTGGCGCAGGCCGATGATCACCTGCCAGGTCACCGCCAGGGCGCCGACGATAAACACCACGTCACCAAAGGTGCGCACCCAGCGCAGGGTTTGCAGCAGGCCCTGCTGCATAAAGCTTTCGCTGCGGGCATACCACAGGCCCTCGCTGGCGCTGGCGATAAACTGAATGACCCCCACCGGCAGCACGCTGGTGAACAGCATCAGCACCAGGCCGCCGTTCATCCACCAGAAGGCGGTTTTCATCAGCGACTCGCTGAACACCAGGTTGGGGCGAATGTAGCGCAGCACCAGCAGGGCAAAGCCCAGGGCGAGGAAGCCATACACCCCGAACAGGGCCGCGTGGGCGTGAGTGGGGGTGGTGTTCAGGCCCTGAATATAATAGAGCGCCACCGGGGGGTTGATCATAAAGCCCAGCACACCGGCGCCCAGCATGTTCCAGAAGGCCACCGCCACAAAGAACATCAGCGGCCATTTGATGTTTTCCATCCAGGGGGCGCTGTTTTTCAGGCGCCAGTTTTCCCAGGCCTCGTAACCCAGCACCACCAGGGGCACCACTTCCAGGGCGCTGAAGGTGGCGCCCACCGCCATCACCGGGGTGGTGGTGCCGGAGAAGTACAGGTGGTGGAAGGTGCCGGGAATGCCGCCCAGCATAAACAGCGAGGCCGAGGCCAGGCTGGCGGTGGTGGCGGCGCGGCGGGACACCAGCCCCATGCTGCAGAAGATAAAGGCCAGGGCGGTGGTGGCGAACACTTCAAAGAAGCCTTCCACCCACAGGTGCACAATCCACCAGCGCCAGTATTCCATCACCGAGATATGGGTGCGTTCGCCGTAGAAGAAGCCGGCGCCGTAAAACAGGCCGATGGCGGCGCAGGACGCGGTGAGCAGGGCCAGCAGGTTGCGGTCGCCGGGCTGGCGCAGCGCCGGTACCACGCCGCGCAGCATCAGCACCAGCCACAGCACGATGCCGGTGAACTTGCCAATCTGCCACAGCCGGCCCAGATCCACGTATTCATAACCCTGGTGACCCAGCCAGAAGTTGAGGTTTTCGGGCATGATCTGGGCAATGGCCAGGTAGTTGCCGGCAAAGCTGCCCACCACCACCGCCACCAGCGCCCAGAACAGCACGTTCACGCCCAGCGCCTGGTATTTGGGATCCTTGCCGCCGTTGATGATGGGAGCGAGGAACAGGCCGGCGGCGAGAAAGCCGGTGGCAATCCAGAACAGGGCGCTCTGAATGTGCCAGGTACGCAGCAGCGAATAGGGGAACCACTTCGACAGCTCAATGCCGTAGAAATGCTGGCCTTCCACCGTGTAGTGAGCGGTGGCGCCGCCCAGCAGCACCTGAAAGGTAAACAGCGCCACCACCAGGAACACATACTTGCCCAGCGCTTTCTGTGACGGGGTGAGCTTGAAGGTAGTGAGCGGATCTTTGGCCGGGGCCTTGGGCTCGGCTTCGTCTTCCTTGCGCAGGAACGACCAGGCCCACACCAGACCGCCCACGCCGGCGATCAGCAGCACCACGCTGACGATGGACCAGACGATGTTCTCGGCGGTGGGCTTGTTGCCGATCAGCGGCTCGTGGGGCCAGTTGTTGGTATAGGTGGCGTTACTGTCCGGGCGCTCGGTGGCGGCGGCCCAGGCGGTCCAGAAGAAGAAGTTGGTCATGTCGGCCCGGCGCTCGGCGCTGGGCAATGTGTTCTCCTTCATGGCAAAGCTCTGGCGGGTGGAGCGCAGGGCCGGATCGTCACTGAACAACTGATCGTAATAAGCGGCGGTGTCGGCCATGGCCTGCGCCCGGCGCTCCGACACCACCAGCACGTCGGCCTCGGCGTCATAGCCGTTGGTGCGGTATTCCTGCTTCAGCCGGTGTTGCAGTACGGCCTGCTGCTCGCCGTCGAGGTTGGCGTAGGCGGTGCCAAATTCCTCCTGAGCGGCCAGCTCCAGCCAGGTCACCAGCTCCCGATGCAGCCAGTCGGCGGTCCAGTCCGGCGCCTGATAGGCACCGTGACCCCAGATGGAGCCCAGTTGCATGCCACCCACCGACTGCCAGGCGGTCTGGCCGTCGAGAATGCCGTCGTGGGTGGTGAGCAGGGTGCCGTTTTCGGTGACCACCTGGGCGGGAATGGGCGGCGCCACCCGGTACACTTCGCGCCCGAAATAACCAAGAATGGCAAAGGTAATGCCGAGAACCACTAACAACAACAGCCAAAGGCGACGGTAGTTAGCCATGCTGCACCTCCTGGTGTCGGGAAGGAGAAAAGAGAATGTTGTTTTCCAGGTGAATGTGCTGCATCAGGTCGTTTTGCAGCTCTTCAATGCCCGCATACAGCGCCTGCCAGCTGGCGCAGGCATCGGCGGGCAGGGACAAATGGCAGGTCAGCTCCAGCAGTTTGGCCAGCGCCTGACCGTGATCGTCGTGCTCCATGCGCATCACGCTGATGGGCCCCACCGCCTGCGCCCCCAGGCCCCGGCGCAGCATGGGGAACAAAATCTGCTCCTCTTTCTGCATGTGGCTTTCCAGCTCCTGGCGCATTTCTTCCAGGTGATCCGCCAGCCCCTTGGGGCACAGCGGATGCTCTTCATGTACCGCTTCCACCCGGCGGGCCAGCCCGATCAGTTCGGGCAACTGCTGACGGTGCACCTCGTGGTAGCGAGCCAGAATGTGATCGATCAGCTCACCGGTGCCGGCTTCGGCCCAGTTGGTGTCGTCTTCGTTGCGGGCGGGCAGGGCTTCCAGCCGGGCAATGACCTCGGCGCTGTCCAGCCCGCGTTCGGCCAGTGCTTCGCTCAGCAGCACGTTACCGCCACAGCAATAATCCAGCCGGTAATGATGAAATACCCGGGTGGCTCCCGGAATGTCCCGGGCCAGTGTGCCCAGGGAATGGTTGAGCAGGCTCATGATATGGCTCCTTGTTCATGTTACCCTTGGCTCATAAGTGGCAACTTGCGTGCCACTTTTTAAATCATTGATTTAAATGGATTAATAATTGTTGATGGTATTTTTTACCCTGCTCGATTAGGGTAAATAAAACCCTTTAATGGTGAAAATAACCATGTTGTATGAACTCCTGCTGGCGGATCTGGCCGCCGAGTTGCCCAGTGCCGTGCGGCTCCAGAGTCTGGTGCGCATGATGCGCGAGCATTTTGGCTGCGGCGCCGTGTGTTTATTGCGGCTGCAGGACGGCGTGCTCAGCCCGGTGGCGGTAGAAGGCCTGGTGCGCGAAGCGCTGGGGCGGCGCTTTGTGGTGGCCCAGCACCCGCGGTTGGCGGCCATTCTGGCCAGCCGCAGCACGGTGGCGTTCGCCCCCGACTCGCCCCTGCCCGACCCCTACGACGGCCTGCTGGAACACCATGTGGGCGAGGCGCTGCCGGTGCACGACTGCATGGGCATCAGCCTCTATGTGAACGGCGAACAGTGGGGCGCCCTGACCCTGGACGCGCTCACCGCCGGCACCTTTGATCAGGATGCTCAAGACTCGCTGCAACGGCTGGCGCTGACCGTGGCTGCCGCGGTGCGCATGACCCGGCTGGAGCGGGACATTCGCGCCCTGCGCCTGGCCCGGCAGGATGCGCCTGTGCCCCTGGGCGATCACCAGGAAGGGGAAATTCTGGGCCAGAGCACCGGGCTCAAGCGGCTGCTGCACGAGCTGGACGTGGTGGCCGACTCGGATCTGCCGGTGCTGCTTACCGGGGAAACCGGGGTGGGCAAAGACCTGTTCGCCCGCCGCCTGCACCAGCGCTCCCCCCGGCGGGACCGGCCCTTGGTGCAGGTGAACTGTGCCGCCCTGCCGGAATCCCTGGCCGAAAGCGAGCTGTTCGGCCACGTAAAGGGCGCCTTTTCCGGCGCCGGCAATGCCCGGCCCGGCCGCTTTGAAGCCGCCGACGGCGGTACCCTGTTTCTGGATGAAGTGGGCGAGCTGCCGCTGGGCATTCAGGCCAAGCTGCTGCGGGCGCTGCAAAATGGCGAAATTCAGCGGCTGGGGGAAGACGCGCCGCGCAAGGTGAACGTGCGGGTAATTGCCGCCACCAACCGCCAGCTCCACGACAGCGTGCGCGACGGCCATTTTCGCGCCGATCTCTACCACCGGCTGTCGGTGTATCCGGTGCCCATTCCGCCGTTGCGGGAGCGGGAAAACGACGTGTTGGTGCTGGCCGGCCATTTTCTCGAGCTGAACCGGGGCCGGCTGGGCCTGCGCAGCCTGCGGCTGTCCCCCGCTGCCGAACGCGCCCTGTGTGCCTACACCTGGCCCGGCAACGTGCGCGAGCTGGAGCATGTGATCAGTCGCGCCGCCATCAAGGCCCTGAGCCGGGGCGCCGACCGCGCCGACATCATTACCCTGGAGCCGGAACTGCTGGACCTGGCCGGCAATGAGCCACTGGCCCAGCCCGTTCAGGCGGAAAACAAGCCTGCCGCGGTGACACCCATCCCGATGGTCAGTCTGCAACAGGCCACCAACCAGGCCCAGCAACAGGCCATTACCCAGGCCCTGGCCGCCACCGACCACAACTGGGCCGCCGCCGCCCGCCTGCTGGAAGTGGATCCCAGTAACCTGCATAAATTGGCGAAGCGGTTGGGGATGAAGTGAAGGGAGCACCGCCCACAGCTTGCCCTGGCTGAGCACGCTGCCGGTCTATCAAACCAAATAGGGAGGCTGCAAGAGCTTCGCCGAAATGACGGTGGTTTGAAGTAAGATAAAAGTGGCGCTTTGATGAAACTATTGTGTCGCAGGTTTGTAAGTTAAAAATCTTATTTATATATAAATTACTTGTATTGTTAAACTTTATTTAACTAATAACTAGAAAGCTAAATGATAGCTTTCTAGTTATTAACTTAACTGTTTTACTTTGACTTCTATATTTCACAGATCTCTGCAATTACATGGAAGAGTAATCTAAAGGCACTCCGTTCAAAGCTTTCAGATATTTCTTCTCTCTTAACTATTTTCTCTACAAAAGCTGACTTTGAAAGGCCTACATATTGACCATTGCTATTTGTTATTTTATCTGCTGGTTGATCAAATACCTTTTTATCACATTCATGGTTTTGGTTTGGTTCTTTTAGAGTTCTATATGTTTTTTCTCCGTTTGTTGGTAGTGTGATGATCTCTATTTCGTTAGTAAACCATAGCCTTTTTCTTGACTCCGGCTCTTCTGTTCGCAAGTCAACATCTTTGTAATAAAGTTCAATGCTTAAGTTGCTATATCCTACCCTGTGAGGTGGTGTCGGTAAGCAGACAGAGTAAACCTTGTTTCCCCAGAACTTGTAACACTTTTCATCCTGAGTCATTTTTTTGATTATTTTTGGGTTATCTCTATCAAAGATAAATATTAGTTTTCTTTGTTGTGGTAAATCTGCCATGTATTCACACATCTGGCTGAGCTTTATATCACCCATATCAACGTTGCTGTCAAACTCTAAGAATTCAATGTGAAGATCTTTGAATTCACCTAATGCTCTCAAAGTTTCTAGTGCTAGCTTTATGTGTTGCCAATCTGTTTTGCCTTCAGTAATAATTAAAGGCCGGCTGTCTTTTTCTAATTCACACTTTAGTTCGTTATATCGTTCTTGAAATTTTTTGTTATTATTAAGGAATATTTCGTGGCTTTGCTTGAACTCAGTGAAATCCTCAGCTGAAATTTTATTGCCAAGAGGTAAGTTGAAAATGTCAACGTCCCCGCTCTCATCCATTCCCAAAAGAAATAATGGGGAATGAGTTGTTATTATGAATTGTACTTTGGGGAATTCTCTTATTATTAGTGGTAGCACTGCTTTTTGAAAGTTTACATGGAGGTGTAAATCAACCTCATCTATGAGAACGATGCCTGTTATTTCATTAAGTTTTTCGGGTGTATTTCCGCTAACAAGTTCGTAGGCTCTTATTATCTCTGTCGCCAGCCCTAATGTCATCAATTCACCTGAAGATAACTGGCTTAACTCTGGTGCAACTATTTCTTCATCATTTGAGTTTTTATTTTTTAAAATAACAGTAATCTCTCTGTTTCCCTTTCGCCCTATCCCTACTCTAGCATACTCAATATTTTTATCTTTGGCCTTAAACATAGCAGTGAGTATTTCATTTATCATATTTAATAGCTGTGTGTTGGGGCCGTGATATCCCTGAAACTGCCTTACGGTTAATCCATTTGATAGTTGTAAATCACCGATTGATTTCTCGTGCACCTCTCGGTCCAAAATGATGTTTAATATCCACCTTTGAGTCTCATTAATAATATTTGTCCTTATCGTGTTTATTTTTGGTTGGCCGTAGAAATTATCTTCTTTTAGAAGGTTTATGTTTGCTTTTTTATTCATCCAGTACGCAGCTTCATACCGAAAATAGGGGAAGTACAGGAATGATAGTTTGCTTAGTTCTTCTTGGTATGCACCAGAGGTGACCGCATTTTTGTAAAATCCAGATCTTGAGAACTCTTCATTGTAAAGGTTGGGGATGTCGTTTATTTGTCCTGCAATTTGTTTAAAATCTTCATTGGGTAATCTTGACACTACCTCATGAAACTTAAGCTCAGCCAAGCTATTTGATATTTCTGCATAAACATAGCTAAAGCCACTGTTTTTTCTAATGTATTTTTTTGAAGATACTCTTATATATTCTGTTTCCCCAACCTCTTCTAACTCTCTGAAATGCTTCTTTCTTGATTCTGTCATGGCATCAAGTATTGTTGCCAGCGTCAAAGACTTTCCTGCTCCGTTTTGTCCGACAAGAATAATTGGTATTGAATCGCCTTGGTCGTTGAAGCGAGGTGTGATGTTGAGCTCACTTATAGGCCCAAGGTTTTTTATTGCTATTTTTTTAATATACATTAGCATTAACCTTTTTATGTTTTAGGTGTAGTTAAATGACTAAATATGAGTTGAAACGAGAAAATAAACTAGTCGACAATTCGACACTGCTCGGATTAAATTTAAGGTTTGTTTCGTATGGCGCTTATTGTCTGTAGTCGAGAAGCAAAAAGCAATGCTGACTGCGACTTTTGCGAGTGTTTAAAGGTTTCTGATACACAAACGGGTGGCTCTTTACCCCTCACCATCAAACCTCAGCGGCTCCCGCCCGGCCCGTTTGCGCAGCCAGTTCACGCCATTGCGTACCGAGGGCATCCTGAACAGCCGGCGTTCCAGTTGGTATTTGCCGGGAAAATTCAGCAGCACCAGGGCGATCAGTATGGTCAGCAATCCCTGACCGGGCAGCACCAGCATGGCAATGCCCACCAGCAGAAACACCAGCCCCAGCAGGTTTTTCAGGATCAGCAGCAGCCAGCGGATCAGCGGATGCTGTTTGGCCCAGGGCACCCGGTGGCGGTATTCACCGGAAAAGTAATTCACCGGAATGCGCACCACCAGCCAGGGAATAATGATCAGGGAGCCGATAAAGCTCACCAGGCTGGCAAGGCCCAGGGTCCAGATCAGCGCCGGGTTGTCGAATAGTTGCAGAAACTCATTCACGGATAGGGGTACTCTTTAACATCAAGTGGCTTGTTCAGGTTGCGCCATTATGAGGGAAAAAACGTCTGCCGGCAGCGATCAGAATGAACAGGGCGGTCTCGGGCACAAAAAAACCGGCGGCCTTATGGCACGCCGGTACTGTTTTTACGACGAAACGGTTGCGACGAAACGAACTCAGCTTTCCAGGCTGCGCACCCGGCCGGCCAGCGCATTAAAGTCAAAGGGCCGGCTGGGCACCAGCAGCAGCAGGATGGAAATGGCCACCGGCACCAGGGTAGCCAGCAGGAACGACTCCAGCAAATGGGTGGCGGCCTGGCCCGGGGCGGGGAACAGCATCAGGCCGGCCACCAGGCCGCCGAGGGTGCTGAGCATGGCGTTCCAGCCCTGATAGAGGGCGTTGTAAAAGCCGAAAAACACCGGAAAGGCGGCGGCGCAGCACAGCAGGTCCGCCAGCAGGAACAGATACAGCACGCTGTACCCCTGCGAGGCCACATAGAGCACCGGAATCGACACCAGCACGATTAGCCAGCGCGACAGGCCCAGCAGGGTGTGCACGCTGGTTTGCGGCAGCAGCCGGCGCAGATCCACCACCAGCATGCTGGTGAGGCCGCTGATGGTGGAGTCGGCGCTGCTCATGATCAGCGCCAGGCCAAAGGGCAGCAGGCCAATGGCAAACCACAGCGGCATGTTGGGCATCAGCACGCTGAACAGCGCCACCGAGCCATCGCCGGGCAGCGCCAGGCCCACAAAGGCCAGGCCAAACAGCCCCATGATGAAGATGATGGGAAAGCTGAGCACGCCGCTCAGAATAAAGCCGTTGCGAATGACCTTGTTGTCCCGGGCGGCAAACACCCGCTGCCAGGTGCCCTGGTAGAACAGGCCGGTCAGCACCACGGCGAGGAAGAAGGTCAGGCCCGACTTCAGCCCGGTGGTGTCGAGCGGGTCAAGCAGGTGCGGGGCGGTTTGCTGCAGGCCGGCCAGCACCGGGGCCAGGCCGCCGGTGGCCTGCCAACCCAGCACAATCAGGGTGAGCAGAAACGGCAGTATCACCAGCATCTGCACCCGGTCGGTGAAAATGGTCACCCGCAGGCCGCCATACAGGGTATAGAGCAGGGTGGCCGCCATCACAATGCCGGCGGTGGCCCACAGCGGCACCGGCGCCAGCAGCGCCACCATCTGGGCGATGGCGGTGAGGCCGGCGGTGAGGGAAATAAACAGGTAGAACAGCATGATCACCAGCACAAAGCCGTACATGCCCCGGCCGTAGCGGCCCAGCACAAACTCGGTGAGGGTGTGGCCGGCGGGCATCAGCTCGCGAATGCGCTTGCCGAGCGGAATCATCACCAGCCGGGGGGCCAACACCCCCAGAGCGTAACCGGTAACGGCGCCAATGCCGCCCCAGGTGGCGGCCTGGGCCGGACCGAATAAAATCCAGGTGCCCATGGTGGTGGCCAGCAGGGTCAGGGTGGTGGCGCTGCCGCTCTGGCTGTTGCGAGCCACGATAAAGTCTTCCGGCTGATCGTTTTGCCGGCGGGCGTAAAGCAGACCCGGAATGGCGAAGACCGCCGCAAATAAACAGAGCCATAAAATGGCGGTGGTGGTGTCCAGCATGTGTTCTCCCTCTGCCCGGGTGGGCACTAAATGGCCGGGGCATGCGGGCGACAAGAGGGAGAGGGCGGATCGGGATTGCAGGATCCTTCGTTTCCTTCCCTTCGCCGGCATTACCCGGATCAGGTTCTAAGGGTTACCGCCGGTGTGGCGGAGTCTCAGCCCGTGTGGGCTCCCCCAGGAATAGCGAAACGAGGGTAAGGGGCGGCGGCGTGGTTGTCAATGCGGGCGGCGGCCCCGTCAGCGACGGGCCGGGTGCGCGGCGGACAGGGCGCGGCCTGCGGTCTGGCGTTGCAGCCACCAGGTGGCCAGGCAGGAGAGCAGGATGCCGGGCCAGAGGCTGGCCGCCACCGGTTCGCCGCCAAACAGCCAAAGCAGCAGGGCGACCGCCGCCGGGTTGAGGTAGGTGTAGGCCATCACCCGTTGCGGGCCAAGGTGAATGCTGCCCCCCTGAAACAGATAGCCGCTGGCCAGGGTGGCGCACACCACCAGGTAGCCCATGGCCAGCCAGTCGCCTCCTTCAAGGGCTTGCCATTGCAGGGGGGTATCGGTCAGCCAGACCATGAGCCCCATCCAGACCGCACCGCCCAGCAAGGTGGCGCAGGTGAGTATGGCCACCGAATCGTTGCGATACAGCAGTTTCATGCACAGCGAATAGGCGCACATGCTCAGCACCGCCAGCAGAAACAGCCGATCCCCCGGATTGAGCTGCAGCGCCAGGGCCCGCGCCGGGCTGCCCTCAAAAATCACCCACAGCGCCCCTACCATGCCCAGCAGGTAGCTGATCCCCTGCACGGTGGTGATGCGGGTGCGCAGCAGCCAGATGCCCGCCACGCCGGTCAGCAGAGGCACCAGAGTGAACAGGGTGCCGGTGTTCAGGGCCGTGGTGCTGTGCAGCGCCTCAAACAGCAGAATGAAAAACAGCGAATAAAACAGGCTGATCAGCAGCCCCCGGGGCAGGGCCCGCCACAGTTGCTGCCGCCGGTCGGCGCGCCACAGCACCCAGGGCAGCAGCAGGGCGGCGGCCAGCACAAAGCGCAGCAGGGTGAGGGAGGCCGGCGGGGCCTCGGTTGCCAGCCGGGCCGAGATGATAAAGGAGCCCGCCACGAACAGGGTGGCGAGCAGCACACGCCCGTGGGCGTGCCAGGTTTGCATGGTCATGGCTTTTCTCCCGAATGCCGTTCGCCGGCTCAGTCGGCGAAACGATCCCGTATCCGCACACTCTCCAGGGCCCGTTGTCCCGCCCTGGGTCGGGCGGCCCTGGTGGCCTTGCCAATGGTCAGCATCATGCCCACCAGGTGGCCTTCGGGCAACCGGATCAGCTCGGCCACGCGCTCGGCGTCAAAGCCGATCATGGGGCAGCTGTCGTAGCCCATGGCCCTGGCGGCCAGCATGGCGGTCTGGGCGGCGATGCCCACGGAGCGAAGGGCTTCATCGCGCTGCAGTTGCGGCTTGCCGGCGTAGAAGCCGTGGATCATCGACAGCATCTGGTCGCGGACGTCGGCGGGGGCGTCGCGCCAGCAGTGGCCGGGATCCTTCTGCCAGGCCTGGGTGTCGGCACAGAGCACCAGCAGCAGGGAGGCGTCGGTGATTTGCGCCTGATCCCAGGCGGCGGCGCGCAGCTCGGCCCGCAACTGCGGGTCTTCCACCTGCACAAAGCGCCAGTGTTGCAGGTTGAAGGAGGTGGGGGCCTGCAGCAGGTACTGAAACAGTTGCTCGATGTCGGCCTCGGGCATGCGAAAAGTCGCATCGTATTGCTTGATGGCGCGGCGGGTCGTGATGGCGTCGAGGGTATGCATGGTCTGACTCCTGTGATGAAGGATGATGTTCGGGTTGGTGGTCAGTATTCCATGTGCAAAAATGAAGAAAAACAGAATTGGTGCAGAGGTAATGTGCATGAATGCACAGATGAATGACTGGCAAGACATTTACACCGCCTACCAGGTGGCCCGGCTGGGCTCGCTGAGCGCGGCCGCCCATCAGCTGGAGGTGCACCACAGCACCGTATTGCGGCGGATCAACGCGCTGGAAGCCCGCATGGGCACCCGCCTGTTTCATCGTCACGCCCGGGGCTACGTGGCCACCGAGGCCGGCCAGGCGTTGCTGGCCGCCGCGGTTCAGGCCGAAGAGGCGTTCAGTCGCATGCGCGCCCGGGTGGGGGAAAGCGAGGCCCTGGCCGGGACCCTGATCCTGACCTCGGTCAACAACCTGGTACCCTACCTGACGCCCTTGCTGGCCGAGTTTCAGCAACGGCACCCGAACATTCGGCTGGAATATGCCGCCGACCGGCGGGTGTTCCGGCTGGATCATGGTGAAGCCCATGTGGGCATACGCTCGGGCCATAAGCCGGAAGACCCGGATTATGTGGTGCAGCACCTGACCCGGGCGGCGAGCACCCTTTATGCCAGTCGTGACTATGTGCGCCGCCACGGCCCTCTTTATTCCCTGAACGAGCTTGCCGGGCACCGTTTTGTCAGCACCACGCAGCCACGGCCCGGCAGCGTGTTTATGCGCTGGATGGAGGCCCATGTTCCGGCGGCGCAAATCTTCTACCGGGTGCAGGATTTCACCGGTTTTATTCCCGCGCTGCAGGCCGGGCTGGGCTGTGGCCCGCTGAGCTGCTGGCAGGCCAGCCTGGCCCCTGAGCTGCTGCCCCTGTTGCCGCCCCCGCCAGACTGGACTTATGACCTCTGGCTGACCAGCCACGGGGATTTGCACCGTTCGGCCAAGGTGCAGGCCTTTACCCGTTTTCTCAAGCAGAGGATTGCCGAGCGCCAGGCCGATTTTATGCCGGCATAAAAAAACGCGGCCGGGGCCGCGTTGCTGAGTGCCATGACGGTTATTTTACCGTCCAGCCGATGGTTTCGCCGGCGCGAATGGGCACCAGCTGGTCGCCGCCCAGGGGCAGGGTTTCGCCCACGGTCCAGGACTCTTTCACCAGGGTGATGGTGTCTTGGTTGCGGGGCAGGCCGTAGAAGTCGGGGCCGTTGTGGCTGGTAAAGGCTTCCAGCTTGGCCAGCGCGCCGGCTTCTTCAAAGGCTTCGGCATACAGCTCCACGGCGGCGTGGGAGGTGTAGGCACCGGCGCAGCCGCAGGCGGCTTCCTTGCGGTGCTGGAAGTGCGGCGCCGAGTCGGTGCCCATAAAGAACTTCTTGCTGCCGCTGGTGGCGGCACGCACCAGGGCCTGCTGGTGGGTGTTGCGCTTGAGAATGGGCAGGCAGTAGTAATGGGGACGAATGCCGCCCGCCAGCATATGGTTGCGGTTAAACAGCAGGTGGTGGGCGGTGATGGTGGCGGCCACGTTGTCGCCGGCCTGCTCCACAAAGTGCACCGCGTGCTCGGTGGTGATGTGCTCCAGCACAATCTTGAGATTCGGGAAGTCGCGCACCACGTCGGGCAGCACGGTTTCCAGGAACACTTTTTCCCGGTCGAAGATATCGATGCGCGAGTCGGTCACTTCACCGTGCACCAGCAGCAGGGTGCCGGTTTCCTGCATGGCTTCCAGCACCGGGTAGATGTTTTTCACATCGGTCACGCCGGAGTCGGAGTTGGTGGTGGCGCCGGCCGGGTACAGTTTGCAGGCTACGATGGCGCCGCTGGCGCGACCCTTGCGGATCTCTTCGGGCTGCGTGTTGTCGGTGAGATACAGGCTCATCACCGGCTCAAACTGGCTGCCTTCGGGGCGTACCGCCAGAATGCGTTCGCGGTATTCGTTGGCAAGCTCGGTGGTGGTCACCGGCGGCACCAGGTTGGGCATGACGAGGGCGCGGCCCAGGTAGCGGCTGGCGTCGCGCACGGTATCTGTCAGTTGCGCCCCGTCGCGCAGGTGCAGGTGCCAGTCGTCGGGGCGGGTAATGGTCAGTGTGGTTGTCATTGTCGGCTCGGCGTTATCCATGGCTTTTGAGGCCTTTATTATCCACCCGCGAGCCTTTTTCACCAAACTTCTGAAAACGTAAGGGGTGAGGCGTAAAGGGTGAGGGGGGAAAACAGGCCGTCTGGCGGGTGATTGTTCACCTCACACCTTACCCCTCACGCCTCTCGCCCTTGGGCGCAGGGGTATGTTATGGTCTGTGCCGAGACACGGGGTGTCCTGCATGCAGGGCTGAGATAACACCCGTTGAACCTGATCCAGTTCATACTGGCGAAGGGATGTCAGCCTGCCGGTTCGTGCCATTGCTGCCTCATCATGCCTTCGCCTCAGCTTCGAGGTAGAAAATGCAAACGTCCATTCAACTTAATGAACAACTGGTGCTGGTCACCGGCGGTGCCCGCGGCCTGGGCGAACAGCTGGTGCGCGCCTTTCTGCGCGAGGGTGCCAGGGTGGTGATCAACTACCTGCACAGCGCCGAGGCGGCCCAAAAGCTGGCCGCCGAGTCCCCGCAGCAGGCCCTGGCCATTCAGGCCGACGTGACCGACGCCGCCGCCGTGCAGGCCATGTTTGCGCAGGCCGAGGCCCACTTCGGCTGCCCGGTAACCACCGTCATCAACAACGCCCTGCCGGCGTTTTCCTTTAACGGCGATGCCCGCACTCACGCCAATGAGCTGGCCTGGGAGCACCTCAACCAGCAGCTGGAAGGGGTGGTGGGCGGTGCCATCAACACCACCCGGGCGGCGCTGGCCGGCATGCGCAAGCAGGGCTTTGGCCGCATCGTCAACGTGGGTACCAACCTGTTCCAGAACCCGGTGGTGCCTTACCACGACTACACCGCCGCCAAGGCGGCGCTGCTGTCGCTGACCCGCACCCTGTCCCAGGACCTGGGCCCCGACGGCATTACCGTCAACATGGTGTCCGGCGGCCTGCTGCGCACCACCGACGCTTCCGCCGCCACCCCGGAAGCGGTGTTTGACTACATCGCCGCCAGCACCCCGCTGCGCCGGGTGACCACGCCGGCGGAATTTGCCGACGCCACCCTGTTCTTTGCCTCCCCCTGGTCGCGCTCGGTCACCGGCCAGAACCTGGTGGTGGACGGCGGTCTGGTGAAAAACTGATGAGCAGCAAGCAACGCATGATGCACCTGAACCTGTTTCTGTTCGGGTGCGGCCACCATAGAGCCGCCTGGCGTCATCCCCATTCCGCCGTGGAGCAGCTGGGGGACATTCGTTATTACGAGCGGCTTGCGCAAACCGCCGAGCGCGGCAAGCTGGACGCGGTGTTCTTTGCTGACGGCCAGTCCACCGGCAATGTGGCAGACGGCAGCTACTGGTTTCTGGAGCCACTCACCGCCATGGCGGCCATGAGCCGGGCCACGGATCGCATTGGTTTTATCAGCACCGTCTCCAGCACCTTTTTCACGCCCTTTCATGCCGCCCGCATGATGGCCTCGCTGGATCATATTTCCAATGGCCGCATGGGCTGGAACGTGGTCACCTCCATGTTCGACGTGGAAGCCCGCAACCACGGCTACGAGGCCATGCCGGCCCACGCCGAGCGTTATCGCCGGGCCGAAGAATTCGTGGACGTGGTGATCAAACTGTGGGACTCCTGGCAGGAAGGGGCCCTGGTGATGGATCGTGCCGGCCACTACGCCGATCCGGAAAAAGTGAACCCCATCAATCACCACGGCGAGTTCTTTCTGGTGGACGGACCGCTCAATGTGCCACGTCCGCCCCAGGGCCACCCGGTGTTGTTCCAGGCCGGCGCCTCGGAGCAGGGCCGGGCACTGGCGGCCCAGTGCGCCGAGGCCATTTACGCCGTGGCCTACGATTTGCCGGCGGCCCAGGACTATTACCGGGACATCAAGCGCCGGGTGCAGGAGGCTGGACGCAACGTGGACGTACCCATCATGCCGGGGCTGGTGACCTATGTGGCTTCTACCGAAGCCGAGGCCAAGGCCAAGCAGCGGGAGCTGGATGAGCTGTTGCCCGCCGACGCTTCGCTGCGCCAGCTGGGTACCTACGTGGGCCAGGACTGCTCCGGCTGGGAGCTGGACGCGCCGGTGCCGGCACTGCCGTCACTCGACGTGTTCACCGGGCCCAAGGGCCGTTACGCCACTATCTTGCGCATTATTGAAACCGAGCAGCCGACGGTGCGCCAGCTGCTGGGCCGGCTTGCCGCCGGCGGCGGCCACTGCACCATGGTGGGCACGCCGGAGTCGATTGCCGACCGCATGGAGCAGTGGTTCCGCAATGAGGGCGCCGACGGCTTTAACCTGATGCCGCCGTCACTGCCCGCGGGCATTGAGGACTTTGTGGATCAGGTGGTGCCCGAGCTGCAGCGCCGCGGCCTGTTCCGCACCGAGTATGAAGGTCGCACCCTGCGGGAGCATCTGGGATTGGCGAGACCGTAAGGAAAGTCATTCAAGGAATGTCACCCCCGCGAGGGCGGGGGTCCATTCTGCCGGTGACGGTGCAAGCCGCCCTGGACTCCGGCCTTCGCCGGAGTGACGATTAGGGGCTCACCCGCCCGGTGGCGTCAGCCGCTGCTCCAGGCGGCGGAACAGGGCGTCGAGCACCATGGCCATCAGTGCCACCATGATGCCGCCTTGCAGTACAAAGGCCAGGTTGTCGGTGAGCAGGCCGGCGATGATCACTTCGCCAAAGCCTTTGGCCGCCACCGTGGAGCCAATGGTGGCGGTGCCAATGCTGATCACCAGCGAGATACGAATGCCCGCCACCAGGGTGGGCAGGGCCAATGGTAACTCTACCCGCCACAACCGTTGCAGGGGCGTCATGCCCATGCCCCGGGCGGCTTCGCGTACGCTGGGTGGTATCTGTTGCAGGCCGGTGACCGCGTTTTCAAAGATAGGCAACATGCCGTACAGCAGCAGGGCCACCAGGGTGGGCGTCAGGCCAAAGCCCAGGGCCGGCACCGCCAGGGCCAGTACCGCCACCGGCGGAAAGGTCTGGCCCAGGTTGGCCACGGCCCGGGCCAGGGGAAAGAACGGCTGCCCCGCCGGCCGGGTCACGGCCACCGCGGCCCCCAGTGCCAGCAGGGTGGCCGCGGCAATGGCGGCAAACACCGCCAGGGCATGCCAGCCCAGCAGGTGGGCAAAGCTGTCGCGGGCATAAATGACCGGGGCGCGTTCATCCACCAGAGGGCGAAACAAGGGTTCCAGCATCTCCATATTGACGGTGAGCAGCGTCAGCAGCAGTGCCGGCACCAGCCAGCCGAGGGTGCGGCTCATGCGCCGGATCCCTGTTTCAGCAGCGCGCTCAGGGTCACGGCGCCGATGGGCTTGCCGGCCCCATCCACCACGGTCAGCCGGTCGGCGCCCTGCCACATCAGCTCGGCCATGGCGTCCCGCAGGCTGGTGCCGGCGGCCATGGCCGGACCGGCGAGGGTATTGGCCGGGGTCATGATCTCGGCCAGGGTCTGGGTGGCGAGCAGCCGCAGGGCCCTGTCCTGGCCACCCACCAGGCTCTGTACAAAGCCCGGTTTCGGGTGGCGCAGCAGGGCTTCGGGGCTGTCCATCTGCAGGATTTCGCCCTTGTCCATTACCGCGATGACATCGGCCAGCTTGATCGCTTCTTCCAGATCGTGGGTCACCATGATGATGGTAATGCCCAGCAGTTGTTGAATATGCAGCAGCTCGTCCTGCAGGTGTTCGCGGGTAAGCGGATCGAGGGCACCAAAGGGCTCGTCCATCAGCAGCAGCTCGGGGTGGGCCGCCAGCGCCCGGGCCACGCCCACCCGCTGCTGTTCGCCGCCGGAAAGCTGGTGCGGGTATTTGCCGGCAAAGGTGGTGGCATCGAGCCGGAACAGGTTGAGCAGCTCGATGACCCGGGCGTCGATGTCGGCCCTGCTCCAGCCCAGCAGCCGGGGCACGGTGGCAATGTTGCGGGCAATGGTCTGGTGCGGGAACAACCCCACCCCCTGAATGGCGTAACCAATGCGCCGGCGCAGTTGCTCCGCGGGCAGGGTGGTGACGTTCTGACCGTTGATCAAAATCTCGCCGGCGCTGGGCTCAATCAGCCGGTTGAGCATGCGCAATGTGGTGGACTTGCCGCAGCCGGAGGTACCCACCAGCACACAGAACTGGCCGCGTTCCACCTTGAACGAAAGATCATTAACGGCAAGCTGAGTGCCAAATCGCTTGCAGAGGTGCGTGACTTCAATCATGGATGCCGGCCTTGTTGCAGGGCAATCAGGGTGTCGATAAGGGTGGCGAACAAAAACGCCAGCAGCAGGGTGGGCAGGGCGCCCAGGATCACCAGATCGGTGGCGGTCTGTCCCAGCCCCTGAAAGATATAGGTGCCGTAGCCGCCGCCGCCCACCAGGGCCGCCACCGCCACCAGGCCGATGTTGAGCGTGACCACCACCCGCAGGCCGCTCAGGATCACCGGCAAGGCCAGCGGAAATTCCACCTGCCACAGCCGCTGGCGGCGGCTCATGCCCATGGCGGTGGCCGCCTCGCGCACACGGGCGTCGACCCGGTCAAAGCCCAGCGCCGTGTTGCTGACGATGGGCAGCAACGAGTACAGAAACAGGGCGATCACCGCCGGGGCGGCGCCAATGCCGCGAATGCCGAGCTCCCCCAGCCAGGGATGGGCGCTGGCCAGCAGGCTCAGGGGTACCATCAGCAGGCCGAACATGGCCAGGCTGGGCACGGTCTGCAATATATTGAGCACCGGAAACAGCGCCGCCCGCAACGCCGGCGAGCGGTGGCAGGCCATCCCTAAGGGAATGCCCGCCAGCACCGCCGGAATAATGCTACCCAATGCCAGTTGCAGATGGCGCAGACCCTGACGCCAGAAGTCGCTGCGGTGGTGAAACTCTTTCAGTAGTGACAGGTTGTCACACAGACCCGATGCCAGCAGCGCAAAAACGGTACTGGTAACGGCGGCCACCAGTGCCAGCCGGGCCAATGGCCCTAGCTTCAGTCGCAGGGCGGTATCGGTGATCAGCAGGCACAGCCAGAACAGCCCCAGCCAGAATCCCGCCCCCAGCGACACCCGGGCCAGCGGGCCGGCATCGCTCAGCAGGGCGGTGGCGGTGTGGCCGGCGGTGGCCACCAGCAGCGGCAGGGCCAGGGCGGTAAGCAGCAGTCGCAGCCTGAGCCCGAGGTTCACCAGGCAAAGCGGCAGTAACAGCAGCGGCCACAGCCCGAGTGTTCCGGCGGCGGTCAGCAGCCCCAGGGCCTCGCCGGGCAGAATGCGGTTGGGTTGCAGGCCGACAAAGGGCAGCGCCAGCAGGCTGGCCACCAGTGCCAGAGCCAGCAGGCCGCCGACCTTGTCGGTGTTGGGTAAGGTCAAAGCAACTCCTTCATCGCTGAATACCGTCATCACCGCGCTTATTGTCATCCCCGCGAAGGCGGGGGTCCATGTTGAAGACAGCGCCGTGTTTATGTAGTCGCCGTTTTAGCCGGCGCAAACATGCAGGCGGCTGTGCACTAAAAGCCTGTTGCACAGGCTCTGCCAGCTAAAGCGGCAGCTACGCTATGCGCATGTTGCATGGTTTGCCCCAATAAATTGGGGCCTAAAGGTTCATCAGTTCTGGCTCAGCCCGGCGAGATAATCGGCGGCCACGGCTTCGGCGCTTTCGCCGCCGATGGCGATACGGCTGTTCAACTGCTGCAGGGTGGCGACGTCCAGCGATGCGAACACCGGCTCAAGAATGCCGGCGATCTCCGGGTGCGCCTTGAGCACGCTTTCCCGCACGATGGGAGTCGGGGCGTATACCGGCTGCACCCCCTTGTCGTCGTCCATGACCACCAGGCCCACGGAGGCAATGGCGCCGTCGGTGCCATACACCATGGCGGCATTGGTGTGGTCGGTTTGCAGGGCGGCGGCCTTGATGGTGGCGGCGGTGTTGCCGCCGGAGAGCACCAGCAACTGGTCATCGTTCAGCGCAAAGCCGTAGGTTTGCTGAAAAGCCGGCAGTACCGCGGGACTGGACACAAACTCGGCGGACGCCGCCAGCTTGATCTCGCCGCCTTCACTGACATAGCGGCCAAAGTCCGACATGGTGGCCAGCTGGTTGGCCTCGGCGATGTCCTGGCGTACGGCAATGGCCCAGGTGTTGTTGGCGTTGGCCGGGGTCAGCCACACCAGTTGGTGGGCATCAAAATCCAGTTGCTTGGCCAGGGCATAGCCCTGTTCAAAGTCCTTCCAGGCGTCGCTGTTTTCCTTCTGGTGAAAGAAGGCGGCGTTGCCGGTGTATTCCGGGTAAATATCGATCTCCCCGGCGATAATGGCCTTTCGTACGATGGGGGTGCCGCCCAGCTGGCTGCGGTTTTCCACTTCCAGGCCGGCATTGTTCAAGGCCTGATAGATCAGGTTGCCAAGCAGGCCGCCTTCGGTGTCGATTTTGGAAGACACGACGATGGGCTCCGCCGCCGAAGCCGGCAGGCCAAGAACGGCGGAGAGAGTAAAGATGGCCGAAGCCAGCAGCGTTTTCATGACGTTGGTCCTTATTCGGCGAAGTCGGAGGGTCCATTTTTAGGGTACCCCATGGTGATTTTCATCTGAACCCTACTCGGGCTTTTTCGGCGTTGTTGCGGAATCCTGTCCGGCCCGTTTGGCCTTTAGTAAGGGTAGCGGCCGCCACAGGCCATCGCGGGTGAAGCACTGCCAGCCCCAGCGCAGCCAGCCCAGCAGGGCAAACGCCAGCCACAGCGCCCACACCAGCATCAGCAGCCGGTACACCAGCAGTGGCACCGACAGCACCCAGCCGGTGGCCAGGGTGGCCTCGCTGCGATCCTGATACCAGTTCAACCGGCGACCGTCGGAGCCGTTGCCGGCAATCTGCATCTCGGGCAGGCCCAGCAGTCCCTGCTGGATGGCGTGGAACAGGTAACCCAGTGCCAGCAGGGTCAGCAACGCCAGCCCGATTTGCGCCAGGTTGAACCAGGCCCCGGCCTGCCGGTGCTGCCAGCGATCGCGCAGCCCCAGGGCCAGCAACCAGAACACCACAGTGGCGGCCATCCACAGCGGTACCTGGGTTAGCCCCAGGTCCAGCAGCAGCCAGTGGCGGAAACGCAGCGGTGACAACGGCAGCCGTGCCAGCCCCGCCGCCAGCAGCACGGTCACGGCCAGCAGGCTCCAGAACAGTACCGCGGGCCCCAGCCTGGGGCCGCCGGCAAACAGTACCCAGCGATCCTGGCCCAGGGTCAGTGCCAGCCGATGGTTCACGCTCTCGCTGTTGAGCTTTACCGGCGGCGTGGTGAACAGGGTTGTTATGCCTGGCGTTTGCCGCCAGTGCACCTGCACGCTCTGGGGGCCGGGTTGCAATGGCAGCGTCAGCATTTGCTCACTCAGGCGCAGCGGCAGGGTGCGGCCGTTGATGCTTACCGATTGCAGCTCGGCGCCGTCGGGCAGTTGCAGCGGATACTGGCTGCCCTGGCTGCTGCGCAGGATCAGCTCCAGCCGCGCATCGGTGGCCCGTTTGCCGGGTTGTACCCTGAGGGTGCTGCCATCCACCGTCAGGGTCTGGCCGGCGATGGAAGCGGGGCGCTGAACCTGCAGCCGCACCTGCTCGCCGGGCCAGGGCCGCCATTCGGGCAGCCACCGATCGCCGGCGCCCAGGTGGTGGATGGCGGCGATCCCGGTGCTTTGTACATGCCAGAGGGGACTGGCGTTCAGCCGCCAGGTTTCGCCCCAGTGTTGGGTGTGCGGTGCGCTCAGGGTCAGTGAATCGGTCCGCGCCAGCGCCGACTGCCAGCTCAGCTGGCGCTGACCGGCGGCCAGGCTGATCCGGGCCTGGCCGTTCACCACGTTAATGCCGTCGGTGAGCACCGACTCACCGGGCAGCAGCGGGATCTCAAGGTGCAGGGCGCTGTCAGCATCGTTTTGACGAACGAGCTGGTTGTCTACCCGCCAGTCCAGCCCCAGTTGCAGAGTGCGGGTGAGCCGGGCAAAGGCGGGCAGGCTGCCTGGCTTCAGGCCGGTATTGTCCGGCTGGCCGTCGGCAGCCTGGCGGCTCAGCTGCAGCCGGCCTTCGGGGACGCCGTCTTCGTTCAGGCCCTGCAGGCGCCAGCCAGTGAGCCGGGCCTCCAGCTGTTTGGGTAGCAAGGGCAGAGGCAACTGCAGGCTGGTCTGTGTGGGCAGCGGGCCGCTCAGGGTAATGCGGTGAATGCCTTGCGGCAGTGGCAGATACAGCAGGCCGCCGGCATCACGCCATAATCCGTCTGCGGGAGCGCCGTTCAGCAAGACCCGCTCGGGCAGCCATTGCGCCCGTTGTGCCGGCAGGGGCACGGCCATGGCCGTTTGAGTGTGGACATCTAGCTCAAGGATCAGCTGATCCGGAGTGGCGGCCAGCACCATGCGGGAAGTCAGTGCACACTCCGGCAGGCACGCCGGCGGCGCCAGCAGCCGGGCTTTCAGCTCGGCCAGCAGCTCGGGGGAGGGAAACTCGGCCCGGGCCTGGGGCGCCGTGGTCAATAGCGGCAGTACCAGCAGGGCGGGCAGCCAGGACCACAGTGGTTGCTGCAGGTACATGCCCCTGCGGCGGGTAAAACTCACACCGGCCATACGCAGTACCAGGGCGCACAGCAGGGCCACCCGCAGCAGGCTGAGGGCGGTGTTGACGCCGGGAGACAGCAGCACCAGCCGCAGCTGCTGCTCCTGGGTGACCGGACCGTTCCAGCCAAATTCCACGCTGCGCCACTGCCAGTCGGGCAGGCCCGGACCGGTTTGCAGCAGCGCATCGGGATCCAGCCGGGGCAGGGCGCTGGGCTCGCGGGCAGGGGGCGCCATGGGGGCACCCTTGAGCGACAGCGCTTCGTCGGCCAGCGATTCCACCTCGGTTTGCACCTGGCGCGGGCTGCTGACGGCGGCGGGCGCCAGGGTGCCGGCGCGTGCCAGTTGCGGATACAGGGCGGTGCGCACCTCGTCCACCATAAAGGGAATGGCCACCAGCACCAGCAGCAGCAGGGTCAGCAGGCGGTAGCCGGCAATCCAGCGGCGCAGTTTGCCCGCGGGCAGGGCCCGCAGCAGGGCGGCGGCGGCCAGCAGGTGCAGCCAGATCCAGCGGGGCGGGCCCAGCCCGGATGGCTGATGCCAGATTAGCCCCAGGGTCAGCAGGGTGAGCAGGCCCCAGGGCCAGCCCCACAGCCGGAACGCCGCCACGGCGGCGATCAGCACCAGAAACAGATCCAGCAGTGTCCATCGCTGCAGCCAGGTATGAGGCGTGCTGTCCATGCCAAAGGCCGCCAGCAGGCTCCAGCCCGGCGGCAGATGCAGCCGGCTGCTCAGTTGCTGCACGTTCTGGTTCCAGCCCACCGCCGGCAGGGTGTGGGTGTCGTCCTCAAGCCGGCTGTCAGCGACCAGCGCCAGCTGGCCGTGACGCACTTCCACGCCGGGGCGGTCGGCGTCGTCCAGCCGAGTGATCAGCCGGGGCTCTCCGTTAATCAGTACTCGGCCCAGCTTCAGCGGCGGCGTGGTTTCCAGCCGCCAGCCCTGGCTCAGGGTGCCGGTCAGTTCGTCCTTCAGGGTGTAGCCGCCGCCATCAAAATCCAGCCACAGTTCCCGGCGCAGGGTCAGCCGGTTGGGCTCGGGGCTGGGGTTTCCCCGGCGCTGCACGGTCAACGTCATGGTGGTGCCCGGGGTCATGCGGTAGGCGGGCCACGACTGCCATTCCGGCGGCAGCCCGCTTTGCCCCGAGTCCACCACCGGCGGTCCGCTGATCTCCACCAGCCGCAGTTGCGGATAGGCTTCCACCGCCCAGACTTCTTCCTCGGGCCAGGGCGCGGGAACGGCCGGCAGCGTCAGCGCCTTTACCTCGTCGGGGTGACGACTGAGCAGGTGCAGTTGCCAGCGGCCCGGGCGTGCTTGTATGCGAAGCCGGCCGTCCGGCTCCAGCCGGGCGGGCAGGGGGCTGTGAAGGGCCAGGGGGATCTGATCGGTCAGCAGCGCCGGGCCCAGCAACAGCTCCCGGGGCTCGCCGGCCACCTGCAGCTCAATGCGGGTGTTGAGTTGCAGCGGAATGTCGTCGGCCAGGTGGCGATAGACATTCACGCTCAGGGTATTGGCGGCGGGCGCTGAGGTCTGGCTGCGCCGGCCCGGCCAGAGCCGGCCCTGGTCATCCAGCTCGGGGCCGGCCACGGGGCGGCCCTGAAGGCTCAGCGCCAGCAGGCCGGTGCCGGGGTCCAGTTGCAGGCTGGCGGGCAGCCGGGACCAGTGCCAGCGGCCTTCCACCCGGTGCTCGCCGGCGGGCAGGTTCAGTACCGGTCGGCCGTTGCGCTCGGCCAGGGTGGCCGGTTCGCCATTTACCCGCACCTGCTGGGGCCAGTGCGCATCGTCGCCGGGCAGGGGCACCTCGGCGGCAGCGTGCAGTTGCCAGCCTTGTGCAAAGCGGCCGCCGTCGTCGGCAAGGGCAAGCTCCAGCCGGCCCGGCCAGGCGCAGCGGCGCTCACTGCCCTGCCGGTACAGCAGCGGGCAAGGGGGGCGGTTGTCATCATGCAGGGCCCAGTCCACCCAGGGTTGCAGCGAAGCGGGCACTTGCTTTGGGGGTTGGGCCGTTGCCGGCAACAGAAAAAGCAACAGCAGCAGGGTCAGCAGCGGGCACATAAGGTTCCTTTCCGGCGGCGCGTGAAGCGTGCTTTATAGCCTAGCAGGCAACACCAGTAAGGAGCCAAACGACAATTGTTCATGGCGGTTTGTTGGTCAAAGTTTGTGTATTGCGTTACAAAAATTCAACTTTTTGGTTTTTGGTTGGTTTTTTCTGCTATAAAGTTGCCCTTTATTTAGTGTATGAGATGGATTTTTCACCATCAAAGGATGACTATGAACCAAACCCAATCCCTGATGCTGCGCATGGTCTACGGCGGCAGCCTGGTAACCCGAATTCTGGTTGGTATCGTGGCCGGCTCCGCGCTGGCCGTACTGGCCCCCGACGTCGCTCAGTCTGCCGGCCTGCTTGGCAGTCTGTTTGTGGGCGCGCTCAAGGCGGTGGCTCCGGTACTGGTGTTCGTGCTGGTAATGTCGTCCATTGCCAACCACAAGAAAGGCGAGCAGACCAGCATCAAGCCCATTCTCTATCTCTACTTGCTGGGCACCTTTGCCGCCGCCCTCACCGCGGTGCTGCTGAGCTTTGCCTTTCCCACCGAGCTGGTGCTGGCCACTGCCGGCGGCGATGCGTCTCCGCCCGAGGGCATTGGCGAGGTGCTGCAGACCCTGGTGTTCAACGTGGTCGATAACCCGGTCAATGCGCTGCTCACCGGCAACTTTATCGGCGTGCTGGCCTGGGCGGTGGGCCTGGGACTGGCGTTTCACCATGCCGGCGACAGCACCAAGACCCTGCTGAACGACCTGTCCATGGGCGTGTCGGCCATCGTCAAGTTCGTGATCCGGTTGGCGCCGGTGGGTATCTTTGGCCTGGTGGCCAACACCATTGCCAGCACCGGCTTTGATGCGCTCTGGGGCTATGCCCAACTTCTGGCGGTGCTGCTCGGCGCCATGCTGATCATCGCCCTGGTGGTGAACCCGGTGCTGGTGTACCTGAAAATTGGCCGCAACCCTTATCCGCTGGTGTTCCGCTGCCTGCGGGAAAGCGGCGTGACCGCCTTCTTTACCCGCAGCTCCGCCGCTAACATTCCGGTCAACATGGAGCTGTGCAAAAAGCTCAAGCTGCATGAAGACACCTATTCCGTGTCCATTCCCCTGGGCGCCACCATCAACATGGGCGGTGCCGCCATTACCATTACCGTGCTGACCCTGGCGGCGGTGCACACCCTTGGCATTGAGGTGGATATCATGACCGCCCTGCTGCTGAGCGTGGTGGCCTCGGTGTCTGCCTGTGGCGCCTCGGGCGTGGCCGGCGGCTCGCTGCTGCTGATCCCCCTGGCCTGCAGCCTGTTTGGCATTCCCAATGAAATCGCCATGCAGGTGGTGGCGGTGGGCTTTATTATCGGGGTACTGCAAGACTCTGCTGAAACCGGTTTGAATAGCTCCACCGACGTGCTGTTTACCGCCGCGGCCTGCATGGCCGACGAGCAAAAGGGCTGAATACCCCCCCTGAGTGAAAAAAGGCCGGTGAGTGCAAACTCACCGGCCTTTTTGTTTACACTACCAGCACCGGGCACTTGGCGGCGCTGGTTACGCGGTGGGACACGCTGCCGAGCAGCATGCCCTCCTTGTCGCTGTGGGTGCCGCGGGTGCCCACCACGATCAGATCTGCGTCTTTCTCTTTGGCGAATTTGACGATCACCTTGGAAGGGCGGCCTCCGCGCACAAAGCCGCGCAGATGGGTGGCGCCCCGCGCCTGAGCGTGGGCCTTGGCATGGTTGACCACTTCCCGGGCATATTCCGACAGCACCTTGTCGGGAATATCCATTTCCGCCGGCCGGCCGATGGACAGGCTGGCCTCAAACAGGCTGTGGTGCTTGTAGACGCAAATCAGGAAGATTTCCGCCTCCGGCAACAACTGCTGTAACTGCACTGCCTTGTCCACCGCCCGCAAGGCGGTATCGGAGCCGTCCACGGCCACCACTATTCGCTTGAACACACTGCCTCCTTTCTCACTGTTCGGCGCCGGGCATCAGTCCGCAAAGGCCAGATCCCTGAAATAAAGCGCGATCTCCGGAAAGGCGATAATCAGCCCGGCGGCGGCCACCAGCATAAAGATAAAGGGCGGCGTGCCGCGAATGACTTCCAGATAGGGGCGCTTGAAAATGGCGATGGCGGTGAAGATGTCACAGCCAAAGGGCGGTGTGGCCGAGCCGATGGCCACCTGCAGGGTGATCAGTACCCCCACCAGCACCGGATCCAGGCCGGTGGACTGAATGGCCGGGGCAAAAATGGGCGTCAGCACCAGGATCACCACGATGGGATCCACGAACATGCAGGCAATAAAGAAGGCCACGCAAATGGCGATCAGCACACCGGTCGGGCCGGCCTCGTTCACCCCGACCGACTCCAGAATGGTCTGGGGCACCTGGGCGAACGACAATATCCAGGAAAAGCCGTTACCCACCGCCACCAGAATAAACACCACGGCGGTAATCAGCCCGGTGGACTTGGCGATGCGGTAAATGTCGGGCAGCTTGAGCGAGCGGAACACCACGAATTCCAGCAAAAAGGCGTAGAGCACGCAGACGGCGGCGGCCTCGGTGGGGCTGAAAATACCGCCGTAAATACCGCCGACGATGATCACCGGAAAAAACAGCGGCCACAGGGCCTCGCGCACCGCCACTCCCCGCTCGCGCCAGCTGGCTTTGGGCTCGGTGGGCACGCCGTTTTTGTGCGCGTAATACAGGCAATACAGCGAGAACATAAACAGGATCAACAGGCCCGGTCCGATACCGGCGATAAAGAGCTCGGCGATGGAGGTTTCCGAAATGACGCCGTAGATGATCATGCCGATGCTGGGTGGGATCAGAAAGGCGATGTCACTGGCATTGATGATCAGGGCCAGGGTAAAGGGATCGGAATAGCCGGCCTTGAGCATCTTGGGGCGCAGCGGCGAGCCCACCGCCACCACGGTGGCCTGGGTGGAGCCGGACACGGCACCGAACAGGGTGCAGGAGGTGGCGGTGCTGATGGCCAGCCCGCCCTTGATGTGACCGATAAAGGCCATCACCATGTTGATCAGCCGGTCGGCGGAGTGGCCCCGGGTCATGATGTCGGCGGCGAGAATAAACATGGGCACGGCGATCAGCGACGCCGGGCGAATGCCCCCCATCATTTGCTGAATAAAGGTGCCCATCTGGCCAAAGCCATCGAACATCATTACAAAGCCAACCACGGAGGCGGTGATCAGCGGAATCATCATGGGAAAGCCCAGCAGCAGCAGCCCAATCATGATCGACATTAACAGTGTTGCCATGGAGTTCGCCCTTTAGACTTCGGTTTCGGTGTCGCCATAGCCGTCCGGCACACCGGTCGACAGGTACACCCCCCGGCTGGTGATATTTTTGACGGCGGTCAGAAAATACTGAATGCCGGTAATGGCAAAGCCCACCGGTACCCACAGGTAAATCCACCAGATTTCAAAGCCCAATGCCGGCAGAATGCGGCCCCGGCCGTACAGGGTTTCGATATAGCCGTAGGCGTGGTAACAGAGAAAAAACATCACCACTGAGGTGAACAGGGCAATCAGCACCATGAGTCCTTTGCGCAGCTTCATCGGGAGGGAATCGTACAGGGCCGACATGCGAATATGGCGACCGTGGCGGGCGGCGTAGCCCAGGCCGGCAAAGGTGATAAGAATGATGAGTATGCGGTTGATTTCGCCGGAGAAGAAAAAGCCTTCGCCAAACACGAAGCGGGCAATGACATTGGCGCAGGTATTGATGGCCATCAGCAGCACCCCCGCTGCCAGCATCACGGCTTCAATGCGGGCTATCCACTCGTCTACCCAGCCCAGCACACCGGGCAGGCCCGAGGTGTAGCCGGCGGTATCGTCTTCGACGGTTTCCTGTTTTTTGTCAGACATTTCGTGCTCCCTGGCCGGAATAGGGGCCGAAAGAGAAAGGGGCGCGCACGCCCCGTTGTGATTTAGTTGCTAATTTTTTCAAGGTCTTGCTTAAAGGTATTGAGCAGCTCCTTGCCGCTGTCACCGGTCATTTCAATGAACTTGGCTTCCACCTGGGGCGCGCGGGCACGGAAGGCGGCGATCTGCTCTTCGTTCAGACGGGTGACGGTGACCTTGTCGCTGCTGCTGGTGATTTTTTTCAGCGAGCGTTCGGCCAGGCCGTCGATGTGGGTGAGGATTTCCTCAAAGGCGTAGTCGGCGGCCTTTTGCACCAGTTGCTTGTCTTCGTCCGACAGGCCGTTGTAGAAGTCCTGGTTGGCCATCATGGCGGTGGTAAACCAGCCGTGACCGGTGAAGATCAGGTTGGGGGACACTTCATACAAGCCGCCGGATTCGATCCAGAAAATGGGGTTCTCCTGTCCCTGAATCATATTGGTCTGCAGGGCACCGTATACCTCGCCCCAGGGCAGGGGGGTGGGGGTGGCGCCAAAGGCGGAGTAGGTTTCCGACAGCAGCGGGTTGGTCATGACTCGTACTTTCTTGTTCTTGAGCTGTTCCGGAGTGGTGATGGGCTCGTCCAGGGTCACCACGAACTCCCCTTCCGGGTACATCTGCAGCAGTTCCAGGCCTTTTTCTGCATACAGCGCCGGGAATTTTTCATTGATGGCCTCACTTTCACGGAAGAAGGTCACCACGTCTTCCATCTCGGTCGGCATCAGGTAGGGAATGAAGAAGATTTGGGCTTCCGGGATCAGGGCACCGGTAAAGCCGGGAGACTGGTTCACGAAGTTCAGAATGCCGGCCTGGGTCTGTTCCATGATGTCATCGGACTCGCCCAGTTCGCCGAAGCGGTAGATCTGCAGCTGGTGATCCGAGTTGTCTTCGATGTATTCCTTGAATTTGTAGGCGAACACATCCTGCACGTCGCCTTCGTATTCCTCGTGAGCGTAGCGCCAGGTATCGGCTTGGGCGGCGCCACAGGCGAACAGGGCCAGGGCCGAGAGGCCGGCCAGTTTGTTGAACTTGAATCCCTTTTGCATATCCATTTGATGCTCCGTTATGGTTTTGTGTTCTAACCTTAATCGCGTTTATAGACTGGCAAAATAAGCAAAAAGACGCAAGAAAAGGGGCGCGTACAAGTCCGTTTTGGTGAAGTTGCGCAAAAAGAGTATGGATGTGTTTAGTGGTTTATTTTGTGTTTTTTTGCCTTTATTTATTGGTTTTTTGATGGTTTTTGGCGTGTTTTTTCTTACCGTTCGGCAAGCATTTAACCCCCTTAAAAGATAGGGTTCAAAATGTTGTGGTGGTAACTAAATAGTTCATGGAGGCTGAAAAAAGCGTAGTCGCCGAACGGCAAAACAGGCAACCCGGGTTGCCTGTTTTTACTGCGCGGGAGCCGGGCGGGGCTCAGAAGTGGTAGCTCAGTACCATGCCCGCCAGAGCCTGAGTGGCGTCGCCGGCCTGGCGCACTATGGGGCTGTCTTTGGCATCCCCGGTCAGCTGGGTGACACCGGCAACCCCGGTGACCGACCAGTCGGGGGCAAAGCGGTAGTTGATATTGCCGCTGAACCCCAGGCGCCAGTAGCCGTCACCGGGCTCATAGCGAGTAAAGCCGCTGCGGGCGGCATCGCTGGCTGAAACCCGGAACAGGCTTTGGGTCCATTCCTTGCTGCTGTAGGTCAGGCTGGGACCGAATCCGGCGGTCCAGCCGGGGGCCAGCTGATCCCGCCAGCCGGCGCGCAGGGTCAGCTGGTAGCCATCCACATCGCCGCTCAGCGGGGTCTGGGCCTGCAGGCTCAGGCGCCAGAGGCCGGGCTGGTAGCTCAGGCGCAGGCCGCCGCTCAGGCCGTCGTCCACCTTGTCAAAGCGATGCAGATCGCCGTCGTTGTCCCGCCCGGGGAGGTAGCCCACAAAGGGGGACAGGGTCCAGTTCTGCTGCCGGTACAGGTTCCAGCCCAGGCCGTCGCGCCAGTTGAGGTAAAACAGCTCCCCATATCTGAGATTGGCATCCGGCAGCACTCTGGCCTTGTAGTCGTCGCTGCCCAGGTAATCGGGGGCCTGAGTGGCAGACACACCGATGCTGCCACTCCAGGACTGGGCCATGGCCGGCGCGGCCAGCAGTGGCAGGGTGGCGAGAGAATACATGATGGTTCGGTTCATAGAGGTGATGCTCCGAGGTTGCAAAGGGGTGTAAAGCCGCTCCCTGGCCAGGCCGAGGCAGGCCAAGGCCATTCCCGTCCTGATAAAAAAGACCACAGTGAGTCTATCATGAGCCCGTCTGCCCGGCGGGTGAAGGGCGCCCAGATTGGGCGAAGGTAAACTCTGGGCCATAAAAAAACCCGGCCGCAGCCGGGTTTTGAATAGGGAGTAACAAGGAACTTAGCCGTTCAGCTGGGCCAGAGTTTGGTTCAGGGTGGCGCTGGGACGCATCACCTGTTCCAGCTCGGCGGGGCTGGCGTGGTAGTAGCCGTGTACGCCGGCAGACTTGCCCTGCACCGCGTTCAGCTCTGCCACAATCTTGGCTTCGTTGTCGGCCAGGGCCTTGGCCAGGGGCGCGAAATGGGCGGCCAGCGCCTCGTCTTCGGTTTGCGCCGCCAGCTCCTGGGCCCAGTACAGGGCCAGGTAGAAGTGGCTGCCCCGGTTGTCCAGCTCACCGGCGCGGCGGGACGGCGACTTGCCGTTGTCCAGCAGCAGCTCGGTGGCCTTGTCCAGGCACTTGGCCAGCAGCTTGGCGCGGTCGTTGCCTTCCTTGATGCCCAGCTCTTCCAGGGAGACCGCCAGGGCCAGGAACTCACCCAGGGAGTCCCAGCGCAGGTGGTTTTCTTCCATCAGCTGCTGCACGTGCTTGGGCGCAGAGCCGCCGGCACCGGTCTCGTACATGCCGCCACCGGCCAGCATGGGCACGATGGACAGCATCTTGGCGGAGGTGCCCAGTTCCATGATGGGGAACAGATCGGTGAGGTAGTCACGCAGCACGTTGCCGGTCACCGAGATGGTGTCCTTGCCGCGCTTCATGCGCTCCATGGAGAAGCGGATGGCCTCGTTGTAGGACATGATATGAATGTCCAGACCGGTCAGATCGTGCTCCTGCAGGTAGGTGTTCACCTTCTTGCGCAGCTCGTTGTCGTGGGCACGCTCGTCGTCCAGCCAGAACACCGCCGGGGTGGCGGAGTTGCGGGCGCGGTTCACCGCCAGCTTGACCCAGTCGCGAATGGCCGCGTCCTTGGTCTGGCAGGCACGCCAGATGTCGCCTTTTTCCACCTCGTGCTGCATCAGCACCTCACCGGCTTCGTTCACCACGCGCATGGTGCCGTTTTCGGTCATTTCAAAGGTCTTGTCGTGGGAGCCGTATTCCTCGGCCTTCATCGCCATCAGGCCCACGTTGGATACCGAGCCCATGGTGCGCGGGTCGAAAGCGCCGTTGGTTTTGCAGAAGTTGATCACTTCCTGGTAGATGCGGGCATAGGTGGACTCGGGCATGACCGCCTTGGTGTCCTTCAGCTTGCCGTCGCGACCCCACATCTGGCCGGAGTTGCGGATCATGGCCGGCATGGAGGCGTCCACGATCACGTCGCTCGGCACGTGCAGGTTGGTAATGCCCTTGACCGAGTCGACCATGGCCATTTCCGGACGATGCTCGTAGCAGTCGTGAATGGCCTGCTCGATTTCTTCCTGGGTAGACTGGGGCAGGGTCTTGATCTTCTCCAGTACGCTGCTCATGCCGTTGTTGGGGTTGACGCCCAGCTCTTCAAACAACTTGCCGTACTTGTCGAACACTTCCTTGTAGAACACCTTGACCGCATGGCCGAACACGATGGGGTGAGACACCTTCATCATGGTGGCCTTGACGTGCAGGGACCACATCACGCCGGCATCCTTGCAGTCCTGCAGGGTCTGCTCAAAGAAGGCTTCCAGCGCCTTGGCGCTCATGAACATGCTGTCCAGCACTTCGCCGGCCTGCAGCGCCAGCTCTTTCTTCAGCTGGGGTTTGCCGTCCTGGCCGATGAACTCGATGCGCACGGTTTGCGCCTTGTCCATGGTCACGGACTGCTCGCTGGAGAAGAAATCACCGCCGTTCATGTAGTCGGCGTGGGAGCGCGACGCCTTGCTCCAGGCACCCATGGAGTGGGGGTATTTACGGGCAAAGGCCTTGACCGCGGCGGGAGCGCGACGGTCGGAGTTGCCCTGGCGCAGTACCGGGTTCACGGCGCTGCCGAGGATTTTGGAATAGGCTTCGCGAATGGCCTTGTCTTCGTCGGTTTTCGGCTCTTCCGGGAAATCGGGCACGTTATAACCCTGGGATTGCAGCTCCTTGATGCAGGCGCGCAGCTGCGGCACGGAGGCACTGATGTTGGGCAGCTTGATGATGTTGGCGTGGGGATCCTGCGTCAGCTTGCCCAGTTCGGCCAGACCGTCGGCAACCCGTTGCTCGTCGGTCAGGCGCTCCGGAAAGGCGGCCAGAACGCGGCCGGCCAGAGAAATGTCGCTCAGGGTGACATCAATGCCGGCGGCGTCGGTAAAGGTGCGAATGATGGGCAGCAAGGAGTAGGTGGCCAGTGCGGGGGCTTCGTCGGTCAGGGTATAGACGATGGTCGATGTTTTGTTGGTCATTATTTCCCTATTTCCCAGGTTGATGTTGGGGGAGCAGCGGCCGGGCCTGGTACCAGAGGGTATTCGGTACTGGCGCTCGACAGGAACCGCTGCGCGGAATTTCCGGCGCCCATTGTATGACACTTGGGCGGCGGGACTTAAGTGTTCGAGTTCAAATAAGAAAGAAATAGTCAGGGAGTTGCCGCGCGGGATAGGGCGCGTTTGGGTGTTTTATTTAAGTCCCGGCACATAAAAATGATATTCGGGTCAGGAAAAGCGCGGCGGGCGTCGTTATTCCTTATTATTCACGCGGGTTCGCCCGGGCGGCGAGTACCTGCAGTTGAGCAAGGATATGGCATGCGAAAAAACCTTCCCGTTACCGGCAATGAACGCACCTTTGATGCCAATGAACGGCTGGTGTCCACCACGGATATGGACGGCAAGATTCTTCACTGCAACGACGCCTTTGTGAACGTCAGCGGTTACAGCCGGGCAGAGCTGGTGGGTCAGCCCCATAACATCGTGCGCCATCCCGACATGCCGGCGGCCGCGTTCAAGGTGATGTGGGACCACCTCAAGGCGGGCAAGCCCTGGATGGGACTGGTAAAAAACCGCTGCAAGAATGGCGACTATTACTGGGTGGATGCCTATGTCTCTCCCATTACCGAAGATGGCGCCCTGGTGGGCTTTGAGTCGGTGCGGGCCTGCCCGGAGCGGGACGACGTGGCCCGGGCCGAGCGGCTCTATGCTCGGCTGCAGGCGGGCAAACGCCTGCCACGGCCAAACTGGCTCGGCAATCCCTGGGTGTGGCTGGGGGCGAGTCAGGGGGTGGCCGCCGGCCTGTTTCTGGCCGAATACATTCATGCAGCCATGACGCTGGAACTGTTGTCACTGGCGGCCTTTGGCGGCTGGGTGAGCCATCTGCATCGCCAGACCCTGCAGCGGCTGGACGAGCTGCTGGGGGGCGCCTTTCGCCACCAGCTTGCCATGCACACTCACAGCCGGGAGCAGGGCATGCCGGGCCGGCTGAAGGTGGGTATTCGCAGCGAACAGGCCCGCTTGATGGCCATAATTACCCGCATTGAAGACGCCGCCGGCCAGGTCAGCCACCGCTCCGACCATGGCCATGTGCAGTCCCGTCAGGCCCGGGACGGCATGGCCAGCCTGCGTCAGGAAACCGAACAGGTGGCCACCGCCATGAACGAGATGACCGCCACCATCAACGACGTGACCGCCCATGTGCAGGAAACCGCCAGCCAGGCCGACAGCGCCAGCCGCATGGCCCGCCAGGGGCTGGAGGTGGCCGGGGTGACCCGGGAGGCCATTGCCGGGCTGAAAACCACCGTCGACAACATCAGCGGCGAGGTGCAGCGGCTGGCGCAGCAGACCGCCGGCATTGCCCGGGTGGCGGGCATGATTGAAAGCCTGTCGGAGCAGACCAACCTGCTGGCGCTCAACGCCGCCATTGAGGCGGCCCGGGCTGGCGAGCAGGGGCGGGGCTTTGCGGTGGTGGCCGACGAGGTACGCCAGCTGGCGGCGCGGACCCGGGCGTCGACCAGGGAAATTCATCATATTGTGGCGGAGCTGACCGCTGGTGCCGGCGCCTCGGTGGACGTGGCCGAACAGGGCAAAATCAGCGCCGAGTCGGGGCTAGCCCGAGTGCTGGAAACCGAACATACCCTGAGCAGTATTGTCTCGGCGGTGTCCCGCATTGCTGATATGTCGCTGCAGATGGCCTCGGCGGTGGAGCAGCAGGCCCGGGTGGCGGAAGACATCAACCGGCAGGCGGTGCACATGGCCAGGCTGTCGGACACGGGGCTGGCCCAGTCGGACGCCGCCGCCAGCAGCCTGGTAGCATTACAGTCGGTGGCCACCGAGCTGCACGATCTGGTGCTGCGGCTCAAGCGCTGAGGTGGTTATTCGTCCTTGCGCCGGACATAGCGGCGGCTCAGCCGGCGCAGCACCGGCAACTGCTGCTGAAAGTGGTGGCAGGCGCGGCACATCAGGGTGTGTAGCCTGAGCGACAGCTTTTCCCGGGGAGTGAGGGGCCGCTCCTGGCTTTCGGACATCAGCCGGGTGGCCTGGCGACATTTCAGCATGAGCAGTCTCCTTCCCGTTGCCAGCGGTTTTCCAGGCATTCGCGCAGCCTGAGCCGGGCCCGGTACAGCAATACGTTGAGGTGGCTGACGGTGAGTGCCAGCTCGGCGCAGATTTCCGGGCTTTCCAGCCCCACAAATTCCCGCATCATGAACACTCTGGCCTGGCGCGCCGGCAGGCCGTCGAGACAGGCCTCGAAAATATGCCAGAAACGCTCGTCTTCCAGGCTGTCGTCGGGGGAGCTCCAGCGCATGGGGCGCTCTTCTCTGTGCCAGCGTCCGGCCTGGTTGAACAGGGTGTCTTCAAACGGCTGGTCGGCCTCGTCGCTCAGTTCGCTGACCGTGGTCAGCCGCTGGCGCTGGCGGAGCTGATCGGCAATCTTGTGCTTGAGAATGGCAAACACCCAGGTCTTGTAGGCGGCACGGCCATGAAAGGAGCCGGCGTAGCGAAAGGCCCCGAGCATGGCCTCCTGCACCGCGTCTTCCGCCGAGTGGGAGTCGCGCAGTTGCAGGGTGGCGAACTTCAGCAGTTGCAGGCGCAGTTGCTCGTTCAGCCCGGGTGAGGCATTCGAAGGCGTTGCCATGACGATCCTTGTCAGTGGGGTCTGATAGCAGTTAATCACAGCGCCTTCTGGTTAGCCAATGATCCAGTGACACCACGCCCGGTCCCCGGGCCACCAGCAACAACAGCACCGTGGCCCAGAGGCCGTGCAGCGGCCAGGCGCCCGGATACACCAGTAGCTGGATCACCAGGGTCATGCCAAGCAGTGCCAGTGCCGACAGCCGGGTGGCTAGACCCAACAACAGCAGCAAGGGAAACAGGTGTTCGGCACTGGCCGCCAGCAGGGCGGCCAGCTCCGGGGAAATCAGCGGCAGCCGGTACTCTTCCCGGAACAAAAACACCGCCGACGGGCTCAGGCTGGGCCAGCCGAGGCTGACTTCGCCGCTGACGATGTCGAGGGCGAAGTGGTCCACCTTGGTCTGGCCCGAGCGCCAGAACACGGCAGCGATGGAAAAACGGCCCAGCAGGGCGATCAGCGAATGGGGCAGTCGGTTCAGCCGCTCGCGCCAGGCGCACAGGGTGTGAGGGACATGCATCATGCTTCTCCCGTGAGGTCGAGGCCGGTGATGGCCTGATGGGCCAGCAGGCACTGCAGCAGATGGGCGGGATTAAAACCGGCATGCCGTTGTGCGGTCTGCTCCAGGGCCCTGCCCAGGCTGTGGCCGGCGAGCAGCAACGCCATAAAGTCCGCGTCGGCATCGTCGAGGCGCAGCAATGTCACCGACAGCTCCGGGCGCAGCAGCAATGCGTTTTCCGCGCTGGCGGGGGCAATGCTGCCAAGCGAGCCCTCGCCGTGATGGGCCAGCCACAGCGAGGCTAGCGCGAAGCGGGATCGCAGCAGGGCGCAGGCCGGACACAATTGCAGGCCGTGGCGGGCAAGCCGCTCGGGATCGGCCAGTAGCGCCTGCAGGGCCCCGGCGGTCACCGGGGTGGTGTCGGCGGCATGCTGCACCCGCTGTACGGTCAGCTCCAGCCGGGCCATGTCCGCCAGGTAGGGCACGGCAGCGGCGGGGGCGAAGTGTTCAATAAAGTCGGGCAGGGTGATGCCGTAGTCGGTGAGCAGGGGGGAGGCCGGCGGCGACTGCGCGATATAGACGCCCGCCATGGCGTTAAAAAAGTCTTCCCCCACCAGTTGCCGGCACACCGGAAACTGCGCCGCCAGCGCCTCGGTCAGCGATACTCGCACGTTATTGCGATAGACGTTGAAGCGGGCCTGCCGGCCGGGGTGAGGGGCAACTTCGGCGGGCACCGGCCGGGCCGGATCGAGCAGGGCATCGAGAAAGGCGTCATGCATGGCGGCGCTCCTCCGGTTGTCCAGCCTGGGCCAACAGCCGGCGAATCTGGTCGGTTTCAGCCAGCAGCTCGGTCAGGGCGGGCACGTTATTGTCACGCTCGAGCAGAGTGGGCAGCGGCCCGGTTTGCGCCAGCAGCCACTGGTACAACGCCCACACCGGCTCGGCCACCGGACTGCCGTGGCTGTCGATCAGCAGGCGGGCGCCGCTGTCGTCGGCTTGTTCGTCAAAGCCCGCCAGGTGCACCTCGCCCACCCGCTCCAGGGGCAGGGCCGCCATGTAGGCCCGGGCATCGCGGTCGTGATTGACCGCCGACACGTACAGGTTGTTCACATCCAGCAGCAGGCCGCAGCCGGTGCGGCGTACCGCTTCGCGGATAAAGTCGGTCTCATCCAGGGTGGACTCGGCAAAGGCGAGGTAGGTGGCGGGGTTTTCCAGTAAAATGGGACGCTGCAATAGCTGTTGCACCCGATCCACGTGATCGCACAACCGTTGCAGACTGGCGGGGGTGTAGGGCAGGGGCAGCAGATCATTGGCAACGCGGCCGCCCATGCCGGCCCAAGCGATGTGCTCCGATACCGCCTCGGGCTGGTAACGCGCAACCAGCCGCGCCAGCCGGGCCAGGTGGGCTTCATCGGGAGGCTCTGCACCGCCCAGCGACAGGCCCACCCCGTGCACCGACAGGGCATAGTGCTCACGAATCCGGCCCAGGTAGTGGTGGCGCGGGCCGCCGTCCACCATAAAGTTTTCGGCGTGGATCTCCACAAAGCCCAGCCTTGGACGGGTGTTCAGTATTGTTTCGGCGTGCTGCAGCTTGAGCCCCAGCCCGGCGTCGGCCGGCAGGCGGGAGGCACCGGCCGACGCTGTGTTTAACGCTGTGGTCATGGTGCCTCCTCAGGCTCAGGCGTTGACTTCCTCAAAGGCGTCCAGCTGGCCCTTGCCGGTGGGTGAGGTGGGAGAGTCGGTTTCCAGGCAGGTGCCGGCGGGCACCAGTTTCCAGGCATTGCCCTGGTAGTCGGTTTTGGCGGTGCCGGCGCAGGTGGTGCCGGGGCCGGCGGCGCAATCGTTCTGGCCGGCCAGGGCCACGCCGTAGCATTTTTCCATTTCGTGCTCGGCGCCGGCGTGGTTGTCGGCCAGGGCGGGAGCGGAAGCGGCGAGGGCGCTGCTCAGGGCAAAGGCGAGGGTGGTGGCGGTGTTGACCTTGTTCATGGTGATGATCCTTCTGTTTGTGAATGAGCGTAAAAACGGCGTTTACCGTCTCTACACCTTAGTTGGTCGAAGGACAGGGGGCCGTTATTACAGGTTTTTTACCTTTAATTTGAAGGCGATCGACTCGGGTGTGGCCCCGATTAGATATAGTCCGCACAAGATCAGCCGAAGGGAGGGGGTATGGATCGTCACGCCTGTGCAACGAAACGGGAGCCCACGGTTGCCATTGTCGAGGATGACAGGGATCAACGGGATTATCTGCGCCTTTGCCTTGAGCCCGATTACCGGCTTAACAGTTACTCGAACGCCACCGCCTTTGTGCGCTCCCTGTCCCGCTGCGTGCCTGATGTGGTGCTGCTGGACTGGCACCTGCCCGACATGACCGGCATTGAGCTGCTTCTCCAGTTGCGTCGCCAGGGACATCACCTGCTGGCCATGGTGATCACGGCCAGAAATGATGAAGACAGCCTGATCACGGCCTTTGAAGCCGGGGCCAATGATTTTATCGCCAAACCGGTGCGTATTGGCGAGCTGAAGGCCAGGGTAAGGGCCCTGGCCCGGCGTGCCGTGGCAACCACGCTGGATACGCCTTGTCAGGTGGGCGCGTATCGGCTGGACATGGAGCCCCGTCAGCTGTGTCTTAATGGACAGCAGGTGCCCCTGACCAATCGCGAGTTTGACCTCGCCGCCCTGCTGTTTCAGCGTCAGGGCGAGTTGCTGCACCGGGAAACCCTGCTGCGCTCGGTGTGGGGCATGGAGGACGGTGTCGGTACCCGGACCCTGGATACGCACATGTCCCGGCTACGCAAGAAACTCGCGCTCAGCGGGGAGTTTGGTCTGCGCTTGCGTTCGGTGTACCAGTTGGGTTACCGGCTGGAAAAAACGGCCTGATCGGGGCCCGAACAACAGAGAGAGTATGATGGCCGCGGCGCGGCCGCAAAAAACGCGCGACGTCGACCGTCAGGACACATTTGTTCACATTGTTGCGGTGAACACCTTTATATAATCCCCGCCCGTGTTCAACTGAACGGAATCCTTCCCATGTCCAAGTCCCTTGCCGCCGGCATGATACTGCTGATGTTTTCTGCCGCTGCCGCTGCCGCGGCGCTGGAGCCTCCCCGGGAGCGGGTGTTGCTGAGCGTGTCCGGCGCCATCACCGAGTCCAATACCGCCAATGGTGTGGCCGAGTTTGACCGGACCATGCTGCAGGCCCTGCCCCAGCGTGACACCAAGACCCGTACCCCCTGGTATGATGACGTTTCCACCTTCTCTGGCCCCTTGCTGCGGGCACTGCTGCAGGCGGTGGGGGCGACCGGCAGCAGCCTGCGGGTGATTGCCCTGAACGATTATGAAGTCACGGTACCGATACGGGACGTGGATGACTACGAGGTGATTCTGGCCATGAGCCGTAACGGCCGGACACTGAGTGTGCGCGAGCACGGGCCGCTGTTTATCATCTATCCCTTTGATGAGCATCCCGAGCTGATGACGGAAAGCATTCTGACCCGCTCCGTCTGGCAGATAAAAGAAATCGTTGTCGAATAAATGCCAAAGCTCCCCTTGCGTATCAAGCTGTCCGCGCTGGCGGCGGTGCTCTGTTTTGTGGCCGTGATGGTGATTGGCGGTGTGCTGGCGTGGAATCAGCACATCTTTAAAAACCGGCTGATTGAGGACGGTGTCTGGCATGTGTACCAGCTTGACCGTGAAATCGCCAAGCTAAGGCTGGCCCTGGCCCGGCGCTCCAGCGTACCGGCCGATGAGTTGATATTACAACTGGACATTCTTTACAGCCGCATCATGCTGTTTCGCCAGGGACAGGTATCGCGCTTGATGGAGCGGGTGGAGGGCGGCCCGCAGCTGGCGAACGAGATCATGGCCGCTATCGATGCCGTGGATCGGGACTTTGGGCAGTGGCAGGACGACGGCTTTAACGAGCATGCCGGGCTGATTGAGCGGATCAATCAACAACTGGCCCAGGCCCAGACCGGCAGTGAACAGTTGTTGCTCAAGGCCAACCGGTTTGTCTATCAGCTTAAAAGCGGGGAATACGAAACCAGCATTCGGTTGTACGGTTATACCTGCGCCTTGCTGCTGTTCATGAGCCTGTCCATTGTCATGGTGCTGCGCAACCTGCTCAAGGAGCACCGCCTCAACAGTGAAAAACGCCAGGAGCTGGAGCAACTGACGGCTCAGTTGAGTTTGGCGGCGGAAAAGGCCAGTCTTGCCAGCAAGGCCAAGTCGGAATTTCTGGCCACCATGAGCCATGAAATCCGCACCCCGATGAATGCCATTATCGGTCTGTCCGGCCTGTTGCTGGAACAGCCCCTTGACGAACGCAGCCGTTATTACGGGGCCACCATAAAAAGCAGCGCCGATCTGTTGCTTCACCTGATCAATGACATTCTTGACTATTCCAAGGTCGAGGCCGGCAAACTGGCCATTCATCCTGTTCCCATGTCGCTGCAGGCCGAGGTGAAGGGGTTGCAGGCCATGTTCAGCATTCGGGACAACGCCGACAGGGTAGACTTTGTCTGCGATATCGACGAAACGGTGCCGGACAGCCTGTATTACGACGTGGACCGAGTGCGTCAGGTGTTGATTAACCTGCTCTCCAATGCCTTCAAATTTACCGACAGCGGCCGGGTGACATTACGCATCGAGCCGGTGGACGGAGCGCGCCTGCGCTTTGCCGTGTACGACACCGGTGTCGGCATAGTGCGCGAACAGCAGGACCGCATCTTCAATTCCTTTATGCAGGTGGATTCATCCAGCGCACGGCGTTACGGCGGTACCGGGCTGGGCCTGGCCATCAGCAAACGGCTGGTGGAAGCCATGGCGGGAAATATCGGTTTTTACAGCGAGCCCAGGCTGGGCAGTCACTTCTGGTTTGAGCTGCCGCTGAGCCCGGCGCCGGCCGGCATGGACCAGCCAGCGCCCTCCGCCCTTGCGCCCTCCATGGCGGAGGCGAGCCTGTTGCTGGTGGAAGACAATGCCGTCAATCAGGAAGTTGCCCGCGCCCTGCTGGAGAAAATGGGGCTGGAGGTAACGGTGGCGGACGGCGGTGAAGCGGCGCTGCAGCTGTGCCGGGAGCAGCGTTTCGACCTGGTCTTGATGGACATCCAAATGCCCGGCATGGACGGCATGGAAACGGTACGCCAGTTGCGGTGTCAGCCAGAGGGGGCAGGCCTGCCGATCATCGCCATGACCGCCAATGTCATGCCGGGGGAGCGGGAACGCTGCCTGGCCGCCGGCATGGACGACTACCTGAGCAAGCCGGTGAACCCCGAGATCCTGCGGCGCATGCTGGCCGGCTATCTTCCCGTGGCGGCGCCCGGTGAGCCGGCGGCGGCCACCAGCGAGGTCATTTCGCTGCACCGGCTCTCTGTTTGCCGTAATGGTCAGCCAGCCGGCGAGCTGCTGGATGTAGAGATGCTGGAAAGCCTGTTCGAGGGGCTGGGGGGCGATAGCATGGAGCATCTGTTTGCCATGTTTTTTACGCGTCTGGACGAGCGTTGCGAAGCCCTGCGGCAGGCGGCGGGGCAGGAGGATGGCCAGGCCCTGAGTCGAGAGTTGCACTCACTGAAAGGGGCGGCCGGCACCCTGGGGTTGAGCAGCATCAGCAGGCTGGCACAGGAATACGAGCATCGCGTTGAGCGGCAGCATGCCGTGGTGCCGGAGCAACTGCTGACCACGCTGGAGGAACTCAGATCCCGCTCCGAGCAGGCGCTGGCGCAGTGGACTACGGCCCGAGTGGCGCAGCATCGGGATAACAGACGGACGGGTGACACAGAAGCACCTTAGGGATGATCTTATGGCGTTAACTATCACGGTCATCGATGATGACATTGAAATCAGAACCCTGGCCAGAATGCTGCTGGAAAAAAAGGGGCATACCGTGGAGGGCTTTGCCTCGCTGAACGAGGCCAGCCTTCACCTGGCAAGTGAAAAAGTGGATTTGCTGATCCTCGATCTCAACCTGGGTCGCCGGGACGGGCTGGAGGTGCTGCAGTACCTGAACCGCATTCGGCTGGTTTCGCCGGTGCTGCTGATCAGCAGTTGTGATGCCCGTACCGCGCAGAGCGTGATTCGGGTTGGCCAGGCCAGTGGGCTGAACATGATCGGCTTTTTGCCCAAACCGCTCAAACTGCCCGACTTGACGACCCTGGTGGCGCAGCTTGATCGGGTCTCCAACCCGGTCAGTCACGACGCGCTGAACCTGGCGCTTGAAAACGAACACTTTTTTCTGATGTATCAGCCCAAGATTGATCTGGTGTCATGCCGGCCGGTATCGGTCGAGGCCCTGCTGCGCTGGAAGGATCCCGAGCTTGGGGTGATTCCGCCGGACAAGTTTATTCGTTTTGCCGAAACCCATGGCCATATTGCGCCCATCACCTGGTGGGTCATGGACGTGGCGCTGGCGCAACTGGCCCGCTGGCAGGCCACCGGGATTCGGGTAAGCATGGCGATTAACATGTCGGCAGTGCTGTTTTCGCGTACCGATGTGTGTGATATCACGACGCGCCTGCTGGATGAGCATGGCATAGAGCCGTCCCAGCTGACGCTGGAGCTGACGGAGACCGCCGAGGTGGGCAACCTGATGCTGGGGCTGGAAACCATGACCCGGCTGAGGATCATGGGGGTCGACCTGTCCCTGGACGACTTTGGCACCGGTCATGCTTCTTTCAATCAGCTCTATCAGATCCCCTTCAGTGAGCTCAAGGTCGATCGTCTGTTCGTGAGCAAGATAGAGCAGGACCACAATGCCTGTGCCATCGTCAGAAATATCATCAGCCTGGGGCAATCCCTGGGCATGCGGGTGGTGGCGGAAGGGATTGAAACCGAGCGCCAGCAGCAGATGCTGGTGGAAATGGGGTGCGAGCAGGGCCAGGGCTACGTCATTGGCAAACCGATGACGGCTACGGATTTCGAAAGCTGGTTTGCCAGGCATGCCTCCTTACCCACTCCCCTGCGCCAGATCAAACGACACGCCTGACGGGCCCCTGTGCCCGGGCCCGAGTGTTGTTATGGGCGCCGGGACTGGGGAATTTCCTCCACCTCCACGATTTTGGAGCGGCTGACCACCACCTTCCAGCGTTGCAGTACCGGCGGCTTCTGGCCCTGCACCTCGCGGGTGATCAGGTTGAACAGATAGCGCTTTTCCACCGGCTGACGGGAGACCTGGTTGTCTTTCAGCTGGTATACATGGTGGGAGCCCTTCTCCATCAGCCGGGCCAGCAGGGCCAGATCCAGCTGCAGGCTCTCCCGGGTCTGCTCATAGCCGGTCAGAAAGCGGGTGGGCAGCATGCGCGAGTGGCTGCCGTAGTGCATCACCACTTCTTCCCGCTGGCTGATGTTGGCCCGGCGAACGGCGCGCACGTCGTCGGGCACCCGGGACGGGCGCTGATAGTCGAACCACTCCAGCTGGCGCCCCACCAATTGCGTGCTGTGCACATCAAAGTATTGCCGCCGCCACTTGGGCCGGCCCTTGCGCAGCCAGCGCCACAGGGTGTTGCGCAGATCGTCTTTGAACAGCTCGCGCAGGGCGTACAGCAGGGCCAGGGCGAAAATCACCATCATGGAAATACCGCCCAGGGTTTCGCGCACCTCGTAGGCGGCCAGCGACACCGTGGTCATCACCACGGCGGTGACCACCGCCTTGAGCAGCTTCTGCTCGCCGCCGCCCAGCTCCCGAGTGCGTTCCTTGAGGGTTACCGGATATTCAATCAGCCGGCGCAGCAGCCGCATCTTGTTGGAAATGCGCGACAGCGAGTCGTTGGCGTGGGCGGTGTTGTACTGGTTGTCGATGCGGTGCTGGCGCTCAATGGCGCCCACTTCCAGCAGCAGCGATTTGACGTTTTTATAATCGCCGTTGCGGGGCAGGTGGGCCACCAGCGACAGTAGCCGCTGTTCGGTGAACCAGGACACATAGTTGTCGATATTGGCGTAGTACTTGCGCAGGGTGTCGTCGCTCGGCACCCGGCGGCGCAGCCGGCCGAGAATGTCCTGGGCCAGGGCGACGACCTCCTCCACTTCCGCCTGGGACACGGTGTCCATGCGGTGGCGCAGCTCATGGCAGGATTGCTCCAGCCCCACCACATACTGGTAGCCATAGAGGCTCAGGCTCAACCGGTATTGTTCCGGCGTGAGTTTGCCGCGCTCGGCCAGCCGGCTGTGCACCAGCGGCAGGTGGGGCCGATCGCTGAAATAGGTGCGGCTGCTGTGAATGGCGTTGTGGTAAAAGTGTTCTTCCGGCACGACGTGGCTGTTCAGCCCCAGCTCGCCGGGCACGAACAGATAGAGATCCAGCCGGTGCTCGGTGGCTTCCCGTAAAATACGTGAGAGCCTGAGGATGTGGCCGTCCTTGCGTTCAGCGGTGATCACGAAATATGGCTTTCCCAGTCAAAACAGGGTGTTGTGGTTATGCTACTCCCACAGGCCGGGGGCCGAAAGGGTTTATTGCAGCAGCCGGCCGGTACGGGCAAGCAGGCCGTGGACCAGGGTACGGGTGGTGTTGAGGTGGTCGCTGGTGTCCACCATAAAGCTGGCCATGGCGGTGAGGTAGATGCCGGTGAGCGCCACTTCCCCCGCCGAGCGGTGCAGGCCGCCGGCCTGCCAGTCGGCGGCTTCCAGCAGCCACTGCACGGTGCGGCTGATGCGGGTAATACCGTGGGCCTGCAGATGCAGGTGACCAGGCTCCAGCTTGTAGCCCAGCATCTCCCTGACCAGATGGCGGTAGGGTGCCAGGTAGTCGAGCCAGACCATGATGCCGGTGAGCAGCCGCTCATGCATGGGCTCCTGCGGGTCCAGTGGCAGGCTGAGCAGGGCCTGGTCGGCCCGGTCGAACAGGGCCTCGGCCAGGTCATCCCGGGAGCGAAAATACCGGCTCAGCTCCGCCAGGCTCAGCTCCCGGGCGTCGGCCAGTTCGTACAGGCTGAAGCCGTGCCAGCCCCGGTGCAGGGCCAGGTGCAGGGCGGTGTCGAGAAGGGCATCCCGTTCGGCGCTGAGGTGGGTCATGGTGAACTCCGGCTGAAAGACTGTTGTTCAGTATAGAAGGCCCGGAATAAGAAAACGGGCCGCGATGGGCCCGTTATGATCTTCCAGGAGGCAGGAAAAAAGGTTACTGCTGTTGCTCGGTCAGGGTTTTGCCCTGCTCGGTCCAGAAGGCCTTGGCGCCGTCGTGCAGCGGGGTCACGATGCCCATGGTGCCGGTGTCGATGCTCATGGAGGCGGCGGCCTGGGACACGGAGCGCATAAAGGTCAGGCCTTCCTCGGAATAGATTTGCTTGAGGCTGTCGGCCACCCGGTCGGCGGACAAATGACGACCGGCCACCCAGAGGGCGGAGTCCTGCACCGTGACCACGTCGTAGTCCACGCCCGGGTAGGTGCCGGCGGGAATGGTCACCTCGGCGTAGTAGGGGTGATCCTGGAACAGGGTGCCGGCGCTGGCGGCTTCATGCACCTGCAGCAGGCGAATGTCGTTGCTGGAGGCGGCCTGGATCACCGAGGCATTGGGGAAGCCGGCAAACACCCAGAGGGCGTCTATCTGGCGGTCGCCCAGGGCCGAGGCGCCCTGGTTGTAGCCGATGTACTGAGGGGTGATCTTGTCCCACAGGCCCACGCTTTCAAAAAAACGCTGGGCCGAGGCGGCGGCACCGGAGCCGGCCGGGCCCACGGCTACATTCTTGCCCTCCAGCTGGGACACCTCGGTAATACCGGCGCCGTCGAGCACAATGAGGTGGGCCGGCGCGCCGTAGAGGTAGGACACCGCTCTGGCGTTGCGGTACTTGCGGGTATCGTTGGTCAGCTGGCCGTTCTGGCCCAGGTACATGTCGCCGGAGTAGACGATGCCAAAGTCGGCATCCCGGGAGTTGACCCGACGCAGGTTTTCCACCGAGCCGGCAGAGGCCATGTTGGACACCTCCACGCCGTCCAGGGTGCGGGACAGCCGGGTGGAGATGCCGTTGGAGAAATACTGAAAGGTACCGCCGTCGGGGCCCCCGGAAAAGGCCAGGCGCTCGGTCTGGGCCTGAGCGGCACCGGTGCCCAGGCTGGCGACGGTGGCCACGGCCAGGGTGGTCAGTACACGAAAGGATGTGGTGTGCTTGGTCATGGTGATTTCCTCGTTGTCGTTAGGTTTATGGTCTTCCAATGAATCAGGGTCAGCGGCGCTCGGGCACCGTCAGCACCGGTAGGCTCGACTGGCGGATCACCCGCTCGGCGGTGGAGCCGAGCAGCAGTTTCTCCATGCCACGCCGGCTGTGGGTGCCGAGCATGATGAGATCGGCCTGGCAAGCGGCGGCACCGGCCAGAATTTCCTCGGCATCGTGGCCCAGTCTCAGCTCGGTGCTCAGTTCACCGGTAAAGCCGGCAAAATGGCGTTGCTGAAAGGCGTGCAGGTCGGCCATGGCCTGGGTTTTCACTTCCTTCACAAAGGCTTCCATCACGCTGGCGGGAATGCCACGGCGGTGGCGGTCGTCCAGCTCGGTGATCACATGCAGCAGATGCAGCCGGGCGCCATGGGTTTCGGCCATGTTCCGAGCCAGGGCCGCCGCCTCGGCGGCCCCTTCGGAAAAGTCGGTGGCGTACAGGATGGAATGAATCCGTGACATGGGCCCTCCTTAATGGGCGTTGGAATGATGAACGGCGGCGCCGGGGCTGCCTTCGCGCTGCAGCCACCACACCAGGGCCACCAGCGCCAGGCCGGCGATATCCGATACAAAGGTCGGCCAGTACAGCAGCAGGGTGCCGGCGCCCAGCAACAGCCATTCGTGCCACCGAGTCTGGCGACGCAGATAGCCCATGGCAAAGGCGCCAAAGGCCAGGGTCCCAAGAGTGGCGGAAGTAAAGGCGGTGATGATTTCCAGGGTGGTGCCGTCGAGCAGCATGGCCGGCACATAGGCGAATAGCAGCGGCATCACGTACAGCATCTTGGCGAACTTGAAGGAGGTCCAGCCGGTTTTCCAGGGGTCCGAGCCGGCGATGGCGGCGCCGGCGTAGGCGGCCACGCACACCGGCGGCGTGATGTTGGAGTCCTGGGACAGCCAGTAGACGATCATGTGGGCGGCGATGGCGGAGACCCCGAACTCGCCCAGGGCCGGCACCGCCAGCACGGCGACGATCAGGTAGGCGGCGGTCACCGGCACGCCCATGCCCAGCACCAGGGAGGCGATGGCCACCAGCACCAGCGCCAGCAGCAGGCTGTCGCCGGCCATGGAGATGATCAGATCCGAGAACTTGAGGCCCATGCCGGTGAGCGAGATGGTGCCCACAATCACGCCGATAACCCCAATGGTGGCGCCCACGATCAGGGTGTTGCGCGCCCCCACCTGGATGGCTTCCCAGATTTGTTTCGGCCCCATGCGGGTTTCCTTGTTGACCCAGCTCACCGCGATGCACGACAGTGTGGCCCAGAACGCCGAGTTGCCGGCGGAGCGGCCGGCCAGCAGCAGCACCGTGATGATCACCAGCGGCAGGGCGTAGTACCAGCCGCCCTTGAACACGGTTTTCCAGTGGGGGATTTCCTCGCCCTGCACACCCACCAGGCCGTGTTTTTTGGCCTCGAAGTGCACCATGCAGTACACCGCCAGGAAATACAGAATGGCCGGCCCGATGGACAGGATCATGATGGTGGAATAGGGGGTGCCGGTGAGCTCGGCCATCAGAAAGCCGCCCGCGCCCATGATGGGGGGCAGGAACATGCCGCCGATGGAGGCGGCGGGCTCGATGGCGCCGGCCACGTGGGGCTTGAAGCCGGCCCGCTTCATCATCGGGATGGTAAAGGCACCGGAGGAGACGGTGTTGGCGATGGCAGAGCCGGACACCGAGCCGAACAGGGCGGAGGAGATCACCGCCACCTTGGCGGGGCCACCGGTGGAGCGGCCGGCCAGGGCCAGGGGCAAGTCGATAAAGAACTTGCCGGCGCCGGACTTCTGCAAAAAGGCGCCGAAGAAGATGAACAAAATCACGTAGGTGGCCAGCACGTTGGCCATCACCCCGAACACGCCGTTGGTGGTCAGGAACAGGGCGGTGGCCAGGCGCTCAAAGCGAAAGCCCCGGTGGGCGAACAGCTCCGGCAGGTAGGGGCCGAACAGGGCGAAAGCGATCATGCCCACGCCGATCAGGGTGATGGACCAGCCCAGCACCCGGCGGCAGATCTCGAGCGACAGCAGCAGGCCCACCACGCTCACCAGCATGTCCACTTCGTTCTCGGCCCCGGCCCGGTAGTTGAGGGCTTCAAACTGGCTGATCCAGTACAGCACGGTGCCGGCCACCATCAGCGCCAGCACCACGTCGCTGGCGGTGGGGCTGTTGCCGTTGCGCCGGCTCAGCCACTGATCGAGCGGAACCATCAGGGCGGCAAAGGGCAGGATAAGCAGCAGCACATAGTGCAGCCGGTCGAGATCCTGCTCCAGCGCCATGCCCAGGCCATCGTACTCCCAGGTTTCCCGAAACAGGGTGAACTGCTGGTAAAGGGCGGTGGGGGAGTCGTAGATGACAAAGCAGCCGGCCAGCAGTGCCAGCAGGGCGGCGCTCACCACCGACAGGCCCCCGTGAGCGGCGCGGCTGCCGGCGGGGTAGAGCAGAAACACCAGCACAAAGGTGATCAGCACATAAATGCCGAGGTGATACTGGGTGCTGAGGGCGGCGACGCCGGCACCGTAGAAGTAGAGGGCCACCATGGCTGCGGCCAGCCCCGCCACCAGCCAGGCCCAGGGCCCGGTGAGCTTGCGCTCGGACTTGGCGTCCTTTTCCATCAGCTCCTTGAGCTTTTTCTGCTCCTCGGGGCTGAGTCCGTCGAGCTGTTGTTGTTGCTGTGACATTCCTTAACCTCGTTTTTTCATCGGCCGCCAACATGCCGCCGTTTTCATTAACATGTTGTTAGCAAAAGGCAGGCCAACTTTGGTGCATGCCGGCGAGACCCGCACCAAAAGGGGGCTTGGAAGCAATGCGGACGCGAGAGTGACTTCGATAGGGTGAAAAAATGGGTGGAAATCCACCCATTAATAAGAAGCCATGGGCGGGTTTTCACCCATTGGGGAGAGCGGCCGTGATGCCAGACCCTGTTATGCCCGTGCAGACGGGCATCCAGAGCATGGCTTACTCAGTGGGATAGCGACGACAGAGCTGAAGGTGCGTCTGGACTCCTCGCCTTCTCGGGAGTGACAAAAAGAATGGGTGGAATTCCACCCATTAAAGGATTAACGGCTTTGGTGGCTGACTGGTGTGGCCCGCAGCAGGTTGTCGTGCACCGGGCAGCGGGCACACACCAGCTCAAGAAAAGCCTGCTTGTCGGCCTCGTTGAGGTCGGCATCGATGTCGGCGCGAATGTCGATGTGTTTAAAGCCCACCGGATCGTCGCTCGGCTTGCCGGCCAGCCCCGCCGGATTGAGCTCGCCGCTGACCTCCACGCGAATGCCGCGCAGTTCAAAGCCCTGCTCCCGGGCGGTCATTTTGGCGATGGTGGAAATGCAGCCGGCGAGGGCAAACAGAAAGGTATCCAGGGGATTGGGGCCGGTATCGCCGGCGGCCGGCTGATCGATCACCATCTGATGTTTTCCCACCTCTGCCCGCACCTGCCAGCCATCGGTCATCTCGGTGGTGACCTTGTATGTCTTGATTGCCATAAACACCTCTAATTTAGTTTTTTCTTATATTAAGTCGGGCGGCGTTAAAAGCAAGCGTTCAGCCCTTGTAGTCGTTCTTGTCGAGGCCGTGTTTTTTCATCTTGTCGTACAGGGTTTTGCGCGGCAGTTGCAGGCTTTCCTGAGTGTGCTTGATGGAGCCGCCGTGACGGGCCAGCTCGGTCTGGATCAGGGTTTTTTCGAACCGATCCACCCGGGCCGCCAGGCCCTGGCCGGCGGCCGGAGTGTCGTTATGGCCCTGTTCATTCAGGTCAAAGGAGCAGGCTTCGCCCAGCAGCACGTAACGCTCCGCCAGATTGCGCAGCTCGCGCACATTGCCCGGCCAGGTATGGCTCAGCAGCAGGTGCAGCCGCTCGGCCGACAGCGGCGGGATTTCCCGCTCATACAGCGCCGAGGCGAGCAGGGCAAAGTGCTGAAACAGCAAGGGAATATCTTCCGGACGGGCGCGCAGCGGGGGAATGTCGATGCGCACCACGTTGAGCCGGTAGTAGAGATCTTCCCGGAATTCGCCGGCGTCGGCCAGGGCGCGCAGATCCGCCTTGGTGGCGGCGATAATGCGAATATCCAGCGGTATCAGGCGGTTGGAGCCCAGCCGCTCAATGGCGCGCTCTTCCAGCACCCGCAGCAGCTTGATTTGCAGGCTCATGGGCATGCTTTCAATCTCGTCGAGAAACAGGGTGCCGCCCTGGGCATGCTCGAACTTGCCGATGCGCTTTTCCTTCGCATCGGTAAAGGCGCCCCTTTCGTGACCGAACAGCTCCGATTCGATCAGGCTTTCAGGCATGCCGCCGCAGTTGATGGCCACAAAGTTGTTGTGGCGGCGCGGACTGTGTTCGTGAATATAACGGGCCAGCAGATCCTTGCCCGAGCCGGTTTCCCCCATCAGCAAAATGTCCGCCGGGCTGGACGCCACCGTCTGTACCAGTCGGCGCAGATCCTGTACCGCGGTTGAGTTGCCGATAATGCGTGGGCCCGGCGCGCTCTGGGCCTGCAACTCCCGGCGCAGGCGGCGGTTGTCCAGGGTCAGGGTGCGTTTTTCAAGGGCCCGGTGTACCACATCGAGCAGCAGATCCGAGGAAAACGGTTTTTCGATAAAGTCGTAGGCACCGTTGCGGATGGCGCTCACCGCCATGGAGATATCGCCAAAGCCGGTGATCAGGATGACCGGAATGTCGCGGTCGAGCGCCCTGACCCGTTCCAGCAGCTCCAGCCCGGTAAGGCCGGGCATGTTGATGTCGGTAATGACGATGCCGGCAAAGTCCTCGCTGAGCAGCGGCAGGGCCTGGTCGGCACTGTCCAGGGCGCAGACCCGGTAATCATCCAGCTCCAGGGTCTGGCCGGCGGAGCGCCGAATGGCGGCGTCGTCGTCGATCAGCAGGATTTGCGGTGAGGTCATGCGGGCTCCTTGTCGGCTCGGTTCAGCACCAGCGTAAAGACGGCGCCGCCGTCCGGGTGGTTGGCGGCGGTCAGTTGACCCCCCAGGCTTTCTGCAATGCGGTGGGAGATGGACAGCCCCAGCCCCAGGCCGGTGGACTTGGTGGTGAAAAAGGGTTCAAAAATATGCGCCAGGGCCTGCTCGCTGAGGCCGGGGCCCTGATCGCGCACGGTCAGGGTGACGCGTTCGGCGGTGGTGGTCACGCCAATGTCGATACGGGGTGACGGGTTATCGGCCATGGCCTGCAGGGCGTTGCCAATCAGGTTGACCAGCACCTGCTCCAGCCGGCCCGGATCGCCGGTGACCACCACCGCGTCGTGTTCCTGCGGCCAGTTCAGCCCGGCGTGACGTTTTTCCAGCTCGCCGCCCATCAGCACCCTCACCCCCTGACGCAGCTGGTCGAGCCGGGTGTGAGCACCGTCGGCATCGCGCTGACGGGCAAATTCCCTGAGCGGCTGCAAAATGGCGGCCATGCGCTCCGCCAGACCGCCGATTTCCTGCAGGTTGCCGGCCACCGCCTCGGGGCGGCCCCGCTCCAGCAATTTGCGGCCATTGTCGGCGAACTGGCGAATGGCGGTGAGCGGCTGGTTCAGCTCATGGTTGATGCCCGCCGACAACTGGCCCAGCACCGCCAGTTTGGCGGCCTGCACCAGCTGGTTCTGAGTCTGGCGGTGCTCGGCCACTTCCTGCTTCAGCCGCTGGTTACTGTCGGTCAGCTGCCGGGTGCGTTGCTCCACCCGTCGCTCCAGGGCTTCGTGGGCCTGCTGCAATTCGTGCTGGTGGCGTTGTTGCATGCGGTGGCGGGCCCGCAGGAACAGCGCCAGGGCGGCCAGGGCCCAGAAGGCGCCCAGGCCCACCGTCAGGGTGCGGGCGATACGGGACTTGAGCGGACTCAGGTTGGCCAGTACCGCCACCCGCATGCCCGCTTCCGGCAGCAGTTCGCTCACCAGCAGGTAATGGCCGGCCGCATCGCGCCCATCCAGGGTCAGCAGCGGGTTACCCCTGGGAGTGGTATCCCGGTGTTGCAGTGGCAGGGGGCGCACTTCGGCGTTCTCGTAGCGGCGGCTGGCTTCAATGCGCACCAGCAACTGCGGATCCGGCACTAGGGCGCCGTCCTGGGGCAGCAGCCGAAAGCGCCAGTCGTGGCGGGTGGAAATAAAAATCACCCCGTCTTCGTCCATCACCAGAATATCCTGCAGCGGATCGTTCCAGCTGTCTTCGATGTCTTCCAGATCCACCTTGACCACAGCCACGCCGACGATCTGATCCGCCTCGCGGATCGGCGCGGAGAAGAAATAACCCCGCACCCGGGAGGTGTTGCCCAGGGCGAAATAGCGGCCCTGGCCGCCTTCCATCGCCTGCTGGAAATAGGGCCGGAAACTGTAGTCGTTGCCGATGAAGGAGCGGGGCTGATCCCAGTTGCTGGCAGCCAGGGTGAGGCCATTGCTGTTAATCAGGTAGCTGTCGGTGGCGCCCATGGTGGCGTTGACCCAGGCCAGATAGCGGTTGGCCGCGCTGGTTTTGTGGGGATTGCCGGGATCGCTGAGCAAGGCTTTCAGCTGTTGTTGGCTGGCCAGCAGCTTTGGCAGATCCCGGTGCCGGGCCAGCTGGTGACGCAGGTTGATGATGTAGCGGCCCAGGCTGGCTTCGGCGTCCTGGCGGATCTGCGCCAGCCCCTGGTGGCGGGCATGCAGGAACAGTCCGGTGGTCACCAGCAGGGTGCCGAGCAGTAACAGCAGCGGCAGGGCGAAGCGACGCAGGCGGGTGACAAAGCGGGTGGAAGGCTGGATCATGATGCCCGGTATTATGCGCCTTTCGGCCGCCGGTTGACGTGATGTTTCCCGCACTCTTGAGCGCGAAGGCGGTTTGCAGCGACAATGACACTTTTTACGGAGCCCCCATGGCCTTTCGCATTCGTTACCACTACCGCAAGCAGCAAAAAGAAATCGGCTATGCCAATGACAAGCATCACAGCATTTATGATGCCATTGCCAGCGCCGAAGAGCTGGACCTGGCGGAGTTTCGCCGCATGGAAGATCAGCTGGCCAATATCAGCCGCAACGACCGGAAAACCATGAAGGAATTTCGGGAGGAATATTTCCGCAAGCTGGGTTTCAGCCAGATCACCATTTTTCGGGACGAATAAACCTCGAATAGGAGTAGGGGTGGATTTATTTATTATTCCAGGTTACGGGTTGAATTTGGCTTTATAAACTGCCTTGCTTATTTTTTGTGGTGGTTTTTTTTGTTATTTTCGATTTTAGCCTTGGGGTATTTTTTCGGGCTCTTTGGGTTTCATTTGAATTTATCGTTACCGTGTTGATTCTGTTTTGTTTTTCCTTTTTATTGGGGCTTTCGGGTCCCGGTTTGACGACGCCGGGAATGCTAACAATGATAAGAACATCTCTTTACGGGAGAGCGGTTGAATGAATGCCATATTCCTGATGTTGATCGGGCTGGGCGCCATGGCGCTCGGCTATTTTGTCTATTCGAAATTCGTGGCCGAAAAAATATTTCGGCTGGATCCCAACTTTCGCACGCCGGCCCATGAGTTTGAAGACGGCGTGGACTATGTGCCCACCAACAAGTTCGTGCTCTGGGGCCATCACTTCACCTCGGTGGCCGGGGCCGCGCCCATCGTCGGACCGGCCATCGCGGTGATCTGGGGCTGGGTGCCGGCTTTTTTGTGGGTGGTGTTCGGCACCATTTTCTTTGCCGGTGTGCACGATGCCGGTGCCATATGGGCCAGTAACCGCAACAAGGCCAAATCGGTGGGCGCGCTTACCGGCGACGTGGTGGGTAAGCGCGCCCGCAGCATCTTCATGATCGTCATCTTCCTGGTATTGCTGATGGTGAACGCGGTGTTCGCCGTGGTCATCGCCGGCCTGCTCACCCAGTTTCAGACCTCGGTGGTGCCGGTATGGGGCGCCATCATCGTCGCGCTGATCATCGGCCAGCTGATTTATCGCAAAATGATTGGCCTGCTCACCGTCTCCGTGGTGGGGGTGATCGCCCTGTACGCCCTGATCTGGGTGGGGCCGTCCCTGCCGCTGGCACTGCCCGAGCTGTTTCTGGGACTGACCGACAAGGCCCAGTGGATCATTCTGCTGTTTGTTTATGCCGCCATCGCCTCGCTGCTGCCGGTGTGGATGCTGCTGCAGCCCCGGGACTACATCAACGGCCTGCAGCTGTTCGTGGGCCTGGGCCTGCTCTACGGGGCCGTGCTGCTGTCGGCCCCGGAGGTGGTGGCCCCGGCCTTTAACGACAACGTACCGGAAGGGACGCCGTCATTGCTGCCGCTGCTGTTTGTGACCATCGCCTGTGGTGCCATCTCCGGCTTTCATGGTCTGGTGTCGTCCGGCACCACCTCCAAACAGCTCGACAAGGAAACCGACCTGCGTTTTGTGGGTTACTTCGGCGCCATCGGCGAAGGCTGTCTGGCACTGGCTGCGATCATTGCCGCCACCGCCGGTTTTGCGACGCTCGCCGACTGGCAGGCCATTTACAGCGGCTTTGGCCAGGGCGGCGTGGCCGCCTTTGTGCAGGGCGGCGCCAACATTCTGAGCAATGGCCTGGGTTTTGAGATCGAGCTGTCGCAAACCATTCTCACCGTGATGGCGGTACTCTTTGCCGGTACCACCATGGACACCGGCCTGCGGCTGCAGCGCTACATTTTTCAGGAATGGGGTGTCATCTACAAGATTAACTGGATGCAAAAGGCCGCCCCGGCCACCCTGCTGGCGGTGGCTTCCTGTCTGCTGTTGGCCTTTGGCTCCGGCGGAGACGGCTCCGGCGGTCTGTTGATCTGGCCGCTGTTCGGCACCACCAACCAGCTGCTGGCGGGGCTGACCTTGCTGGTGATCACCGTGATGCTGGCGCGTCTGGGCCGGCCCATGTACGTGACGCTGGTGCCGCTGCTGTTCCTGCTGGTGATGACGGTGCTGGCGCTGCTGATTCAGCTCAAGGGCTTTTATGAGCAGGCCAACTGGTTCCTGTTCGGTCTGGATCTGGTGGTGCTGGCGGCAGCCATTCTGGTGGCCCTGGAGTGTGGCGCCACCCTGACCCGGCTGCGTGGTGGTAAGGCCGGGCAGGTAGAGGACAAGTCGTGAAAATCAAGCGGATGCTGGCCTGGGTTAACCGGGCCAGCCGCTATGCGGAAGAGGTGTACAACGCGCCGTACCGGGCGGCCATTGCCCGGGCCCGGCGCGAGGAAGACGACCTCTTTATGCTGCTGGTGTTCTCGGAAATGATGGGGGTGCCGAATCCGGCCTCCTATTACACCCTGGAGCTGCAGCCGCTGCTGCTGGAGCGGTTTCACGACTGGCACCAGCGCATGGGCATGGAGCACTCACCGCTGGATCACTTCCGCTGTTGCTGATTGAGTTGTCTTCTGGCTTGGCAAAGGTCGGAAAAAGGGCCGGCGCCACCGACTCGCCGTAAACCCATCCTTGGGGGCTCCGCTGCGCCATCCATGGCGCAGAGGGTCGGTGGAGCCGTTCCCTTTTCCCTCCCTGCCGAGCACTCAGTTGCCTGTAATACAAGTCAGGCAACGCCTTTGTTTGACGAAGCGGGAGCAGGGATTGCCGTATTCGACCGTCACATGCCAGGGATGGCATGTGCCGAGCGTCCCAGGGATGGGCTTGAAGCGTGTCGAAGAAGGTAACCCTGCTGTCGCTTCGCATGCCGGGGCCGGCTTCGCATGCCGGGGCCGGCTTTGTGTGCCGGCCTTACTGTTTGGAGAGATGACATGTTACTGACCGACAAGCGGGTGTTGCTGGTGGGCGGCAAGGGCGGCGTGGGCAAGACCACGGTGTCGTCGTCCCTGGCACTATTGGCGGCACGCCGGGGCAAGCGCTGCCTGCTGGTATCCACCGACCCCGCCCACAGCCTGGCCGATGCCTTTGGCCGGGAAATCGGCGACACCATTACCCGGCTGGCCCCCAACCTCGATGGTCTGGAGCTGGATCCGGATCACGAGGTGGAGCAGCACCTGGCCCGAGTGCTGGCCCAGCTCAAGCGTTTTACCCGCCCGGAAATGTACGGCGAGGTGGAGCGACAGATGCGGCTTACCCGTCAGTCGCCGGGAGCCCAGGAAGCGGCGCTGCTGGAGCGCATGGCCAGAGTGATGGAAGAAGGGCTGCAAACTCATGACCTGGTGATTTTCGATACGGCGCCCACCGGCCACACCCTGCGCCTGCTCAGCCTGCCCGAGGCCATGGCGGCCTGGACGCAAGGCATGCTGAAAAGCAACCAGCGCTCGGAAAAACTGGGTGAGGTGCTGAACCATTTAACCCCGGGCAAGGATCTGGACAGCCCCTTTGGTGACCCGCGAACCCACGAAACCGCCGGCATGGACGAACGCACCAAGTCCATTACCGACACCCTGCTGGCGCGCCAGCGGCTGTTTCAGCGCACTCGCCGCCTGCTGACCGACAATACACAGACCGCGCTGCTGTTTGTGCTCACCCCCGAAAAGCTGCCGATACTGGAAACCGAACGGGCGGTAACAGCGCTGCGGGAAGAAAAGTTGCCCCTGGCCGGCCTGGTGGTGAACCGCATTCTGCCTGATGAAGCTGACGGTGCTTTTCTGGCACAACGCCGAAGCCAGGAAAAAACACATCTGGCTGAGATAGAGCGAACTTTTGCCGGCCTGAATCGCTATCCGTTATATCTGCAGCCCACGGATATTCAGGGGCTGGACGGCCTGGATGATATGGCCACCCGGCTGGAGCAGGCCGGGCTGTAAGTGTCTTAATTCAATTTACAGCCGAATCCTCCCTTGAGTAGAATTTGGCCGAGGGTTTTCTGATAGTGAACGGAGAAATATGACAACAGCGAAGCAGGGCGGCGACGACGCCAATGATGTGGGCACCCGCCTCAAGGCCGTGCGCCTGATGCGCAATATTTCCCAGCGGGAGCTGGCCAAACGCACCGGTGTGACCCACTCCAGCCTGTCGCTGATTGAGCAGGGCAAGGTCAGCCCGTCGGTGAGCTCGCTCAAGAAGATCCTGGACGGCATACCCATGACGGTGGGCGAGTTCTTTACCCTGGATCTGCAAAACACCGATCAGATCTTTTTCAGCCCCGACGAGCTGCAGGACGTGGGCAGCGGCAACCTGTCCCTGAAACTGGTGGGTTACAACCGCAAGAACCGGGCCATGTCCTTTATTGTGGAAACCTACCCGCCCGGCGTGGACACCGGCCACGACATGATGGCCTACCACGGCGAGGAAGCGGGGGTGGTGATTGAAGGAGAAATCGAAATCACCATCGGTGCCCAGCACCGGCTGCTGAAGGCCGGCGACAGCTATTACTTCTCCACCACCCAGCCCCACCGCTTTCGCAATATCAGTGACCAGCCCTGCCGCATCGTCAGCTGCTCCACCCCCGCCAAGCATTTCTGATCTTCAGCGAGGGCGCGTGCCCTCGTTATGCCTGATCGGCCGACTTGTTTGTAAGCTGTATTCAAAGTGTTTTTAAATGGTTAATTGTTGATGTGATCCTGCTCACGTCAAATGTCCCTTGGGGGACATGTTGGCCACATCCTGCCTCCTTCTATGATGAAGCGTCAATGGAGAGACGAGGAAGAGGCAATGGAAAAAATACTGACCCCCAGCGTGGATAAGCTACCCATCGGCTGGCTACGGCTGATGATATTGAGCGCTCTGGTGATGCTGGCGGTATCTCTGGGTGCGGGCAACCGCGAAGGCGAATTCGGGCTCTTTGCCCTGCTGCCCACCCTGGTGGTGCTGGGGCTGGCGTTGCTGACCCGACGTACCCTGGAGCCGCTGCTGGCCGGTGCCCTGACGGGCTTTGCCCTGGTGGAGCCACAGCGGACGCTGCACAACTTTGTGGCCAGCACCCTGGAGGTAATGCAGGGGCCCATCATGGGCTGGCTTATTCTGGTGTGCGGCCTGCTCGGCAGCCTGATTGCGCTGCTGCAGTTTTCCGGCGCCACCCTGGCCTTCAGCGATGCCCTGGGCAAATACGTCAAGCGCCGCTCTCATGCCCTGGTGGCCAGCTGGCTGCTGGGCATTGCCATTTTTATCGATGACTACCTCAACGCCCTGACCGTTAGCACCGCCATGCGCAAGCTGTCGGACAAGTTGAAAATCTCCCGGGACATGCTGGCCTATGTGGTGGACTCCACCTCGGCGCCGGTGTGCCTGCTGATCCCTTTTTCCACCTGGGTGATTTATCTCGCCGGGCTGATTGAAGCCAATGGCCTGGTGTCCGAAGGGGAAGGCTTCAATTATTACCTGAGCCTGTTGCCCTATCTGGTGTACCCCTGGGTGGCGCTGCTGCTGGTGCCGCTGGTGGCCTTTGGGGTGATCCCGCTGTTTGGTTCAATGAAAAAGGCAGAGCGGGACTGCCTTGCAGGCAACAGCATGTCGGTGGATCAGGACGAGCCGGGCCACCGTCAGCCGCCGCGGCTGATGAACTTCATGCTGCCGGTACTGACCCTGCTGCTGGCCACCTGGTATTTCGATATCGATGCCCTGATGGGCGTGGGCTGTGCCCTGGTGGTGTCGCTGGTGCTGTACCGGCTGCAGGGGCTGGCCAGCCTGCCCCGGTTGTTTGATGAAATTATTCAGGGCATGGCTACCATGTTACTGCCCCTGGGCATCGTGTTCGCGGCCTTCGTGCTACAGGCGGTCAACGAGAAACTGGGGCTGGCGCCCTATCTGATCGACACCATCACCCCCTACATGAACGCCCAGTGGCTGCCGGCGCTCAGCTTTCTGGTACTGGCCGGGCTGACCTTTGCCACCGGCTCCTTCTGGGGCGTCTATGCCATCGCCTTTCCGATCATGGTGCCCCTGGCTCAGGCTCTGGACGCCAACATGGCGCTGACCCTGGGCGCCCTGGTGTCGGCCGGTGCCTTTGGCAGCCACGCCTGCTTCTTTGGCGACTCCACCGTGATTTCCGCCCGGGGATGCGGCATCAGCCCGATGCAGCATGCCCTCAGCCAACTGCCCTATACCCTGATTGCCGCCGCCGTCACCACCCTGCTGTTGTGGCTGCTGGCCTGATTCCGAACAAGGAGAGCAAGATGAAACGAACTGGATTCGCCTTTCACGAACACTGCCTGTGGCACGATGCCGGCCCCTGCTCGGTGTTCGACCGACCCGGTGGCTTTGTGCAGCCCGCCGCCGCCGCCGAGCACCCGGAAACCAAGCGCCGGCTGCGCAACCTGCTGGCGGTCAGCGGCCTGCTGGAGCAGCTGACGCCGGTGAACGCGGCACCGGCGGCGCGGGAAGATTTGCTGCGCTTTCATACCGAGCGTTACATCGACGAGCTCAGCGTCATGAGCGAGCAGGGCTTCGGTGATGCCGGCCAGTATGCGCCCTTTCGCCAGGATGCCTTTCCCATTGCCTGCCGCTCGGCCGGCCTGGCCATGGCCACGGTGGCGGCGGTGCTCAACGGCGAGGTCGACAACGGCTATTGCCTGTCGCGTCCGCCCGGCCATCACGCCGAAGCGGACCGGGGCATGGGGTTTTGCCTGCTTGGCAATATTCCCATCGCCATTCGGGCGGCTCAGGCCCAGGGCCTGGTGCGCCGGGTGGCGGTCATCGACTGGGACGTGCACCATGGCAACGGCACCCAGCAGGCGTTTTATGAGGATGCGGAGGTGCTGACCCTTTCCCTGCATCACGACAACAACTATCCCGTGGGCTCGGGCAGCGCGGAGGAGCGGGGCAGCGGCGCCGGCTTTGGTTATAACCTTAATGTGCCGCTGCCGGCCGGATCCGGTATCGGTACCTACCTGGCGGCCATGGATCAACTGGTGATCCCGGCACTGGATCGTTTCAAGCCGGAGCTGATCGTGGTGGCCTGTGGCTTTGATGCCAGCGCCATGGATCCGCTCGGCTGCATGCTGCTCAATGCCGATGCTTTTGGCCAGCTCACCGCCAACGTGATGGCCGCCGCCGATCGCCTGTGCCGGGGCCGGCTGGTGATGGTGCACGAAGGGGGCTATTCGGAAGGTTATGTGCCCTTCTGCGGTCACCGGGTGATCGAAACCCTGAGCCAGAGTGACATTCATGTGCCCGATCCCGCCGGCGGTGATATCGCCCGCTGGGGCCAGCAGGAACTGCAGCCCCACCAGGCGGCGCTGCTCGAAAGTCTTGTGCCCTTGCTGACGGATATTCACGCCTGATGACCCGGCCCTGAACCAGCGCAAAAACTGGTCAGGGCCTGTTTGGAGTGTTACATTTTATTCACCGTTTTATTGGTCGGTGAATATGGCGTTCATGCAAAAGGATATTGCACCCACTTCTCTTGAACCCCTGGCTCAACTGTTGTCACAAGTTGATTGCAAGGGATTTCTTCCCGAGCTTCAGGCCTGCCTGGAAAGTTACTTTGCCGGTATCGATCTGGTGTTATGCCGGTTTCACCGCCGGCGCAGCCCCGAAATACTGTTGCATAATCTGAACCACCGTCAGGAAGCGAAAACCCTGCATCCTTACTGTGCCGGCATGTATCAGCTCGACCCTTTTTACCAGCACTGGCTGAACCGGCCTGCCGCCGGCGTGTTCCGTCTGGACGACATTGCCCCCTCCGAGTTTCGGCGCACCGAGTATTTTCTGACCTACTACACCGGACTGGGCTTGCATGACGAGCTGATGTGTTTCTTCTCACCCAACACGAATGCCACCCTGGCTTTTTCCTTTGGCTTTTATCAGCCCCAGCCGCACCCTGACGGTCACCTGCTTAGCGAAAAAATGGCCTACCTGTTCCCCCTGTTGCAGGCGCTGCTGGAAAAGCACCACTGGCAGCCTGCGGGTGACGATGGGGCGGGCTCTGAAGAGTTTATGGATGAACGTCTGAGCGAGCGTGAGCAGCAGGTGGCACGGCTGTTTTTGCAAGGGCACAGTGCCCCGGCCATTGCCGACCTGCTGTGTATCAGCCCCGGCACGGTGAAGAACCACCGCAAGAATATTTACGGCAAACTCGCCATTAACAGTCAGGCTGAGCTATTTCAGCTGTTTTTGCGGCAGTTGGGAGTGGAGTAAAAAGAAAGGGCGCCTTTCGGCGCCCTTGGTGTTTTTCGGCCTGTTTGTGTTTCACACCGCCATCATCCCGCCCCAAACTCTATCCAGGTGGTTTTCAGCTGGCTGTATTCGGCCAGAGAATGCAGCGACTTGTCGCGGCCGTTGCCGGACTGCTTGTAACCGCCAAAGGGCACCGTCATGTCGCCACCGGCGTAGTTGTTAACGAATACCTGGCCCGACTCCAGCCGCCGCGCCGTGGTCAGGGCGCGGTCGAGATTCTGGGTCCAGACCGCCGCCGCCAGGCCGTAGGGTGAGTCGTTGGCAATGGCCACCGCTTCGTCGGCGCTGTCAAAGCCGATCACCGCCAGCACCGGGCCGAACACCTCTTCCCGCGCCAGCGCCATGTTGTTGTCCACGTTATCAAACACAGTGGGAGCAAAATACAGGCCGCCATTTATGCTCACCGGCTCGCCGCCAGTGCGCAGGCGCGCGCCCTGCTTGTGTGCCGCCGCCACATGGCCGGCAATGCCGTCGAGCTGGGTGGCATCCACAATGGCCCCCATGGTGGTGGTCGGATCCAACGGGTTGCCCGGCTGCCAGGCGGCTGCGTGGTGCACAATGCGCTCTACCAGCTCGTCCTTGATGGCGTTTTCCACCAGCAGTCGGGAACCGGCAATGCACACCTCGCCCTGGTTGTAGAAAATGGCCTGGGCCGCCTGTTGCGCCACGCGATCCAGATTGCCGGCGTCGGCAAACACGATATTGGCGCTCTTGCCGCCGCACTCCATAAAGGTGCGCTTTAGGTTGGACTCGCCCGCATACTGGGTTAGCCGCTTGCCCACGCCGGTGGAGCCGGTAAAGGCCAGGGCGTTAACGTCCATATGCAGCGCCAGTGCCTTGCCCACGGTATGACCGTAGCCGGGCAGCACCTGCAACACGCCGGCGGGCAGGCCGGCGTCATGGGCCAGGGCCGCCAGCCGCAGGGCGCTTAAGGGGGACTTCTCCGAGGGCTTTAAAATCACGGTATTGCCGGCGGCCAGGGCCGGGGCGATTTTCCAGCAGGCCATCATCAGCGGAAAGTTCCAGGGTACGATGGCGGCCACCACGCCCAAAGGTTCCCGGGTCACCAGCCCCAGGCTGCTGGCGGCAGTGGGGGCGATTTCGCCATACACCTTGTCGATGGCCTCGGCGTTCCAGCGCAGGCAGCGCACCGCCGCGGGCAGGTCCACCTCCAGGCTGTTGGAAATAGGCTTGCCCATGTCCAGGGTTTCCAGCAGCGCCAGCTCCTCGGCGTGTTGCTCTACCAGGTCGGCAAAGCGCAGCAATACTTGTTTGCGCTCGGCCGGTGCGAGTCCGGCCCAGTGGGGCAGGGCGGTGCGCGCGTGGGCTACCGCCAGGTTGGCGTCCTGCTCGTCGCAGCTGGCCACCTCGGCCAGTGGCTGTCCGGTGGCCGGGTTAACACTGGCAAAGCGTTCGCCGGCAATGGCGTTGCAGTAACAGCCGTTGATAAAGGCGCGGCCCTCGGGCCGCAGTCCTTCACTCAGGGCTTGCCAGTGGGCAAGGGTGTGTTGGCTCATGGTCGTCTCCTTAGCTCATGATGCCGAGCTGGCGGGCTGTGGTGTCCAGGCTCTCACGGGCCAGGCGCACCAGCTCGTCAATCTCGGGCTTGGTGATCACCAGGGGCGGAGACACCACCATGGTTTCGCCCACGGAGCGCATGACGATGCCGGTGTTAAAGCAGTTGTCCCGGCAGCGGCCGCCGATACCCGGCTCAAAACGGGCCAGGGTGGTTTTGTCGGCCACCAGCTCCAGCGCACCCAGCAGTCCCAGACTGCGGGCCTCGCCCACCAGCGGGTGATCCGCCAGGCTGGCCCAGCGTTCGGCAAAGTAGGGCGCGGCCTCGTTACGCACATGCTCGAGCACGCCGTCTTCTTCCATCAGCTCCAGGTTGCGCAGGGCTACGGCGGCGCAGGCCGGATGACCGGAGTAGGTAAAGCCGTGGTAGAACTCGCCGCCTTGCTCGATCAGGGTCTCGGCCACCCGGTCGCCCACCAGCACGCCGCCGATGGGCAGGTAACCGGAAGACAGTCCCTTGGCGATGGGCATGAGATCGGGCTTGATATTGAAGTGCTGGCTGCCGAACCACTGGCCCAGCCGGCCAAAGCCGCAAATTACTTCGTCGGCAATCAGCAGAATGCCGTAGTGATCGCAGATGCGCTGAATTTCGGGCCAGTAGCTTTCGGGCGGAATGATCACGCCGCCGGCACCCTGCACCGGCTCGGCAATAAAGGCCGCCACCCGGTCCACACCCAGCTCCTTGATCTTCTGCTCCAGCGACCGGGCCGCCAGCAGGCCGAATGCTTCCGGGCTCATTTCCCGGCCTTCGCCAAACCAGTAGGGCTGGGCGATGTGTTCAATGTCCGGCAGCATGGGGCCGCCCTGCTCGTGCATGGGGGCCATGCCGCCCAGGCTGGCGCCGGCCACGGTGGAGCCGTGGTAGCCGTTGCGCCGACCGATGATCACGGTTTTTTCCGGCTGGCCCTTGAGTTGCCAGTAGCGGCGCACCATGCGTACCACAGTGTCGTTGGACTCGGATCCGGAACCGGTAAAGAACACGTGGTTGATGTGCTCCGGGGCCAGCTCGGTGAGCTTTTTGGCCAGTTTGATCGCCGGCGGGTGGGCGGTCTTGAAGAAGTTGTTGTAGTAGGGCAGCTCGGTCATCTGGGCGGCGGCGGCGTCCACCAGCTCCTGACGGCCATAGCCCAGGTTCACGCACCACAGGCCGGCCATGGCATCGAGAATGCGGTTGCCTTCGGAGTCAACAATATAAATGCCTTCAGCCCCGGTAATGATGCGGCTGTTGCTGCCCAGATCCTTGGTGTCGGTAAAGGGATGCAGGTGGTGCTGGCCGTCCTGTTCGCGTAATGCTTGAGTGTTGTACTGATGCATGATGGTGTCCTTTTTCTTCATGTTTTTCAGGCGTTGACGCGCTGGCGGTAGTTCGCGCAGGCGGTGCCAAAGGCGGTAAAGATGGCGGCATAGAGCGGGTGTTCGTCGGTGCGCCATTCCGGATGCCACTGCACGCCCAAGGCAAAGGGCAGGGTGGGATCACTGATGGCTTCCACCAGACCGTCCGGTGCCAGGGCCTCGGCCAGCAGGCCATCGCCGAGGCGGTCGATGCCTTGCTGGTGCAGCGAATTCACCTCAAAATTCAGCTCGCCGGTCAGCCGGTGCAGCAGGCCGTCCGGATTCAGGCTGAGAGCGTGGGCGGGCTCGTAGTGGCTGTTAACACCTGGGCTGTCCGGCTCGCGGTGATCCATCAGGCCGGGCAGCTCCTGCAGCGGCTGGCGCAGGCTGCCGCCCCAGGCCACGTTCATTTCCTGCAGGCCGCGGCAGATGCCGAGCAGGGGCAATTTCAGCCGGCGGGCGGCGCGGATCAGTGACAGTGCGGATCCGTCCCGATCCGGATCCAGTCGGTAGTCGGGATGATCCCGATCCGCGGCGTAATGGCGCGGATCCACATTGCTGTAGCTGCCGGTCAGGCAAAGGCCGTCGAGCCGCGCCAGGATCCCTTCATTCAGGCCTTCGGCCAGGGCCGGCAGCAGCACCACTTCCACCCCTGCCGAATGGCGCAGGGCGTCCACGTACTTGTTCACCACCATGTGGCAATGGTGTCCTTCAATCTGTCGCTGACAGGCGGTCACGCCGATCAGGGGCTTGTGCATTATTCTTTCCATATTTTCACCCGCTCAAACCGATTGGTTTATATATTCAACGGCCTTGAGTGCCGAATCCATAACCTCATGGAAGCACGCCAATCAGCCTAAATCCAGTGAAAATAGGCTTTAAAAGGAAGGTCTGGTTTGAAATATGTGACAGAGTTAACTCTTTTTTACAATTTGTTAACCATTGTGACGCCTGAGTGATTGCCTTGTTTTGTTCATTATCCTATAACAAGTCACATTCTTGATGGTTATCAAAACACAACATGGAGGTCACCATGAGTGACAGGGGCATGCAAGAGGCCCGGGAGTTTCTGGAACGAAACCCGGATATCAATTCCATCGATCTGATGATCGGCGACATCAACGGGGTGATCCGCGGCAAGCGTATTCCCCGGGACAGCCTGCTCAAGGCCTACGAGGAAGGGGTTTGCCTGCCGGCCTCGCTGTTTGCCCTCGACATTAACGGCAACACCATTGAGGAAACCGGACTGGGGCTGGATCAGGGTGAAGGCGACCGGCTGTGCTTTCCGGTGCCCGGCACCCTGAGCCGGGTGCCCTGGCAGGACAGACCCTGTGCCCAGGTGCTGATGAGCATGTATGAAAACGACGGCAGTCCCTTTGTGTACGATCCCCGCCATGTGCTGCAGCGGGTGCTGGATCGCTTTGCCACCCTGGGCCTGACGCCGGTGGTGGCGGTGGAAACCGAGTTCTACGTGATCGATCGGGAGCGGGACCGCGATCATCAGCTGCAGCCGCCGCTGTCGCCGGTCAGCGGCAAGCGGGATCGTCAGTGCCAGGTGTATTCGCTGTCGGATCTGGATGACTACTGCGATTTTCTTGAAAGCATTCAGCATGCGGCGCTGATCCAGAATCTGCCGGTAGACACCGCCATTGCCGAGTGTGCGCCGGGCCAGTTCGAGATCAACCTCAAGCACCGACCCGATGCCATGCAGGCCTGCGACGAGGCGGTGCTGCTCAAGCGGCTGATTAAAGGCGTGGCGGCCCGCCACAGCATGGAAGCTACCTTTATGGCCAAGCCCTATAACCAGGAGGCGGGCAGCGGCACCCATATTCACGTGAGCCTGGTGGACAGCGAGGGCAACAACCGTTGCTGCGGTGATGACGACCATCCGCTGGGTAGCGAGCTGCTGCAACAGGCGGTGGCCGGGGTACTGGCGCTGATGCCCGAGTCCATGGTGGTGTTTGCCCCCAATGCCAACAGCTACCGTCGTTTTCAGCCCGGTTTTTACGTACCCATGAGCCAGACCTGGGGCGCCGACAACCGCACCGTGGCGGTACGCATTCCCGGCGGCAACCCCGCCGCCCGCCGGCTGGAGCATCGCGTGGCCGGTGCCGATGTCAATCCCTACCTGCTGGTGGCGAGCATATTGGCCGGCATTCACTATGGCCTGACGCACCGGCTGAGCGCCCCCGAGCCCGTTACCGGCAACGCCTATGCCAGCCATCCGCCCAGCCTGCCCAACAGCTGGATCCAGGCGCTGGATCAGTGGCAGCGCAACGAAATCCTGCCGGAATACCTGGGTCAGGAGTTTTGCCGGGTGTACCACGCCAACCGCTACGGCGAGCGACAACTGTTTATGCGCCACGTCAGCTCGCAAGAGTATGACTGGTACCTGCGTTCGGTCTGACAGGAGAAGTCCCATGGAAGGATGTAATGTTCGGCGCTGGCTGACGTCGCTGCTGGCCCTTGTTTTACTGCTGCCCGGGCTGGCCCGGGCCAGCGAGCCCACCCTTGACGTCCCGGCCCTGGTGCTGAAGGGCATTCCCTTTGACGTGACGGTGAGCGGCACCACCGACCAGCCGCTGTGGCTGGTGCAGGGGGAGCGTCGTCATGCCCTGATGCCGGTGGACGGCGAGGCCAGCATTGAGCTGGTCACCGAGGCCGACAGCCTGGCGCTCAGCCTGCAGAATGAGGCCGGCACTGTGCTGGCCGAAGCAGCCAGCCCGGCCATTGCCGCTTGGCTGTCGGTGGTGCCGGCGCTGCTGGCCATTGTGCTGGCACTGGCGTTCCGGCAGGTGATACTGGCGCTGTTTGTGGCCATCTGCTGCGGCGGCTGGCTGGGTTATGGCCTGGCCGGCGACAAGCTGCTTAACAGCGTGCTCGACTCGGTCAACGTGCACGTGCTGGCCGCCGCCAGCGACTCGGAGCATATGTCGGTGGTGCTGTTCTGTCTGCTGATCGGCGGCATGGTGGGCATTATTTCTCGTAACGGCGGCACCGTGGGCATTGCCCGGCACATTACCCGCTTTGTGCGCGGCCGGCGCAGCGCCCAGACCACCACCGGTCTGCTGGGCACCGCCATTTTCTTTGACGACTACGCCAATGCGCTGATCGTCGGCAATACCATGCGTAACATCACCGACCGGCTGCGCATCTCCCGGGAAAAGCTGGCCTATCTGGTGGACTCCACCGCCGCGCCTGTGTCCGCCATTTTGCTGGTGACCACCTGGATTGGCTTTCAGGTGGGGCTGATTGACGAGGCGCTCAGTCTGGTGGACGGCTTTGACGGCTCCGCCTATGGCGTGTTTATGGCGTCCATCAGCTACAGCTTTTATCCCATTCTGGCGCTGGTGTTCGTGTTCATGATAAGCCTTTCCGGCCGGGACTTTGGCCCCATGCTCAGGGCCGAACAGCGGGCGGTGCGCCGGCAGGCGGAAGTGGACGATGGCCTGACCGACCGGGAAGCCATTGCTGAGGAAGCCAGCATCGATGCCAAGCCGGGCATTCCCCACCGCGCCCTGAACGCCATTATTCCCATGACGGTGCTGGTGGTGACCACCCTTGGCGGCATCTGGTACACCGGCCTGAGTGAACTGGGTTTCCCCGCCGAGGCCAGCCTGCGTGACGTGTTCGGTAACAGCGACTCCTTTACCGCCATGATGTGGGGCTCCCTGCTCAGTACCCTGGTGGCACTGGTGATGACCCGGATTCAGGGCCTGCTGAGCATGGATGAAGCCGCTCATTACTGGTTTGAAGGGGTGAAGTCGATGCTGCTGCCCATCACCATTCTGATGATGGCCTGGGCACTGTCGTCGGTGAACGAAACCCTGAACACCAGCGATTATCTGGTGAGCGTGCTCAGCGACAGCCTGCAGCCGGAGCTGATTCCGGTGAGCGTGTTTGTGCTGTCGGCCTTTACCGCCTTTGCCACCGGCTCTTCCTGGGGGGTGATGGGCATCATGATGCCCCTGGTGGTACCCCTGGCCTGGGCGGTGCTGCAGCACCACGGCCTGGCCGGCGACCCGGAGGCCATGCACCTATTCTACGCCTCGGTGGCGGCGGTGCTGGCGGGGGCGGTTTGGGGCGACCATTGTTCGCCCCTGGCCGAGACCACGCTGCTGGCGGCCATGGCCTCGGGCTGCGGCCTGGTGGAGCATGTGCGCACCCAGCTGCCTTATGCGCTGTTTGTGGGGGTGATCGCCACCCTGTTCGGTGTGGTGCCCGTGGCCTACGGCATGCCCTGGTGGCTGGGCATTGTGCTCTGCACCCTGGCCATGGCCGCCGGCCTGCGGTTACTGGGCAAGCGGGCCGACGCCGAGGAAAGCGAGCCGGTCACTGTTGAGCCTGTTAAGGTAGCCAAAACACCCTCTTGAGGATTTGGCAATGCGAAGCAGCAGCAGGGTTGCTCTTCGCCGACACGCCACAAGTGCGACATTTTGCCGCACTTGTGGCGTTTTTATTCGTGCTACCATGGCGCTTTGTTTGTGTGTTGTTCCGCCGCCATGACCAGACCCCTTTCCGCCACCCTGCCATTGCTCGATCTGGATCGCGTGCTGCGTTTCAGCCTGTACAGCCGTTGGGTGTTTGTGGCCGTGCTGGGCACCAGCACTTTGGTGTTTTACCTGCTGCAACTCGGCTTGCCGCTGCTGCCGCTGGCCGTGGTGGCGGCGAGCATGGCCGGGCTCAATGGGTGGCTGGCCCGGACCGGGCGCCGGGGGGCGGCCCGGGTCTTGTTGCAGCGTGGCCTGTTGCTGGATGTGCTGGCGCTGGGACTGGTGCTGGGGCTGACCGGTGGCGCCAGCAACCCATTGGCGGTGTTGTTTTTGCTGCCGCTGGTGATGGCCGCACTGGTGTGTTCGGCGCGTTTTGCCTGGGGGCTCACCGGTATCGCCACCGTCCTCTATTTGCTGCTGTTTTTCTGGCATGTGCCGCTGCCGGCGGGGGAGCACGCCGGCCACGGCGACCACGAGGCCCTGTTCAATCTGCATCTGGCAGGCATGTGGCTGACCTTTGCCTTGTCGGCGGGGCTGATCACCGCCAGTGTGTCCCGGCTGGTGCGCATTCTGGGGGAGCGGGAGCGGCGGCTCAATCAGGCCTACCAGCGCCAGGATACCGACGAACGGCTGCTGGTTCTGGCGATGGAGGCGGCAAGCCTCACTCACCAGCTATCCACGCCCCTCAACAACCTGTTTCTGCTTAACGAAGAGCTGCGCGAAACCCCCAACCTGCCCGGGGCAGTACAGGAGGATCTGCAACTGGCTCATACCCAGCTGGCGCAATGCGCCGATATTCTGAGCCGGCTTAAATCTCAGAGCCAGGCGGAGCGGGAGCCGGTGTGGCTGTACCGCACCCTGGGCGAGCGGCTGGCCCAGTGGCAGAACCTGCGGCCGGAGGTGCGGGTCGACTGGCGGCGTCCGGTCGCGGCGCAGGATCGGGAAGTCCGGCTCAGCCCGCTGTTCTGGCCGGCGCTGTTCAACATTCTCAATAATGCCGCCGACGCCGGCGAAGGCCGCATCGAGCTGCATACGCACTTGCACGACAACGGTGACTGGGAGTTGGGCGTGCATAACCGCAGCGGCGTGCTGAGCGACGCCCAGTTGCGCCGGGCCGGGCTGGATCAGTTCGACTCGGGCAAACCCGCTGGCCTCGGGCTCGGAGTCTGGCTGTCCCACGCCACCCTGTCGCGGCTGAACGGCCGGCTGGAGCTCAGTAATCACGCCGAGGGCGGGGTTTATGCCCGTATCCTGCTGCCGCTGGAGGTGGCGTCATGATGACCGACTTTCTGCTGGTGGATGACAACGAGACCTTTGCCCGCTTGCTGTGCCGGGGCTTTAAGCGTCGGGGGCTGACCCTGGACTGGGCGCAAGCCGGGGCCGAGGCACTGGCGCTGCCGGCCCACTACCAGGGCATTTTGCTGGATCTGAACCTGGACGGGGAAAGCGGCCTGCAACTGCTGCCCGAACTGGTGGCAGCCCAGCCCGCGGCGCGTATTGTGGTGCTTACCGGCTATGCCAGCATCAGCACCGCCATTGCCGCCATCAAACTTGGCGCGGTGCAGTATCTGCCCAAACCGGCGGAGATCGACGCCATTCTTGCCGCCTTTGAAGAAGATGATGCCGAGCAGACCGCGGGCCTGAGTATCGAGGAAGAATCCCCGTCGCTCAAACGTCATCAGTGGGAATATGTGCAGTTTGTGCTGCAGCAGCACGACGGCAATATTTCGGCCACCGCCCGGGCCCTGGGCATGCACCGGCGTACCCTGCAGCGCATGCTGCAAAAGCACGCCGTCGGTCGTTGAGGGCTGCGACAATGCGCCGCATGGTGCGAGAGGTGACTTTTTTCTAGTATGGACGGGACTCATCTTTCACTACCCGTGCAATGGATTCCGGCGGTGCCGAGCGGCACCGCACTTTTTTAGGTTAAGGAGTGAAAACATGAACAGAATACGCACTGCCATCGCTTCCCTGCTGTTGCTGAGCGCCACCGGCGCCCTGGCCCATGACTATGAGCAGGGCGGGCTGCACATCGATCACCCCTGGAGTCGTCCGGCCCCGCCCATGGCGGTCAACGGCAGCGCCTATCTGGTGATCAACAACCACGGCCAGGCCGGTGACGTACTGCTCGGTGCCGAGAGCCCGGTGGCCGAGCGGGTGGAGATCCATACTCACGTGATGGACGGCGACATGATGAAAATGCGCCAGCTGGAGACGCTGCCGGTACCGGCGGGGGAGTCCGTTACCCTGGCGCCGGGCGGCCATCACCTGATGCTGATGGGCCTGAAGCAGGCGCCGAAAGAAGGCGAGCGCTTTCCCCTGACCCTGAACTTTGAGCAGGCGGGGGAGGTGGCAGTGGAAATCTCGGTGGAAGCGGCTCATGAAAAACCGGCGAAGCCGGCTCACGACGATGGGCATCAGCACCACTGACAAATAAAAGGGGCCGAAAGGCCCCTTTTCTACTTTTGTTGCATGCGCTTCAAACAGGCATGCAAACATGCCAATGAGGAGAACAAAGGGAGCAGCTTCACGATCGAAGCGTGTCGTGAAGTTGTTCCTTTGTGCGACCTGGCTTCATGGCTGCAGAAGACGATTTACCCCAGCAGTTCCCGGTGCACGACCTTGATGCAGCGGTCTTCCACGTATTCCAGCTCGGCCTCGGCAGCGGCGTCGGCGGCGGCCTGGCTGCTCACGCCCTCCTGCAACCACAGGCACAGGGCCTCGTGCTCGATGGCATCCAGGGCGATGTCGGCGGCGAACTCGCCCCGGCGGAACACGTTGACCAGCTGCACCGGCTGATCCAGATCTTCCAGGCCCGACACACAGGTCTCTCCCAGGATCACGGCCCCGGCCAGCTGAGGGTTGACCGGATAAACCCGGTAGCCCTGTTGCTGCAGGTACTCCATCACCTGGTAACTGGCCCGCTCCGGCCGGTTCGAGGCGCCCACCAGGGCGATATTGCGAGTGTCGGTAAGAATACGTTTCAGGCGTTGCTGCTCCGGCGCATCCATAATGATTTCCTGCTGGCTGAAAATGCCTGTTATACCAGTTTGCCGGCCCGATAATCCATGATCGCCTGCTCGATTTCCGCCTGGGTGTTCATCACGAAGGGACCGTATTGCACCACCGGCTCGTTGAGTGGACGTCCGGCCAGCAGCAGTAGCCGGCCGCCGTTAACGCCTGCGGTGAGCTCCAGGGCATCGCCGGCGCTGAGCAGGGCGCTTTGCCCGTGTGGCAGCCGCCGCTCGTTGATGCTCAGCTCGCCTTCAAAGGCATACACCAGGGCGCTGAGTTCCGCCGCCAGCGGCAGGCTCAGCCGCTCATCCGGGGCCAGGCGAATATCGGCGATCAGTGGTTGCGTCTGCTCGCTGTGGATCGGGCCCTGCCAGACCCGGCCGGCCAGGGCCAGTTCACCCGCCAGCAGCACCAGTTCGCCGCCGTCCAAGGGAATGCGCGGCAGCTGGTCGGCGGCAATGTCCCGGTAGCGGGCCGGCTGCATTTTCAGCGCCGCCGGCAGGTTGAGCCAGATCTGAAAGCCCTGCATGCGGCCGGCTTCCTGCTGGGGCATTTCCGAATGGATCACGCCCCGGCCGGCGGTCATCCACTGCACATCGCCGGGGCGCAGGTGGCCTTCATTGCCCATGTGGTCCCGGTGCAGCATGTGGCCGTCGAGCATATAGGTAATGGTCTCAAAGCCCCGGTGGGGATGGTCGGGAAAGCCGGCGATATAGTCGCTGGCGTCGTCCGAGGCGAAATGATCCATCATCAGATAAGGATCCAGCCGCTGCCCGGGGTGTTGCCCGAGCACCCGGCGCAGCCGCACGCCGGCCCCGTCCTGGGTGTCCAGAGCCGGGTAAAGGGTGGTAATGGAACGTGGTGTCATCTGGTTGCTCCTGATGGAAAGTGGGCTGCCCGATGGTGGGGCTGCCACCAGTCCTGCTGCGGCCCGGTGGAAATAATGCCGTGGGGGTTAATGGTGGCGTGGCTGCAAAAATAGTGATGACGAATGTGCGCCATATTGACGGTATCGGCCATGCCGGGCTGCTGGTAAAGATCGCGTAAAAAGCCGTAAAGGTTGTGATAATCAGCAATACGGTGGCGATCACACTTGAAATGGGTGTGATAGACCGCATCAAAGCGGACCAGGGTGGTCCACAGCCGAATATCCGCCTCGGTCAGCCGGTTGCCCAGCAGCCAGCGCTGCTGGCCCAGGCGTTGATCCAGCTCGCCCAGGGTGTCAAACAGGGGCGTGATGGCCTCGTCATAGGCCTTTTGCGAGGTGGCAAAACCGGCCTTGTAAACGCCGTTGTTGATGTGGTCGTAAATGGTACGGTTCAGGGCGTCGATCTCTTCCCGGAGTGCTGCCGGGTAGTAATCACCCTCGGTTGCGCCAGCATTGTCAAAGGCGCTGTTGAACATGCGAATGATGTCTGCCGACTCGTTGCTGACGATGGTCTGACGCTGCTTGTCCCACAGCACCGGCACCGTGACCCGGCCCGAGTAACGGGCGTCGGCCTGAGTGTAGAGCTGGTGCAGGTAGTCGTGGCCGTATAATGAGTCGCCGGTGCTGCCCTCAACACCGCTGTCGAAGGTCCAGCCGTGCTCGGCCATCAGCGGGTGTACCACCGACACCGAGATCAGGCTCTCCAGCCCCTTCAGCCGGCGCAGTATCAGGGTACGGTGGGCCCAGGGGCAGGCGAGAGACACATAAAGGTGGTAGCGATCCGGCTCGGCGGCAAAGCCGCCATCACCGGTGGGGCCGGGGCGGCCGTCCGGGGTGATCCAGTTTCTGAACTGGCTTTCGCTGCGTTCAAACCGGCCCTTGTTTTTGTCGGTGTCGTACCAGACATCGTGCCAGACGCCCTCGATCAGCTTGCCCATGGAATGCTCCTGTCAATGATGAGTACAGGATCATTATGGATGAACGAAGGCTGGCATATAGCGGGAATATTCGAGCCGAATATTCAAAAAATATGAATGTAGAAAGTCTTGTCCGAACAGAATAATGAGCGCTTTCAGGGCAAAGCGCTCGTAAGGATTATCAATAAAACTGACGCAGCCACTGGCTAAGCTGGCTGGCGGACAGGGCCCCGGACTGGCGGGCGATTTCCTCTCCGTCTCTGAAGGCGATCAGGGTGGGAATGGAGCGAATGCCAAAGCGACCGGCGGCCTGCTGGTGGGCTTCGGTATTGAGCTTGGCCAGGCGTAGCCGGCCGGCGTGCTCGCCGGCGGCGGCCTCAAACACCGGTGCCATCATTTTGCAGGGGCCGCACCAGGGCGCCCAGAAGTCGATAATCAGCGGCAGGCTTTCGTTGGCGAGCAGCCGGTCCAGCCTGGGGCCGTCCAGCTCCAGGGCCGTGGCCGGGGTCAGCGCGGCCTTGCACTTGCCACATTTGGGGCCCTGTTGCAGGCGCTCGGCGGGTACCCGGTTGCGGGCCTGGCAGGCCGGACACACAAGGTAATGTTCACTCATTATTTCATCCAGTCGGCCAGTTCATAGGAAAGGGTGTATTGCTCGCCCTTCAGCTCCAGCTGCTGGCCCTGGTGGCGGACCACGGCGCCCTTGGTGAGGGTATCCAGCACGGCGGTTTCCACCTGTTGTGCCAGGGGCGAGCAGGCCATCTGGGTCACGCCCAGGGGCTCGGCCTTGAGCACGCCCTGCTCCAGGGTGGCACTGCCGAAGAAGCGGTTACAGCCGGCCTGGCCGTTAATGGAAAAGTGCTCGCCGATTTCCAGCTCTGACTGAATGTCTGAGTCGACGGCCACGCCGTCGATGGCGGCCAGCTTCCAGTGATGATGCTGCAGATCCGATTCAACCACTTTCAGGCCGCCGCTGCAGGCGGTAAGCAGCAGGGCGGTGGTGGCGGCAAGGGCGAGTTTCATAAGTGCTCCTTAGTTAATCTTGTTATCGCAGGGCCGGCCATCGGCCAGGCATTGCAGGTTGTCGAGGGTGGTTCGGGCGATAGCGCCCAGTGCTTCGTTCGTTAAAAAAGCCTGGTGTCCAGTGAGAATGACGTTGGGATAGGCTGAAAGCAAGTGGAAGATCTCGTCATCAATGATCTCGCTGGATTTGTCTTCAAAGAACAGATGCTCTTCTTCCTCGTACACATCCAGCCCCAGGTGGCCGATTTTGCCGCTGTTGATGGCGGCAATGGCATCCCTGGCATTGAGCAGGCCGCCCCGGCTGGTGTTGATGATCATCACCCCGTCCTTCATTTGCGCAAAGCTGTCCCGGTTGAGCAGGTGGTGATTATCCGGGGTCAGCGGGCAGTGCAGGCTTACGACGTCGGACGCCGCAAACAGTTGCTCCAGCTCCACGTAACGGGCGCCCAGGGCCAGCACCTCGGGATCTTGCAGCGGGTCGTGCACCAGCAGGGTCATGCCCAGGCCTTTGAGAATACGCAGGGTGGCCAGGCCGATTTTGCCGGCGCCGATAATACCGGCGGTTTTGCCGTGCATGTTGAAACCCACCAGGCCATTGAGGGAGAAGTTGGCGTCCCGGGTGCGCTGATAGGCCTTGTGAATATGACGGTTGAGGCTCAGCATCAGGCCCACGGTGTGTTCGGCAACCGCCTCGGGAGAATAGGCGGGTACCCGCACCACCTCGATGCCGGCGTTGGTGGCGGCCCGGAGATCCACGTTGTTATAGCCGGCACAGCGCAGGGCGATGCATTTGACGCCACCGTCGGCCAGGATCTGAATGACGTCCGCATCCAGCTGATCGTTGACGAACACGCACACGGCGTCAAAGCCCTTGCCCAGCACGGCGGTGTCGGCGTTCAGGCCGGCATCGAACCAGGTGATGTCAAAGCCGTGGTGGCGGTTGTGCTCGGCAAAGGGCGCCTGCATGTAGGGGCGGGTGCTGAAAAAGGCAATTTTCATGAATAAAGGCGGCTCCGTTTGCCGATAAGGTTGTAAGGATTATTGGGCCCGCCGTTCGGCTTTTTCAAGCCGGTGAGCAGGATGGATGCTCTAAAGAGGCTTGCCCGATAGGGTAAATAATGATTTTATGTGAAGGTATTTTTGCCGCTTGATGTCATCACGGGTAACGATGAATATCACCACAGGAGCCACCCATGCGAGTCACCCTTCTCACCGGACAGGCAAAACCGCTGGCGCCGGGCATCGACAGCGCCATCGACAAACAGCCCGTCGGCGCCGCCCTGCTTTGCCGCCGCACCGGGCTGGAAGGAGATGCGCAGGTGTCCACCCGGTTTCACGGCGGCCCCGAGCGGGCGCTGCATTATTATCCGGCGGAGCATTACCCGGTGTGGCGCCAGTGGTTCGAGGGCATGGGGCTGAACGACAGCCGCAAGCGGCTGGTGCCGGGCGCCTTTGGCGAAAACCTGTCCGGCACCGGACTGACCGAAGACAGCGCCTGCATTGGCGATGTGTTTCGGCTGGGGGACGCCCTGGTGCAGATCAGCCAGCCGCGTTCCCCCTGCTACAAGCTCAATGCCCGCTTTGGTCACGATTTTTTCTCGGTGCTGGTGCAGGCCAATGGCCGCACCGGCTGGCTGCTGCGAGTGCTGGAGGAAGGCGTGGTCACCCCCATCTCGCCCCTTGAGCTGATGGAGCGGCCCTGTCCCGCCATGCCGGTAAAGCGGGCCGGCGATATTATGTTCAACCGGGGGTTCGATGCCGACGGGCTGCGCCAGCTGGTCGGAATTGAACAATTATCCGCCAGTTGGCGTAAAAAAGCGGCGGATTATTTGGCCGCCGGTCGGGTGGATGACTGGACCATGCGATTATTGGGCCCAAAAGCGGATTTTTGATGAAAAAGGGCTTGCAAGGGCACCGGCGTTTCGGTACATTCTCGCCCCGTTAACGGCATGTAGCGCAGCCTGGTAGCGCACTTCGTTCGGGACGAAGGGGTCGGAGGTTCGAATCCTCTCATGCCGACCAGATTCATAAAAAGCCTCGCAGCAATGCGGGGCTTTTTTGTTTGCATTGTCCCGTATTATTCTTCGTTGTTGGCCTGTTCGCGCAGCCAGTTCACCAGCTCCCGCGCGCCGGGCTTGCCCATCACCCGCTCCGGGTACACCAGATAATACGCTTTGTTTAGTGGCAGGGTCACGTCCGACAGAGCTACCAGCCGGCCGTCGGACAGCTCGTCGCGAATAAAGGCGCGCTGGCCCAGTAGTAGACCGCAGCCGGCGAGGGCAGCATCGATGGCCATGGACGACAGATTAAAGGATGGCCCGGGGCGGGCCGGGCTGGCCGTGTGTCCCGCGGCCTGCAGCCATTCGCTCCAGTCCGGCAGAAAGCGCCCGTCCCGGCCCCAGTCCACATGGATCATGGCATGGCTGCCAATCCATTCAAATGAGTCTATCACCTTGCCATTGGGCAGGAGTGCCGGGCTGCATACCGCCATCACTCTGTCCCGGAACAGCTCAACACAATGCTGGGACGAGTAGTGCTCATCGCCAAAGGACAGATAGAAGTCGGTAGGATCGTTGCCGAAGTCAATCTGGCTGTGCGTGCCCTGTACCCGCAGCTGAATATGAGGATGCCGGGCCATCCACTGGTGCAGGCGCGGCATGAGCCAGCGGCTGGCCAGGGTGGGCAGGGCGGTGATGGTCAGTACCTGCTCACCCTGATAGCGGGCCAGACTCTGCTGCCCCACCCGCAGCGACTCAAAGGCTTCCTGGGTAAAGGTGAGGTAGCTGGTGCCTGCCTCGGTCAGCTCCACCCCGTGCTTGGAACGCAGGAACAGCTTGACCCCCAGATGATCCTCAAGCTGGCGGATCTGCTGGCTGACGGCAGCCGGGGTCAGGCACAGAATATCGGCGGCGCCGGCCAGGCTGCCGGTTTTGGCGGCGGTCTCAAAGGCCATGATGTTGCTCAGTTTGGGCAGACGGTGACTGGGTTGCTCCATTACATTCCTTCCTTGTCATGTTGCGTCCTGAGGCACAGGTTGGGTGATCATGCGAGCCTGCCGGGCATGAATCAAGTTTGCCGGAGGTGATGAGGGTTAATAAATGTTAATGAGGGGTTAAGTTTTTATCGTTATTGGGTTCCGGTCGGGTTTTGTATGGTGACTGGGCAGTAATCCCCAAGACCTAAACTGACCGGAGCAATAATATGAGCAACCTGAGCGAGCCGACACCCATCCGCGATCTGGACAAGCTGCAGGGCATTGTCGATTGGAGTGTCTACCCCATTGACGACCCCGCCTTTCGCGCCCGTTGCCGCCAGACCCTGGAGCAGACCGGCGCCCTGGTGCTGCCGGGTTTTATGAGGCCGGAGGTGGTGGAGCAGGTAAGGCAGGACGGCCTGGCCAAGCAGCACCTGGCTCATTACACCGCCAAGCAGCACAATGTGTATCTTTCCGAATCCGATCCGGCGTTTGCCGAGGATCATCCGCGCAACGCTAAGGTCACCTCCTCCAAGGGCTGTATCACCGATGATATCGTCGGCCATGATACGCCCCTGCGCACCCTTTACGATGCTGAGGTATTCCGCGAGTTTCTCGGCGAGGTGCTGGAAGAAACCCTCTATGAATACGCCGATCCGCTGTCGTCCATCAACCTGCATTACGCCAGTGAGGGCCAGGAGCTGGGCTGGCATTTTGATAATTCTTCCTTCGCCACCACCCTGCTGATCCAGAAACCCGCCGGCGGTGGTGTGTTTGAATACGTGGAAAACCTGCGCGATGCCGATCGCGGCGACATGAACTTCGAAGGAGTGCACCGTGTGCTGGCGGGTGAGGTCACCCCCAAGAAGCTGAACATGGATGCCGGCACTCTGGTGCTGTTCCGTGGCCGCAACGCCATACACAGGGTCACGCCCACCGAAGGCGACATCACCCGCATGCTGGTGGTGCTGGCCTACAACAACCGGCCCGGCGTGGCGCTGTCGGAAAATGCCCGGCTGACCTTTTACGGCCGTCTGTAAGTCCGTGGTTTACAGACGGACGGCATGGCCGGCCGTCTGCCCCGGTTTGCCGGGGCGCGGGGAGTGTTGGAAGCAAACGACATGGAGGTGTCGATGAATACCATAGTATTGGCCGTACTGATCATGACGGGCCTGAGCCTGTTACGGGTGCCGGTGGTGATTGCCCTGGTGATTTCTGCTCTGGTGGGCGGCCTGCATGCGGGCATGCCGGTGAATGACATTATTGCCGCCTTTAACGGCGGTCTGGGCAGTGGCGCCGTGGTGGCGCTGGCGTCGGCCACTCTGGGCGCCTTTGCGGTGGCGCTGTCGCGCACCGGTATTGCCGATCTGGTGGCGGCACGCATCCTGCGGCTGATTGGCGCGGGTGAAGATGCCACCCGCATGAAATACGTCAAATGGGGCATTTACGGGGCCCTGGTGGTGATCGGCTTTTCCGCCGATACCATAGTGCCCATTCATATCGCCTTTATTCCCATGCTGATCCCGCCGCTGCTGGGGCTGATGAACATGATGAAGCTGGACCGGCGCATCATTGCCTGCGTGCTGACTTTCAGTATTGTCATTCCCTACATGATTACCCCGGTGGGTTTTGGCGCCATCTTTCTCAACGATATTCTGACCCAGAACGTCAATGAAGCCGGTGCCGGTCTGGGGCTTGAGGTGAGCTATGGCATGGCGCCCAAAGCCATGCTGATCCCTGCCCTGGGCATGGTGGCCGGGCTGCTGGTGGCGGTGTTCTTCAGTTACCGCAAACCTCGGGATTACCATCAGGTGGAGTATCACCAGCCGGTCATGGGCGGCAATGACGAACAGCAGCACACGGCCGGATCGCTGTCCGGGCTACAGATTGCGGTGCTGGCGGCGGCGGTGGTGGGGGCGCTGACGGTACAGGTGCTGACCGGATCCATGGTGCTGGGTGGCCTGCTGGGCTTCAGCCTGTTGTCGATTAACGGCCTGTTCAGGTGGAAGGAGCAAGACGATGTGTTTACTCAGGGCATGCGGCTGATGGCCTTTATCGGCTTTGTTATGATCGCCGCCTCGGGCTTTGCCGGGGTCATGAAGGCCACCGGCACCATTCCCGAATTGGTGGCGGGGGCCAGCAGCCTGATTGGCGACAGTCCGTCCATGGCCGCACTGATGATGCTGCTGGTCGGACTGTTTATTACCATGGGCATTGGCTCGTCGTTTTCCACCGTGCCGATTATTGCCGCCATCTTTGTGCCCATGGCACTGAGTTTCGGCTTTTCCCCCATGGCCACTATTGCCCTGGTGGGTACCGCCGGCGCCTTGGGGGATGCGGGCTCTCCGGCGTCCGACTCGACGCTGGGGCCTACCGCCGGACTGAACGTGGATGGTCAGCATGATCACATTCGCGACTCTGTGATCCCTACTTTTATTCACTACAATATTCCGCTGATCCTGTTTGGCTGGATTGCGGCTCAGGTGCTGTAGCTATTCCCCCTCAAAGCAAAAGGGGCCGGACGGCCCCTTGTTGTGCTTATTCGGTGACTGTCACCGTCTGGCCGTTGAAGTGGACGGTCTGCCCCGCCACTATCTTGCAGCGCTTGCGCACTTCCACCTGGCCGTTTACGGTGACGGCGCCGTCGTCGATCACTCCCTTGGCCATGGCGCCCGAGTCGCACCAGCCCAGCACCTTCAGCAGGTTGCACAGGGGAATAAAGTCGTTGCCTTCCAGGCTGAATGTTTCGTTCATGAGTGTTCTCTTGAGTGGTTATTTAATTTGCCTGAAAACTTAAAAATAGTTTTAAGTTTTGCATATTTGCTTGATATTTAGTTTTGTTGATGGTTTTTTTGCTGTTTTGCAACGGGTTGGGCATTATTGACGGTTCTGCCCGGCCGCGTTTCACCCCTGCCTCACAAGACTCAATTGAGAGGTAGCCCTTTGAATGGAGATTGTGCCATTCTTGGGAGTGTTCGGCGGCGCGCCCGCGGCCCTGTTTTCAGTATCGACTACGTTTGAAGAGGTGATTATGTCCGGATTGCTGCCCAATATCGACCCCGATGGTCTGCTGGAATATTCCGTGGTCTATACCGACCGCGCGCTTAACCACATGTCTGCGCGTTTTCAGCAGGTGATGAAGGACATTTCCGCCAACCTGAAAACGCTCTATCACGCCCACTCGGCGGTGATCGTGCCCGGCAGCGGTACCTTTGGCATGGAAGCGGTCGCCCGCCAGTTTGCCACCGGCAAACGCTGCCTGGTGGTGCGCAACGGCTGGTTCAGCTACCGCTGGAGCCAGATTTTTGAAGCCGGCAATATTCCGGCGTCGGAAACCGTGCTCAAGGCCCGCACCATTGAAGACGGTCCTCAGGCCGCCATGGCGCCGGCGCCCATTGAGGAGGTGGTGGCCGCCATTCGTGAGCAAAAACCCGATCTGGTGTTTGCCGCCCACGTGGAAACCGCGGCCGGCATGATGCTGCCCGACGACTACCTGCGTGCCATGGCCGACGCCGTGCATGAGGTGGGCGGCCTGCTGGTGATCGACTGCATCGCCTCCGGCACCATCTGGGTGGACATGGAAGCCTGTGGGGTCGACATTCTGCTGAGCGCGCCGCAAAAGGGCTGGAGCAGCTCGCCCTGCTGCGGTCTGGTGATGCTGAGCCGGCTCGCCCGGGAGCGCATTGAAGATACCCAAAGCAGCAGCTTTGCCCTTGATCTGAAGAAATGGCTGCAGATCATGGAAACCTACGAGCAGGGTGGTCATGCCTATCACGCCACCATGCCCACCGACGCCCTGACGGCGTTCCGCGATACCATTGTCGAGAGCCGGGAGCTGGGCTTTGCGCTGATGAAACAGCGTCAGCAGGAACTGGGGGATCGGGTGCGGGCGGCGCTGGCGGCGCGGGGCATCAAGAGCGTCGCCGCCGATGGCTTTGCCGCGCCGGGTGTGGTGGTGTGCTACACCGACGACGCCGGTATCAAGAGCGGCAGCAAGTTTGCCGCCGAGGGCCTGCAAATCGCCGCCGGTGTGCCGCTGGCCTGCGACGAGCCCGCCGACTTCCAGACCTTCCGTCTCGGTCTGTTCGGTCTCGACAAGCTGAAGAATGTGGACCGCACCGTGGCGACGTTTGAAGCCGCGCTGGACAAGGTGCTGAAGGGCTGATCCCGCCACTTTCCTGAATAACAAAACGCCGCTTCAATGGAGCGGCGTTTTTGATCAGGTCCTGGCTTCGGTCAGCCCCTGGGGCTCGCGCCGGGCCGCGGTCCCGTCGTTGCGCTCGAGTTTAAAGTGGGCGATGTGCCGGGTCAGCTGGTTGGAAGACTGATACACCCGTTGGCTGCTTTCGGAGATCAGATCCGCCACCTGCAGTGCTTCCCGGGATCCTTCGTTGATGTTGATCAGGTTGCGGTTGATCTCTTCCGCCACCGCCGACTGCTCTTCCGAAGCGGTGGCTATCTGGGCGTTCATGTCATTGATGCTCTGTACCTCGTTGAGGATCTGCTCCAGATCTCGGCCGGCGGCGCGCACCACGTCCATGCTGATGGCGGCCTGCTCCTGACTGTTGGTCATGTGTTCTGCCACGGTACCGGCATGGCTTTGCAACTGCTGGATCATGCGCTGGATTTCACCGGTCGACTCCTGCGTACGCAGGGCCAGGGAGCGCACCTCGTCGGCCACCACCGCAAAGCCCCGTCCCGATTCGCCGGCCCGGGCCGCTTCAATGGCGGCGTTGAGGGCCAGCAGGTTGGTCTGTTCGGAGATGTTGCGAATGACCTCCACCACCGAATCGATCTGCCGGGTCTGGCTTTCCAGCTCCTGCATGGCCTGGCCCGCTTCGCCCACCGAATCGGCCAGTTGCTGCATGCTGTCGATGCTGCGCACCACGTCATCGTGGCCCATGTTGGCTTCCTGGTTGGCCTTTTCCGCCGCCGCCGAGGCGTCGTTGGCGTGGCGGGCCACTTCGTGCACGGTGGCGTTCATCTCGTTCATGGCGGTGGCCACCTGGTCCACCTCGTTGAACTGACTTTGCATGCTGGCACGGGTCTGTTTGCTTTTCACGCTCAAGCCCTCGGCCTCGCCGTCCAGCAGGGTGGCGGCCTCGCGCACCTGGGTCAACAGGGCGCAAAGCTGATCGCCCATGGCATCCACTCCCCGGGACAGCTGGCCGATTTCATCGGTGCGGGTGGCGCCGGTACGGGCACCGAGATCGCCCTTGCCAAAGCGGGCGATCACTTCCTGCACCCGGGCCACCGAAAAGGTAAGGGAGCGGGTAATGATGATGATCAGTGCCAGCGCCAGCAGCACCACCAGCATCAGCAGCCCCAGGGATTTGCCCGCCTGCTGCCAGAACAGGGTATTGACGTCGCTCAGGTAAACGCCGCTGCCCACCACCCAGCCCCAGGGGGCAAAGCCCTGTACATAGGAGACTTTCTGTTGCGGACGGTCGAACTGGGGGCCGATATAGGTGTAGTCCACAAAGCCGGCGCCGTTGCTGGCGACGGTGGTGACCATGGCCTGCCAGTGGTGGCGGCCGTCGGCGTCGGTCACCCGGGTCATGTCGCGGCCTTCCTCCTCGGGCTTTTTCGGATGCATCACCAGCCGGTGCTGCATGTCGTTGATCCACATGTAGCCTTCGCTGCCATAGCGCAGGGCGCGCACGGCTTCCAGCGCCAGCTGGCGGCTCTGGCTCTCGCCCAGTTGCTGGCGTTGCTCATAAAAGTGGTTGATCAGGGAAATCGTGGTTTCCACCTGTTCCTGCACCTTTTCCTTGCGAGCACTGAGCAGCTCGTTGTGCAGGCTGCTCATGGCCGAGCCCTGTACCAGCAGCAGGCCGATAAACAGGGTCACGACCATGGCCATCAGCTTGTTGCGCAGACTGAGGTTATTGAAAAATTGCATATCCATCCTCGTGCGGGTTGAGGGTGGCTTTTAAGCCCGAACCGCGGGCTGAAGCGTCCCATGCTTGTTGCTATTTTGACTAAATGGCGACCGTATTGATCGCCAGGGCAGCATAGCAGGACTCAGAACGTCAAAGGTAGTCTTGTGAGTCCTTTCGGGTTGACCTGCATCAAGGGAAAGGCAATCAGGGGCTGGTGCCGGGGGGGAGCCGGGCGGTAAGATGCGGCCCTTATGTCAGTCGAGAATCATCATGCCGGGAGCCAACACCATTAAAAAGAACATCATGCTGCTGGCCAATCTGAACTGCGATCATGTGTTGCAGCTGGACGCGCCCCTGACGGCGGGGGCGCGGCTGCACTACCGGGATGCCGGGCGCCGGCTCGGGGGCGGGGCGGCCAATACCGGCGCCGGACTGTGCTGGGCCGGGCACCGGGTGACGGTGCTGGCGCGAGTGGGCCGGGACCCTACCGGTGACTGGCTGCTGCAGCAAGCCGAGGCACTGGGGCTGAACCTGGACCACGTGGAGCGGGTTGACGACGCCACCGGCGAGTTGCTGGTGCTGGTAGACAGCCAGGGGGAGCGGACCATACTGCGCCAGGCCCGCGCGCCGGCGTTGCCGGCCCGGCTGCCTCAGGCCCCCGTTGACTGCCTTTATGTCAACACCGAAGGGGCCGAGGTCGCCACCTATATGGATGCCATGAACCGCCATAGCCTGGTGATCAGCCAGTATCCCAGGGGCGGGCGTTGGCCGCGGCCCTGCCGCATCATGATGGCTTCCGCCGCCGACATGGGAGCGGTGGCCGACCCCTGGCAGCAGGCGCGGGCCCTGGCCGGCGAGGGTCTGGAGTGGCTGGTGCTGACCCACGGAGAGGACGGTGCCGAGGCCATCTCTGCCGGACGGCGCATTTGCGTGCCGGCGCCGGTGGTCACGGCGGTGGATGCCACCGGCGCCGGCGATGCCTTTGCCGGTGGCCTGATCCACGCCCTGGTGGCCGGTGCGTCCATGGACGACGCCCTGACCGAGGCCGGCCGCTGGGCGGCCTTTACCCTGGCATCAATCAGCTCCATTCCCTCCGGGCTGTTGCGGGACTACCTGGCCGGTGAGCTGAATTTCCCGGCCGGCGCTGGTAAGCTCGTGACAGAGAAGGTGAGTGGAGACGGCTTCAGTGAATGACAGTTTTCTGGTTTCCGCCCTGGCGTTGTGCTGGCGCTGGTCGGTGTTTCTGATGTTTCCCCTGCTGGTGTTCGGCTATGTGGAGATACTGGGTGTGCCGCTCGCCGAGTTCGATAACGGCGTCAATCATCACAAAGGGGTGCTGGTGTCCCTCTACCTGTTTTATGTGCTGTTGTGGTGGCGGTTCAACCGTCGCGTGCTGGCGCTGATCACCAGACGGAGATGAGTATGACCGACTGGTTGCCCCACTACTGGCCACTGGGGCTGGCCGCCCTGTCTGCCTTCGCCGGCTGGGGATTGACCCGGCTGGCCATGGGCGTGCGCCTGCAACTGGCGACCCAGCAGGGGGCACACTGGCAGCAGGCGCTGGTAGAGCGCAGTGCCGAGCTGCAGGACAGCCGCCAGCGGCTGGAGCAACAGCAGCAGCTGGTGCTGAAGATGAACGGCCGACTCAAGGAGTATGAAACCCTGCTGCGCCAGGAGCGGCAGTGGGCGGCGGAAAAACAGGCCCAGTTCGAGGCCAGTGAAACCCGGCTGCAGCAGCAGTTTGAAAACCTGGCCCAGCGCATCTTTGAGCAGAAGACCCACAATCTGCGGGAGCTGAACCAGACCAGCCTGGATGCCCTGCTGGGGCCGCTCAGGGAGCAGCTGGAGGGGTTTCGCCGCAACATGCAGGAAACCTACGCCGACGAAAGCCGCCAGCGCCACAGCCTGAAGTTTGAAATCGAGCGCCTGGCCGAGCTGCACAAGCAGATGAGCGCCGACACCCATGCCCTGACGCGGGCCCTGAAGGGGGACAGCAAGCAGCAGGGCAACTGGGGCGAGGTGGTACTGTCACGGGTGCTGTCTGAGTCTGGTTTACGGGAAGGCCATGAATACAGCACTCAGCAAAGCCTGACCAACGCCGACGGCAAGCGCTACCAGCCCGATGTGATTGTGCACCTGCCCCAGGACAAGGACATCATCATCGACGCCAAGGTCTCGCTCACCGCCTACGAGCGTTACTTCAACGGGGAAACCGAAGCCGAGCGCGAGCAGGCCCTGCGCGAGCATGTGACCTCGGTGCGGGGCCACATTCGTGAGCTGGGGCGCAAGGATTATCACCAGCTGCAGGGGGTGCGCACCCTGGACTATGTGCTGATGTTCGTGGCGGTGGAGCCGGCCTTTCTGGTGGCGGTGGAGCACGAGCCCGGGTTGGTGAAATACGCCCTCGACCACAATATTCTGCTGGTCAGCCCCACCAATTTGCTGGTGGCACTGCGCACCATCGAGAACCTGTGGCGGGTGGAGCGGCAGAACCAGAACGCCCGGCGTATTGCCGAGTCGGCGGGCAAACTCTATGAAAAACTGCGGCTGTTTACCGAAGACATGGAGGCGGTGGGATCCTCGCTGCGCCGGGCCGACGACAGCTACCAGCGGGCCATGAAACGGCTGGCTCACGGCCGGGGCAACCTGGTGCGCCAGGCCGAGGCGTTTCGGGAATTGGGGGTGGAGGTGGTCAAGCCGCTGCCCGAGCACCTGCGTGAACAGGCCCGGGACAGCGCCCCGGTGGCACAACTGGAGGGCGGGAGTGGCGGTGTTGAAGGCGCATCCGCCGAGGCCGGTTACAAAAAGAAGGGGCTGGGCTGAAACAGCCGCTCCACCTCCGGAATAAACTTCTTGTCGACCAGAAACAGCACCACATGATCGTTTTGCTCGATCACCGTCTTGTCGTGGGCGATCAGCACCTCTTCGCCGCGCACAATGGCGCCGATGGTGGTGCCCGGCGGCAGCTTGAGATCGCCGACCTTGCGCCCCACCACCCGGGAGGTGGTGCTGTCGCCGTGGGCGATGGCCTCAATGGCCTCGGCCGCGCCCCGGCGCAGGGAGTAGACGTTGACGATGTCGGCCCGGCGCACATGGGTCAGCAGTGCCGAAATGGTGGCCTGCTGGGGTGAGATGGCCACGTCTATGGTACCGCCCTGCACCAGATCGACATAGGCGCCGCGCTGGATCAGCACCATCACCTTGCGCGCCCCCATTTTCTTGGCGAGCATGGCCGACATGATGTTGGCCTCGTCCTGGTTGGTGACCGCGATAAACACGTCCACCTGGTCGATGTGCTCTTCGATCAGCAGCTCCTGATCCGAGGCATCGCCGCAGAAGACGATGGTGTTCTCCAGCAGCTCCGACAACTGCTCGGCCCGGGCCGGGTTGTGCTCAATGAGCTTGACCGAGTAGCGCTGCTCCAGCCGCCGGGCCAGGCCGGCGCCGATGTTGCCGCCGCCGACAATCATGATGCGCTTGTAGTCGTTTTCCAGCCGCTGCAGCTCCGACATGACCGCGCGAATGTGACCGCTGGCGGCGACGAAAAACACCTCGTCATCGGCCTCGATAATGGTGGTCCCCTGGGGGCGAATGGGTCTGTCCTGACGGAAGATGGCGGCCACCCGAGTATCGATGCTGGGCATGTGATCCCGCAGGGTGGACAGGGCGTTGCCCACCAGCGGCCCGCCGTAATAGGCCTTGATCGCCACCAGGCCAACCTTGCCTTCGGCAAAGTCCACCACCTGCAGGGCGCCCGGATATTGCACCAGCCGGTAGATGTATTCGGTGACCAGCTGTTCGGGGGCGATCAGGTTATCGACCGGAATGGCCTCGTTCAGAAACAGGCGCTCCCGCTCGGCCAGAAATTCCGGCGAGCGAATGCGGGCCACCTTGTTGGGGGTGTTGAACAGGGAATAGGCCACCTGACAGGCGATCATGTTGGTTTCGTCGCTGTTGGTGACCGCCACCAGCATGTCGGCATCCTGGGCGCCGGCCTCGCGCAGCACCGCCGGGTAGGCGCCGTGACCGTTGACCACCCGCAGGTCGTACTTGTCCTGCAGCTCGCGCAGGCGCTCGGTGTTGGTGTCGACTATGGTGATGTCGTTGTTCTCACCCACCAGGTTTTCCGCCAGGGTGCCGCCCACCTGGCCGGCCCCCAGAATGATGATTTTCATGCCTGTTTCGCTATGCTGGCGTAATAGAAACCGTCCCGCTCATCCTCACCCGGCAGCAATTGCCAGCCCGGCTGGTCCGGCGTGTCGCCGGCATGCAGGGGCCGGTGCACCGCGTCCGGGGTGCGGGCCAGAAAGGCCTTGATCTGCTCGCGGTTCTCATCGGGCAAAATGGAGCAGGTGGCGTACAGCAGCATACCGCCGGGCTTCAGTTGTTGCCACAGGGCATCGAGAATTTGCGATTGCAATGCGGCCAGCTGGGCGATGTCCTCGGGCCGGCGCAGCCACTTGATGTCCGGATGGCGGCGGATCACGCCGGTGGCGGAGCAGGGGGCATCGAGCAGAATGCGATCGAACTGTGGCCCTTGCCACCAGTCGCCGGGGTGAGCGGCGTCGCCCTGCCGCACGGTGGCGGTCAGGCCGATGCGCGCCAGGTTCTGGTGCACCCGCTGCAGCCGGTCGGCGTCCATGTCGATGGCCACCAGCTGGCTCAGCGCCGGCTGGCGTTCCAGAATATGGGCGGTCTTGCCGCCGGGGGCGGCACAGGCGTCGAGCACCAGTTCGCCCGGTTGTGCGTCCAGCAACTGGGCCGCCATCTGGGCGGCGGCGTCCTGCACCGAGCAGTGACCCAGGTCAAAGCCGGGCAGGGTGGTGACGTCCGCCGGCCGGGCCAGCCGCAGGGCCTGGGGGGCGAGGGGATCGGCGTTGGCCTCGATGCCGTTTTCCGCCAGCAGCGCCGAGTAATCTTCCCGGCTGTGATGGTTTTCGTTGACCCGAATCCACATGGGCGGATGGCGGTTGTTGGCCGCCATGATGGCTTCCCACTGATCGGGATAGGCCTGTTGCAGCCGTTTCATCAGCCAGTTGGGGTGGGCCAGGCGCAGTTGGGGCAGGGCATCGGCCTTGGCTTCCAGCTCCTGCTGTTGGCGCTGCACATTGCGAAGCACGCCGTTGACCAGCCCCTTGAAAGGCTCGGCCTTGAGCCGCTTGCAGGCGGCGACGGTTTCCGCCAGGGCGGCATGGGCCGGAATGCGGGTATACAGCAACTGGTACAGGCCTACCAGCAGCAGGGCGTGCACCGGCTGGTATTTGCCCTTGAGCGGCTTGTCGAGCAGTTGCTTGGCCATGGCGTCGAGGCGGCTATACCAGCGCAGGGTGCCAAAACACAGCTCCTGCAACAGGGCGCGATCCTTGGCGGCCACCTCCTGCTGGTAACGGGGCAGCAGGGTGGAAAGGGACTGGCCCTGGTTGATCACCTGGTGAACCACGGAGGCCGCGGCGGCGCGAGTTTTCATGGTGTTCTCTTCTGGTTGGCGGTGGTCAGGACAGCTGGCTGCCGGGGGTGAACCAGTCCTTGCGGGCGTTGAGCAGATCCTGGCAGCTCATGGCCTTTTTGCCCGGCGGTTGCAGGCTCAGCAGGCGCAGCACGCCCTGGCCGGTGGCCACGTCGATGCCATTTTTGCCGGCGGCGATGATGGTGCCCGGGGCGGCAGCCGAGGCTTCATCCAGCACCTCGGCCTGCCACAGCTTGATGTTGTGCTCGCCGACCAGAAAGTAGCTCACCGGCCAGGGGTTGAAGGCGCGCACGCAGCGCTCCAGCTGGGCGGCGGGCAGGGTCCAGTCGATGCGGGCCTCTTCCTTGCTCAGCTTCTCGGCGTAGTTGGCCAGGGCGTCGTTCTGCGGTTCGGCCACGGCGCTGCCGTCGGCCAGCTGGCCAAGAGTGTGCAGCAGCGCTCGTGGGCCGAGCACGGCCAGCTTTTCATACAGGCTGGCGGAGGTATCACCGGCCTCGATGGGCAGGCTTTCCTTGTGCAGCATGGCGCCGGTGTCCAGGCCCTTGTCCATCTGCATGATGGTGACGCCGGTGGCGGCATCGCCGGCCCAGATGGCACGCTGAATGGGGGCCGCACCGCGCCAGCGGGGCAGCAGGGAGCCGTGCACGTTAATGCAGCCCAGGCGCGGGGTGTCGAGCACCACTTGCGGCAGGATCAGGCCGTAGGCTACCACCACCATGAGGTCGGCACCGAGGGCCGCCAGCTCGGCCTGGGCGGTTTCGTCACGCAGGCTCTGGGGCTGGTATACCGGCAGGCCGGCCTGCTCGGCGGTGACCTTGACCGGGCTGGGGGTGAGCTTCTTGCCCCGGCCGGCAGGGCGGTCGGGCTGGGTGTAAACGGCAATCACATGGTGGCCGGCATCCAGCAGCGCCTGCAGGTGGCGGGCGGCAAAGTCGGGCGTGCCGGCAAAAACGAGGTTGAGTTTGCTCAAGAGGAATCCTTAGCGGTGAATCAGTGCTGTTCCTGGCGGGTCATTTTTTCCATTTTCTGACGAATACGCTGGCGCTTGAGCGGCGACAGGTAGTCGACAAACAGCTTGCCGATCAGGTGATCCATCTCGTGCTGAATGCAGATCGCCAGCAGATCGTCGGCGTCCAGCTCAAAGGTCTCGCCGTGGCGATCCTGAGCGCGAACCTTCACCCGTTCGGCGCGGGGCACCAGGGCGCGGGCGCCGGGCACCGACAAACAGCCTTCCTCGATGCCGGTGCTGCCGTGGCTGTCCAGGATCTCCGGGTTGATCAGCACCAGCGGATGCTCGCGATCCTCGGACACGTCGATAACGATAATGCGCTGATGAATGTCGACCTGGGTGGCCGCAAGCCCTATGCCTTCTTCGGCATACATGGTCTCAAACATATCATCTACAATGGTCTGTAACTCGGGGGTGAAGGCGTCAACCGGTTTGGCGACGGTACGCAGCCGCTCATCGGGAAAGCGCAATACTTCTAATACTTTGGCCATAACAACACTGTTTTCCTGTATTCGGTACTGTCAGTATTTTAGCCATTTGCGACATAAAAATCAGCAACAGTCGGCAGACCACGGCAGGAGTGGTTATTTATGGCCAACAGCATGTCTGGGGCGGCAGGGATGATAAAACCGAGAGCATGGCTTTTGACCGGCATATTACTGCTGATCTGTGGCGCCCCTCAGGCCGGAACCCTGGCGCTGAAACCCAGCCATCCCGACAGTTACACCGTGCGTCAGGGGGATACCCTGTGGGATATTTCCGCCCGCTTTCTTGCTTCTCCCTGGCAGTGGCCCCGGCTGTGGCAGGCCAATCCTCAGCTTGCCAATCCCCACCGGATTTACCCCGGCGACCGGCTGACCCTGATCTGGGTGAACGGCGAGCCCCGGCTGGTGCACGAAGGCACGGGTCAGCCCGGCGGCGTCGTCAGGTTGTCGCCCCGCATGCGGCCCGAGTCGGCGGTAACCACGGTGCCCCTGGCCGCCATCATCAACTACACCCGTGATTACCAGTTGCTGTCCTCCGCCGAGCTGGCCTCGGCGCCGGTGCTGCTGGGCAGTCGGCACGGACGGGATCTGCTGCGCCAGGGCGAGCTGGCCTACGTGGCTGGCCGGACCAAGCCCGGACAGCTGTATGGCGTGTATCGGCACAGGGGCAGGCTGACCGACGAACACCGCCGTGAGGTTTATGGTCACCGGGCCATGCTGGTGGGCGTCGTGCATGCGCGTGAGCAGCTTGAGCCACGTTTTGCCAGCGTGCAGATCCGCAGCCTGAGCCGGGAAATGCGGCCGGGCGATGTGCTGCTGCCCCTGTCGGCCGGGCAGGCGTTGGCGGCGTTTTACCAGCCCGCACCGGGCCCGGACCTCGGCGACGGCCGGGTGCTGGCAATGGGCCATGAGGGGGCCGTGGCCGCCCGCCATGAGGTGGTGCTGTTGAACAAGGGCCAGCAAGACGGCCTGCGCACGGGCGACCTTTATGGTGTGTACCGCCCGGCCCCGCCGGGCGGTACGTCGATCCCCCTGCCGCCCCTGGCGGTGGCCCGGATCATGGTGTTCCAGACCTTTGAACACGCCAGCGCGGCCCTGGTGCTCGACAGCCGGGAGCCGGTGCAGCGTCACTATCAGTTGGGTGAGCCGGAATATGACGAGCAGGGCCTTTGACTCCCATTCCCTGTTGCCCTGGCTTGCCTTGCAGCAGGCCCGCGGGCTGGGGCCGGTGCGTGGCTGGGCACTGTGGCAGCGGCTGGGTGCCGGCTGTCAAAATGTTGAACACTTGCGCGAGGCGGGCATCGACGAAGGGTTGCGCACCGAGTTGCTGGTGCCTCGGCACGCCTTGCTGGAACGGTTGCTGCAGTGGTGTCAGGCTGGTCCCCAACGGCATATATTGACGCGCGCTGATGAACGCTACCCCGTTTTGCTCAACCGGCTGCCCGGTGCCCCCTTGCTGCTGTTTGTGGAAGGCAACCTGCAGGTGCTGGATCTTCCCCAGCTGGCGGTGGTGGGCAGCCGCCACCCTTCTTATGTCGGCAAGGAAAACACCCAAACCCTGATCCCGCCGCTGGTGGAGGCGGGGCTGGCCATTACCTCGGGGCTGGCCATGGGCATCGACGGCCTGGCCCATCAGGCTAGCCTGAATGCCGGCGGCACCACCCTGGCGGTGTTCGGCTCCGGGCTGGCCCAGTGCCACCCCAAGCGCCATGCTCGCCTGGCCCGGCAGATTATCGAGGCCGGTGGTGCACTGCTGTCGGAATGTTATCCCTGGGAAAAGCCCCAGGCTTTTCAGTTTCCCCGCCGCAACCGCATCATCAGCGGTCTCAGCCTGGGCGTGCTGGTCATGGAAGCCGCCGAGCGCAGCGGGTCGCTGATCACCGCGCGCTTTGCCCTGGAGCAGAACCGGGAAGTGTTTGCCGTGCCCGGAGCCCGGCAAAACCCGCAGGCAGCAGGTTGTAACCGGTTGATCCAGCAGGGGGCCAAGTTGGTGTGTGAGGCGGACGACGTGCTCGAAGAACTGGCGCAGTTCTCTGCGGCGGCAGTCAAAATTCACCATACCGCCACGGAGCAATTATTGCCTTATCCGGACTTGTTGGATACCGTAGGTTTAGAGGCAACGGCGCTGGATGTGATAGCAAGCCGTTGTCGGCAGCCGGTGCATGAGGTGATAACCCGGTTGGTCGAGCTGGAACTGGCTGGCTGGGTGGAGTCCGTGCCTGGGGGTTATGTCAGAGCGAGGAGGAGCTGATCATGTTCGAAGTACTGATGTACTTGTTCGAGACCTACATCCATGCGGATGTAGACACCATGGTGGATCAGGATGAACTCGCCGAAGAACTGACCGAAGCGGGTTTCAACAAGGAAGAAATCCTCAAGGCGCTGGCCTGGCTGGAACGTCTGGCCGAGCTGCAGGAAGCGGATGAACCTCCGTCCTGGGCCTGTTCCGCCCCCGATTCATTTCGTATCTACACCCCGGAAGAGCTGTACAAGCTTGATACCGAGGGCCGCGGCTTTTTGCTGTTTCTTGAGCAGATCAAGGTACTCAATGCCGACACTCGGGAGATAGTGATCGATCGGGTGATGGAACTGGACTCGCCGGTCATCGAACTTGACGACCTCAAGTGGGTGGTGCTGATGGTGCTGTTCAATGTACCCGGCAGCGAGTCGGCTTATCACCAGCTGGAAGATCTGTTGTTCGATCAACCCGACGGAGCGGTTCACTGAACCCGGCCGCGCTGGTAGAATTCAGAGCGATGAATTCGGAGGCGCGGCATGTCGAAAATTGATCCCAGTCTGTTCAGTGGCAAGCCACCGGCCCGGCCCGATGAGGCCTGCCCCGACTGTGGCCGGCCCCTGCAATTGCGTCATGGCAGGCATGGCGCCTTTCTGGGCTGCTCTGCCTATCCCGATTGTGACTACCTGCGCCCGCTGAAAGTCATCGAACACGATGAAGACGTGGAGAAACCGCTGGAAGGCAGCGCCTGTCCCCTGTGTGGCCATACCCTGGCCATTCGCAAGGGACGCTACGGGCTTTTTATCGGCTGCTCTCATTACCCCGCCTGTCACTACGTGGCCGATCTCAATGATCAGGGCAACAGTGATCCGGTCTGCCCGGTGTGCAGCAAGGGTCATCTGGTGGCCCGCACGTCCCGCTATGGCAAGCGTTTCTATGCTTGCGATGCCTATCCCGGCTGCCGTTATATCATCAATGAAAAACCGGTCGCCCAGGCCTGTCCCGACTGCGGCTTTGGTATTCTGGCCGAGCGAAAGGGACGCCTGCATTGCCCCTGCAAGGGCTGTGGCTACCAGCAGTAAGCGGCTTTTATTCAACAAGGACATTCAGTTTCAATGACTCAGCAAGCGCTTTTTACCGCCGTTGACCAGCTTGAGCAGGGCGGAGTGATTGGCTATGCCACCGAGGCGGTGTTTGGCATTGGCTGCGATCCCGACAACGGCGAGGCGGTACAGCGGGTGCTGGCGATCAAGGAGCGCCCCGTCGACAAGGGGCTGGTGCTGATCGCCGCCGATGTCAGCCAGTTGCTGCCCTATCTGGATCTGACCCGGCTGCCGGAAGGGCGGCTGGAGGTGATCCTGGAAAGCTGGCCGGGCCCCTATACCTGGATTATTCCGGCCCGGCCCGAGGTGCCCGAGTGGCTGAAAGGCCGCTTTGACTCGCTGGCGGTGCGGGTCACCGATCATCCCCAGGCCCACGATCTCTGCCTGGCCTTTGGCAAGCCGCTGGTCTCGACCAGTGCCAACAAAAGCGGTGAAGAGCCGGCGCGCAGCGCCGAGGAGCTGGCCGGGCGGCTCGGGAACGAACTTGATTATATATTGCCGGGCAACACTGGGGGGCGGGCCAATCCCTCGCTTATTCGAGATGGCATTACCGGCGCCGTGCTGCGCCCGGCCTGACTGCATATCAACAAGGAACCATGATGAGTACCAAACCGGATACCGCGGCCGTGAAGGCGTTTTTACTGGAGCTGCAGGACCGTATCTGCCGGCAACTGGAGCTGGCCGATGGCACCGGGCGCTTTGTGGAAGACAACTGGAGCCGGGAAGAGGGTGGCGGTGGCCGCAGCCGGGTGCTGCGGAACGGGGCCGTGATCGAGCAGGGCGGCGTGAACTTCTCCCACGTATACGGTGCCGCCATGCCGGCCTCGGCCACGGCACACCGGCCCGAGCTGGCCGGTCGTTCCTTTGAGGCCATGGGCGTGTCGCTGGTGATCCACCCGCACAATCCCCATGTACCCACCAGCCATGCCAATGTACGCTTTTTTATTGCCGAGAAGGAAGGTGCCGATCCGGTATGGTGGTTTGGCGGCGGCTTCGATTTGACCCCCTTCTATCCGGTGGAAGACGACTGCCGGCACTGGCACCGGGTATCAAAGGCGCTGTGCGAGCCCTTTGGTGAGGAGGTCTACCCCAAATACAAGGACTGGTGCGACCGGTATTTTTACCTCAAACACCGGAATGAAACCCGGGGAGTTGGCGGCCTGTTCTTTGATGACCTCAACGACTGGCCCTTTGAGCAGTGTTTTGCCTTTATGCAGGCGGTGGGGCAGGGGTATCTGGATGCTTACCTGCCGATCATCGAACGCCGCAAGGAGACCCCTTATGGCGAGACCGAGCGCCAGTTCCAGCTGTACCGGCGCGGGCGTTACGTAGAGTTTAACCTGGTCTACGACAGGGGCACCCTGTTTGGGCTGCAGACCGGCGGGCGGACCGAGTCCATTTTGATGTCGATGCCACCGCTGGCGCGCTGGGAATACAACTGGCAGCCCGAGCCAGGCACCAATGAGGCCCGGCTGCAGGCGTTTCTGGAACCCAGAGACTGGGTTTAAGCGGTTGCCTCTTCGGAGGCACCGAACAGCTCGATCACCTTGTCGATCAAGGCCTGGCGTTCGCCACCGGGCAGAAAGGCGGCATAAACCTCCCGGCTGATGGTGGGGGCGTCATCCACCAGAAACAGCCGCTCCTGATCCTGGTATTGCCGGATCATCGAGCTCGGCAAAAAGGCGCTGCCACCGTGATGCAGCAGGTATTCCAGGGCAATCCGTACCGAGCCGGTGTGCAACAGCGGCGGGGTGGCGGTATTGAACAATTTGGCGTGCTGGGTGTTGAAGGCGGTGCCCCAGTCGATGCGAATATAGTCCTGGGCCATGGCCCGGGCGGCATCGAGATCCGGGTAGGTGGAGACCAGCTGCAGGTCCATGGTGTGGGTGGCGATATGACGTACGCCCTCAATGCGGGCCGGATCCGTGAGAAAGGCCAGATCCAGGGTGCGGCTCAGCAGCGCCCGGGTCATTTGCTCGGGCGTGCGAATGTCCGCCCGCAGCGACAGCGCCGGCAGCTCGCAATAAAGCCGGTGCAGGCCGTTCTGCAGATAGGCGTCCCACAGGTTGGCGGTGCCGGCCACCGCCAGTTGCTGGGTTTGCCGTTCACTCAGCGCCACCTCGTGCTGGGCCCGGGCCCAGGCCAGCAGCATGGACTCGGCATGGGGGATCAGCGCCTCGCCGGACGAAGTCAGCTGAATGTTGTTGCGCAGCCGGGTGAACAGGGTCACCCCCAGCTGGCTTTCCAGCTGGCGAATGCGAAAGCTGACCGCCGAGGGGGTCAGATAAAGATGCTCTGCCGCCTTGCCGAAGTGACGGGTACGGGACACTTCCAGGAAGGTTTTTAAAAGTTCGGTATCCAAGGCCAACCACAATTATTTTGTTCGTTAGCGCAAAATCTATTCGTTTCAGCGGCTAATGCAACCAAAAAAACGCCGTTCGTGGCAATATAATTCCAATCCCCTTTGAACATCACGGTTAGCCGCCGAGATCAGGCGGCCGCCCGACCAGCAGCGAGAGCCATCATGGACAGATATGTCGTTATCGGTAACCCCATTGCCCACAGTCAGTCTCCCTTTATTCATCAGGCGTTTGCCGAGCAGACCGGGCAGGCCATGAGCTATGAGCGCCTGCTGTTGCCGCTGGACAACTTTGAAGGCGGCCTGGGTCATTTTGTGCGTGAAGGGGGGCGTGGCTGCAATATTACCGTACCGTTCAAGACCGATGCCCTGGCGGTGGCCGATGAACTGAGCGAGCGCGCCACGCTGGCGGAGGCGGTCAATACCCTCAAGGTGCTGGAAGACGGCCGCCTGTTGGCCGACAACACCGACGGCGCCGGTCTGGTGATGGATCTTCATCGCCTGGGCGTACCCCTGGCGGAGCAGCGCATTCTGCTGTTGGGGGCGGGCGGGGCGGCCCGGGGCGTGATGGGGCCGCTGCTGGCCGAACGGCCGGCCGCGCTGGTGGTAGCCAACCGTACCCAGGCCCGCGCCGAGGCGCTGGCAACACGCTTTGCCGGACTGGGGCCGGTGACTCACCAGACAATGGATGATCTGCAGGGTGCCTTTGATCTTATCATCAACAGTACCTCCGCCAGCCTTCAGGGAGAGCGACTAACGCTGCCTGCCAGCCTTTGTCATTCCGGTACTCAGGTCTACGATATGATGTATGGCCGGGAAGAAACTCCCTTTTTGTGCTGGGCGGCCGAGCAGGGAGTAAGTAAACGTTACGATGGTCTGGGCATGCTGGTGGGGCAGGCGGCGGAGAGTTTCTATCTCTGGCGCGGTGTGCGCCCCGACATGGAGCCGGTGTTGCTGGCGCTCAGGGCCAGGCTGGAGCAGGCACAATGAATCAGGACATCATCGTCGGTGACGAAATTTACTGGCAACCCGATGATCAGCGGGTGGCGTTCAGTACCCACTGGCAGGGACGACAAATTCCCTGCTTTATTGCGTTGCACCGGCTGGAGCACCTGTCCGGCCAGCAACTGGCTGACGAGGCCAGTGTGATCCTGGCTTTTGAGCAGGTCCGTTTCGATATCGAAGAGCTGGTGTGCGAACGAATCGAAGAAGAGGCCTTTGCGCCGGACGGCAGCATCAGCCTGTAATTGCTGATGCGAAAAGGGTGAGGAGTGAGGAGATATTTCACACCTCACACCTCACACCTCAATCTTGCTGCAGATATTCATCTTTCAGGCGTACATAGTTGTCGGCCGACTCGGGCAGAAAGGCTTTTTCTGCTTCGGTCAGCGGCCGGGCTTGACGCACCGGTGAGCCGACATACAAAAAGCCGGCTTCCAGCCGCTTGCCCGGCGGCACCAGACTGCCAGCACCGATAATCACATCGTCTTCCACTACGGCACCATCCAGAATAATGGCGCCCATGCCCACCAGTACCCGGTTTCCTATGGTGCAGGCGTGCAGCATGGCCTTGTGGCCAACCGTTACGTCATCACCGATCAGCAGAGGCAGGCCGTCGGGGCGTGATTCGCTTTTACGGGTGACGTGCAGCACGCTGCCATCCTGAATATTGGTACGGGCACCAATGCGAATGTGGTTCACATCGCCTCGGGCGGCAACCAGAGGCCAGATGCTACTGTCGTCACCCAGCGTAATGTCGCCGTAGAGCACGGCAGACTCTTCTACAAACACGCGCTCGCCCAGCGTTGGAACTATTCCCTGGTATGCCTTTAATGATTTCATGCCTTCATCTCTTTATTGGGGGCTGACAGGGCAATATAGTACCGAAACCCAGATAAAAGTGCAGGATCTGTGTATAACTCTGTGGCTAACATGTGATTTTGCTGGGTTAATAAGCGTTCGGTGCTGAAACCCCGTTTTTTGTCAAAAAAGCCCTTGCGCAAAAATCGCGGCTCCCTATAATGCGCCCTCACTGACACGGCGGAACACGCCACGGTCAACAAGCAGTAAAAACTTCGGTTCCAATGCTTGACGAATAAATAGGACGGCGTAGAATACGCAGCCCTGACCAGCGAAAGCAG